>JAUYBJ010000086.1 GCA_030693155.1 Methylococcales bacterium
GAAATTCTCTGGCGTAAAATAAAGTATGAATGGTTGCCTTTATCCTGTTATCTCAGCTACAGCCATCTAAAAAATTCCGTTATTTCCATCTTAGAGGGCTTTGGCACTGAATAACAGATTACTTTTGTTTAACTACTTACCAACGACTCAATATTCAGTTGAGTCGTTATCCTCATTTGCCTTTGATCAAGTAAAAATATGAATGTAGTTATGAAACCCAGCACCGTGATTAGTGTGATTATTCCTGCGCACAATGAAAGTCAGGGGATCGAGGTAGCGGTAAAACAAATCGCCGAGATTTTAACGGAGTGTGTCGATAATGCGTGGGAAATCATCGTGGTCGATGACGGTAGCTCTGATGATACTTACCAGAAAGTCTGCACGCTCTCTCAGGTAGATGCTCGCATTAAAGGCATTGCCCTCAGTCGAAATTTTGGCAAAGAAAATGCCTTGCTGGCAGGATTAGACTATGCGACAGGCGCAGCAGTGATTACGCTGGATGCCGATTTACAATACCCGCCCAGTTTTATTCCTGAAATGCTGGATAAATGGCGGGCAGGTGCAAAAATTGTTCATGCGGTTAAACGCAGTCGCGCAAAAGATTCAGCGTGGCAAAAATTTACCGCGTACTGCATTAATCACCTCATTTCAGGTTTGGGGGGTATCAACGTCAAGAACTCGTCGGATTTTAAATTATTGGACAGAGAAATCGTGGACATTTTTACTCATCAACTACCCGAAAAACAGCGGTTTTTTCGCGGTTTAACCAGTTGGTTAGGTTTACATCTATTTTGATGTTGCAGAGCGTGAGGGTGATGAAAGTAAATGGTCTTTCTGGTCATTATTGGAGCTTGCCATTACCGCGCTAACCTCATTCACAGGCTTTCCGCTGCGTATCATTACTTTTTTAGGCATTTTGACCTTGATACTGGGTTTTGGTGTTGCCACTGATGCGCTGTGGTCGGTCGCACAAAATCAAGCTGTTTCAGGCTATACCACGATTATTATCTGTTTATTGTTAATCGGCAGTTTTGTGATGATTAGCTTGGGTATTATCGGCGAATACATTGCCAAAATTTATGATGAAGTGAAGGGCAGACCGCATTATCTGATTAGAGGCAGTGTCGGCATTGATGATGACTAACTTTTAACTTAACGGTGGGTAAAGCCCTGTTGACTGTGGCATAATGGCGAGATTTTTAATTACTATAATAAAACACTGAGGATAACTTATGAGCTTCTTTATCTCTGACGCGGTTGCCGCTGCTGCACCCGCTGCCCAAGCCCCCGGCATCGAAGGAATGTTGTTTCCACTGGGCGTACTGGCTTTTTTCTACTTTCTATTTTTACGTCCGCAATCTAAACGTGCCAAAGAAAAAAAGGACATGATTGCTGCCATTACTAAAGGCGCGGAAGTCGTTACCTCAGGCGGTATTTTGGGTAAAGTGATTGATATGGATGATAATTTTGTCAAAATTGAAATTTGTGACAACACCTTTATTCAAGTTCAACGCCAAAGCATCGAAACCATGATGCCGAAAGGAACTTATAAAGCGATTACTAAAAAAGTCGTTAGAGTCTAATGTGAGAACGCCGTGTTGCTGTAAGGCGTGATTTAATTCTTGGAATAACATAATGCAAAATCATTTCCCACTTTGGAAAAATATCCTCGTACTGGTTACTTTTCTGATCTCTCTTATTTATGCGTTGCCGAATTTATACGGCGATGATCCCTCGGTACAAGTGTCATCGGCAGTTGCCTCCGCTAAATTAACCGATGAGCAAGCCAAGCAAATTGAAGCGGCTATTAAAACAACAGGCGTAGCCACTAAGGCGTTTGAGTTTAACAACAGCCAAGTATTAGCCCGCTTTACTAATACCGATGAACAAATGAAAGTAGCGGATTCATTGCGCGACTCATTAGGCGACAATTATACGGTAGCATTAAATCTTGCGCCCACTACACCCGCTTGGTTACGCGCTCTGGGTGCGGATGCCATGTATCTGGGTTTAGACTTGCGCGGTGGGGTACATTTCCTGCTGGAAGTGGATATGGATGCCGCTGTTAAACAAGCCGAAGAACGCTATGTAGACGATGTGCGTTTAGCATTAAGAGCAGAAAAAGTGCATTATCAGTCGGTTGCCAAAGACAACGGTTATATCAAAGTCATCATGAAAACCGCCGATGAAAAAGCGGCAGTCATGAAAGTGCTGAATAAAGATTTTCGTGTGCTGGATATTACCGAACCCGCTTCTGGTGAACAGGTTTGGTTAAAACTCAAAGACACGGAAATCAGAGACATTAAAAAATCTGCCGTTGCGCAAAACATGACCACACTGCGTAATCGGGTCAACGAATTAGGCGTTGCCGAACCTGTGATTCAACAGCAAGGCGACAACCGCATTGTGATTCAGTTACCCGGTGTACAAGATACCACTCGCGCGAAAGAAATTTTGGGTACAACCGCAACACTGGAATATCGTTTAGTCGATGTTGAACACGATGTACAACAAGCAATTTCAGGACACGTTCCTGTCGGTAGCCGTTTGTACAAAGACAAAAATGGCAGCCCTATTTTGTTAGATAAGCGTGTCATCGTGACGGGCGACCAGATTGTCGATGCGGCTTCTAATGTCGATGATAATGGCAGACCTGCGGTGAGCATCACGCTCAACGGTGTCGGCGCGACTAAAATGGGTAATCTCACCAAAGTCAGTGTCGGTAAGCCAATGGCGGTGGTCTTCATTGAATATAAAAATGAAACCAAAGTCGTTGACGGTGTCAAAGTTCATCATAAAGAAAAAGTGGAAAAAGTCATTAACGTGGCGACTATTCAAGGCGTATTCAGTAAACGCTTTCAAACCACAGGCTTGGACAGTCCGCAAGAAGCGCGTAATTTAGCCTTATTATTAAAAGCAGGGGCATTAGCCGCACCTGTCGATATGGTAGAAGAACGCACCGTAGGGCCAAGTTTAGGTCAGGATAATATTGATAAAGGCGTGTTGTCGTTTTTGGTTGGTTTTGGTCTGGTTGTATTGTTTATGATGATTTATTACAAGCTATGCGGCGTATTTGCTAATGTAGCGTTAATATTTAACGTATTTATCATTATTGCCATTTTGTCGATGTTACAAGCAACTTTGACCTTACCTGGTATTGCGGGGATTATTTTAACCGTGGGTATGTCGGTTGATGCTAACGTATTGATTTTTGAGCGAATTAAAGAAGAGGTTCAATTGGGTAATACGCCACAATCGGCTATTTTTATCGGTTTTGAAAAAGCGTTTGCCACTATTCTTGACTCTAACATCACTACATTATTAGTTGCTGTCATGTTGTTCGCTTTTGGTACAGGTTCAGTAAAAGGCTTTGCTGTTACGCTGATTATCGGTCTGTTATCTTCCATGTTTACCGCTATCACAGGTACACGGATGATTATGAACTGGTTTTATGGTGATCGTCGCGTCGAGAAGTTATCTATTTAACCTGCGTTTGTTTAGACCTGACTTATTATTAATTAACGACAAAGACAACACTATGAAAGCAACCAATATAAATTTTATAGGCAACCGCAATATTGCCCTGATTTTCTCCAGTATTCTAATGATTATCTCCATTGGCTCTTTGGCAGTCCGTGGTTTGCAGATGGGTATTGATTTTACAGGAGGCACATTAATCGAAGTTGGCTATCAACAAACAGCAGATTTAGACCAGTTGCGTAAAACCTTAGCTGAGACAGGTTTTAACGATGCCACCGTACAGAATTTCGGCACGACTAAAGACGTGTTAATCCGCTTAAAACCGCACGATGACATGAAAAATAAGGACATTAGTGCCAAAATTATTGATGCCATTAATAAAACTACTAAAGAACCTGCCAGTG
Source organism: Methylococcales bacterium (assembly GCA_030693155.1). Classification (GTDB taxonomy): domain Bacteria; phylum Pseudomonadota; class Gammaproteobacteria; order Methylococcales; family Methylomonadaceae; genus UBA4132. The sequence goes on from JAUYBJ010000086.1 coordinate 3,885, forward strand.
TGCGCCGCATTGAATTTGTGGGTCCGCAAGTGGGTGATGACTTGGCTGAAGATGGTTTTTTGGCCTTACTCTATTCGACTATCGGTATTTTAATTTACATTGCATGGCGTTTTGAATGGAAGTTTTCAGTGGGTGCGGTTATCGCAACTTTCCATGATGTAATTGTGACACTGGGCGTATTTTCAGTGCTTGGTTTAGAATTTGATTTAACCGTATTAGCGGCGATACTTGCGCTGATTGGTTACTCACTCAATGATACTATCGTGGTTTACGACCGTATTCGTGAAAATTTTCGGAATTTAAGAAAAATGACCACTGAAGAAATTATGAATCTTTCGGTGAATGTCACCTTAAGCCGAACCATCATGACTTCGTTCACGGTGGTGTTGGTGTTGGTGTCATTATTTTTCCTAGGTGGTGAAGCCATTCACAATTTTTCCACCGCCATGTTATTTGGCGTGGTTTTCGGTACTTATTCATCTATCTTTATCGCCAGTCCAGCGGCGTTGTTATTAGGTGTCAGTTCAGCGGATTTAATTGCTCCTGTGAAAGAAGGTTCGGAACTGGATAACTTGCCATAGCGGAATCTACAGCTTGGGTTAGCTGTGAGCTTGTCGAACAGCGCAACCCAACCCAACCTACAACACACGCATAAATCAGTTATAATCCCCACTTATTTTTTATTAACTTTTAAGAGTCTTACAACACAATGGCAATCGAACGTACTTTCTCAATCATTAAACCCGACGCAGTTGCAAAAAACGTAATCGGTCAAATTTACAGCCGTTTTGAAGCCAATGGCTTACAAATTGTTGCAGCAAAAATGTTGCATTTGACTAAAGAACAAGCAGAAGGCTTTTATGCTGAACACAGCGAACGCGGCTTTTTTAACGATTTAATCGCATTCATGATTTCAGGCCCTGTGATAATGCAAGTGTTAGAAGGCGAAAATGCAGTATTGGCACACCGTGAAATCATGGGCTCGACCAACCCGAAAGACGCAGCAGCTGGCACTATCCGTGCTGACTTTGCTAGCAGCATCGACGAAAATGCCGTCCACGGTTCAGATGCGTTAGACACTGCTGCCAGAGAAATCGCTTACTTTTTCTCAGCTGATGAACTTTGTGCTAGAACCCGTTAATCCTAAAAAGGTTAATTTGCTGGATCTCGACAGAAAAGGCTTAGCTGCCTTTTTTGTCGGTTTAGGCGAAAAACCGTTTCGCGCCACGCAATTGCTGAAATGGATTTATCAGGAAGACGTACAAGACTTCGACCTGATGAGCAATTTAAGCAAATCGTTACGCGCGTATCTGACTGACAACTGCGTTATCGAAACGCCTGAAATTGTTGTTGAACAAATAGCCAGTGATGCCACCCGCAAATGGGTAATGCAAACCCATTGCGGTAATCGCGTGGAAACCGTTTTCATTCCCGAAGAAGGACGCGGCACGTTGTGCGTGTCTTCGCAAATCGGTTGTGCGTTAGCCTGTACCTTTTGCTCCACTGCGCAACAGGGTTTTAATCGCAATCTTAGTACCGCTGAAATTATCGGTCAGGTGTTTGTCGCGCAAAAACGCTTGGGCACGACTGCCAAAATCACCAATGTGGTCATGATGGGCATGGGCGAACCCCTGCTTAATTTTGATAATGTGGTCGCGGCAATGAACCTGATGATGGATGATTTTACTTACGGCTTATCCAAACGCCGTGTCACTATCAGTACATCGGGCGTAGTGCCTGCTATGTATCGCTTAACAGAAGTCTGTGATGTCAGTCTGGCGGTGTCGTTACACGCAGTGCGTGATGAATTACGCGATGAGTTAGTGCCTATCAATAAAAAATACCCATTAAAGGAGCTAATGGAAGCTTGTCGGGATAATGCCAAAATCGCACCACGTCGCACGGTCACGTTTGAATATGTGATGTTAGCGGGCGTGAATGATTCAATGGATGATGCACGCGGCTTACTGAAATTATTAAAAACCGTCCCTGCAAAAATTAATTTAATACCCTTTAATCCGTTTCCAGGTTCCTCTTATCGCTGTTCCAGCAAAGACACCATGAATCAGTTTAAAGCTTTATTGAACGATGGTGGAATTGTGACTACCATCAGAAAAACACGCGGCGAAGATATTGATGCAGCCTGTGGTCAATTAGTCGGGCAAGTGCAGGATAAAAGCCGTAGACACCTTAAATTGACCAACGCAGGTTCAAACCATGTGGCTTAAAAAACTTAACCGAATTGTTGTTTGTCTGATACCAGTTGCTTTAGTCGCCTGTTCTACGGTGGCTGAAAAAGAGAAAATTGATGCTGCCAACGTGTATTTGCAGCTGGGTGTACGCTATCTGAGTTTAAATAACCTGTCGCTGGCGAAAGAAAATTTAGAGCTGGCATTACAAAGCAATTCTGACAGTATTCCAGCCCATATAGCGATGGCATTTTTGTATGAAAAACTCAATAAGTACGATGATGCCAGACAACAGTATGAACGTTGTTTAAGTTTGGATCCTGAAAATTTAAGCCTGCAAAATAATTATGGTCGTTTTTTGTGTGATCGCCGTGATTTTGACAAAGGCATGGCGTTATTGACAAAGGCAAGTTCCAATATGCTGAACGAAACGCCGTGGATGGCATTGACCAATGCAGGGCGTTGCCAGATGGCAATGGGCGATAAGAAAAAAGCAGGTACTTATTTTGAAAAAGCCTTGCAAGCAAATCCTAATTACGCACCGCTTTTGTTAGAAATGCAAAAAATGAGTTACCAAAATGGCGACTTTAAAGCATCAAGAGAGTATTTGGAGCGGTATTTAACCGTTGCCGCGCAGACCCCTGACACATTATGGGTTGCCATACAAACAGAACAGGCACTGGGAAATGAAATGCTGGTAAAAGAATATACCGCTCTATTATTGGAAAAATTTCCCTATTCTAATGAAGCAAAACAAATCAAATCTACACTACGACCACAATGAGGTCGTAACACATTATGGCAAATAATATACAAGCAATACGCGGAATGCACGATGTGCTACCCGATCAAACTCCACTTTGGCAGTACGCGGAAAACATTATCCGCGAGGTGTTAAGCAGTTACGGCTATTCAGAAATCCGTTTGCCTATTGTCGAAAAAACCGAACTTTTTAAACGCTCTATCGGTGAAGTCACCGATATAGTCGAAAAAGAAATGTACACGTTCGATGACCGTAACGGTGATTCACTTACCTTGCGTCCCGAAGGCACGGCGGGCTGTTTACGCGCCTGTCTGGAACATGGCTTGCTTCACAATCAGGTGCATCGTTTATGGTATTACGGTCAAATGTATCGTCATGAACGCCCGCAAAAAGGACGTTATCGCCAATTTATTCAATTGGGCGTAGAAACCTACGGAATGTCCGCCCCTGATATTGATGCCGAACTGATTTTATTGATGGATAGGTTGTGGAAACGGCTGGGCATTCGTGAAAAAGTGAGTTTGCAGTTGAATTCATTAGGCACGATTGCCGAGCGTTCAGTGTACCGTGACAATTTAGTGACTTACTTTCAACAGCATTTGGATAAACTGGACGAAGACAGCTTACGGCGGTTAAAAACCAATCCATTACGAATACTGGATACTAAAAATCCAGCGATGAAAGACGTGGTTGCCAATGCGCCTGAGTTAATGGCGTATTTGGGTGAAGACAGTCTGCAACATTTTAAAGCCATTACCACCATCTTGGATAAGGTTGGCATCGGCTATGTGATTAATACGCGCTTGGTACGCGGGCTGGATTATTACAGCAAAACTGTCTTTGAATGGGGCACGACCGAATTAGGTTCACAAGGTACAGTGTGTGCAGGCGGACGCTATGACGGTCTAATCGAACAATTAGGCGGTAAGCCGAATCACGCAGTCGGATTTGCTATGGGCATGGAACGCTTGCTGGCACTCATGGAAACCTTAAATTTACCTGTTGCCCCTGCGGTTGACGTGTACTTGATTCGTGTCGGTGAACAAGCCGAACAACAAGGATTTTATTTTGCCGAAGCTATCAGAGATAAAGTCACTGGCATAAAATTACAAATTGACTGCGTTGGCGGCAGTTTTAAAAGCCAGTTCAAAAAAGCCGATAAAAGCGGTGCGACTTACGCACTGATTTTAGGGGATGATGAAGTGAGTCGCAGCGAAGTCAGCATTAAACCGTTACGCGATAATACGGAACAACAAGTATTGTCGCAGGCTGCTGCAATTGAATTTTTGCAAACCTCGTTTTTAAATTGATAACAAGAGAACCGTAGTGGAAATTTTAGATACAACAGAAGAAGAACGCCTTGAAGCGGCACAAAGATGGTGGAAAGAAAATGGTCAATCCACCATTATCGGTATAGTATTGGGTATCGTGGCGATTTTAGGTTGGCAGTATTGGCTGGAACATAAACACGCTGAAGCAGAAAAAGCATCGGCGTTATACGCTGAGCTAGTCAAAGCGGTGGAGTCCAACAATAAAGACAACACGGAAAAATTAGCGGTGCGTGTTCAAACCGAATTTCCGAAAACAGATTACGCATTGTATAGCGGCTTGTATCAGGCGCAGTTAAAAGCGCAGCAAAATGATACCGCGACTGCAAAACAGATTTTGACCAAAATCGGTGAAAGCTCAAACAAAGAATTAAGCAACATCGCTAAAATCAGATTGGTGCGCTTAATGTTAGCCAATAAAGAATATGAACAGGGGCTGGAGTTGATTAACAAAATTGACCCCGCCAGTTCAGCCAGTTTTTCCAGTAGTTATGATGAATTAACCGGTGATTTATACGTTGCGTTAAATCGTTTTGACCAAGCGCGTACCTCTTATCAAAACGCCTTGCGCAATGGGGCTAAATCACCTTTATTACAACTGAAAATTGATGACCTGACCGCACCTGAGCGGGTGGAAGCGAAAAAATAATGCGCAAAATTACGCTGGTATTACTTTGTTTAGTGGGCTTGGCAGGCTGTTCCGCAATGGACTATGCCAAAGAATCCGTATCTGGTATTTATGACTATTTCAGTGGCGGTGAAGATAATTCCACACCGCCTACGCCCTTAGTCGAATACCATCAGGAACTGGAGGCTCAAATTGTATGGAAAGAAAGTATCGGAGTCGGTGCTGATGGACATACTTTGAAATTAATACCCGCTATTGGCGGCGGCAAAGTCATTGCTGCTGATAGAGAAGGCGTAGTACAGGCGCGGGATGCAAAAACTGGCAACTTGCTGTGGGAAGTCCAAACCGAAATTCCTTTTTCAGCAGGGCCGGGTTTAGCCGCAGGGCGTATTATTTTAGGTTCCAGCAAAGCAAAAGTGGTCGCGCTTAACAGTGAAAATGGCGAACAGCTCTGGGAAGCGACCGTATCCAGTGAGGTACTCGCTGTTCCCGTGATTGCCAAAGGTATAGTGCTTGTGCGTACTGCCGCAGGTACAGTTGTTGCCCTTGATGAAAAAACAGGCAGACGCTTGTGGGATTATGAACACAGTGTTCCTGCCTTAAGCATACGCGGTACAGGTATGCCATTGGTCATTAAAGATAACGTTATTGTCGGTTATGACAACGGTAAATTAGTCGCCCTGAAACTCAGTAACGGTAAATACGTCTGGGAAACCACCATTGCCATGCCTAAAGGACGTTCTGAAATTGAACGACTGGTTGATTTGGATGTTGATCCCGTTGAAGTAGACGGTACGATTTATATCGCCAGTTATAACGGCGGTATCAGTGCCGTGTCTGCTTCCGACGGCGAAGTGATGTGGCGTAACGAAAAAATTTCCTCACATACAGGCTTGAGTTACGACAGCTCTCACTTGTATCTCTCTGATTCCATCGGTCAGGTATTGCAGATAGAGCAAAGCCGTGGCGCGGGTCTGTGGTCACAAAAAGAACTCAATCACCGCAAATTAACCGCTCCCACACTGTATCAAAATTATGTTGTAGTGGGAGATTTTGAAGGCTATGTTCATTGGCTCAGCACTCGTGATGGCAGACAGTTAGGACGAGTACAGATTACCGATACTGGTATTGGTGTCAAACCCGTTATAGCCGATGGAATTGTTTATGTTTATGCAAAAGACGGCACACTTGCCGCTTTAACCGCTCATTAAAAACTTATGTTACCTGTTATAGCCCTCGTCGGGCGACCCAATGTGGGCAAATCCACATTATTTAATTATTTAACGCGTAGTCGTGAAGCCTTGGTTGCCGATTATCCTGGTCTCACCCGCGACCGCCAATATGGACGGGTTAAACATGGCAATCGCGCCTGTTTAGTCGTTGATACGGGCGGTATCGCTGACGATGCCGAAGGCATTGATAGCGTGTCTCGAAAACAAGTACAAGTCGCTTTAGAAGAAGCGGATATTGTCTTTTTTATGGTGGACGCGCGTGAAGGCTTGAGTGCCTCTGATAGAGTCATTGCCGATTCATTAAGAAAGCTCAACAAGCCCATTGTTCTTGTCACCAATAAAGTAGATGGCATTGACAGCAATATCGCCGCCGCCGATTTTTATTCACTGGCATTGGGCGAACCCGTCCGTATTGCTGCCTCACACGGCAGAGGTGTAGCCGAATTACTCGAACACGCCTACCAGTTATTACCGCCTGAAAGCAAAGAAGAAGTCGATGAAGATACGCGCAAAGGCATCGCCATTGCCGTGGTTGGTCGTCCTAATGTCGGCAAATCCACGCTGGTAAATCGCATATTAGGTGAAGAGCGGGTTATCGTATTTGATGAACCAGGTACAACACGCGACAGTATCTACATCCCTTTTGAACGCAACGGTAAACAATTTACCCTGATTGATACCGCTGGAATGCGTCGCCGTTCCAAAATCGCCGAAACCATCGAAAAATTCAGCGTTATCAAATCACTGCAAGCCATTGAAAAAGCCAATGTGGTGATTTATCTGATTGATGCCAGCGAAGGCATTACCGATCAGGACGCGCATTTATTAGGCTTAGTGTTAGAAGCAGGCAGACCGCTGATTATCGGCTTGAATAAATGGGATGGTTTGACTCAAACGCAAAAAGGCACGATAGAACGGCATCTGGAATTTAAACTGTCATTTCTTGATTTTGCCGAAAAACACCCGATTTCCGCACTGCACGGCAGCGGCGTAGGTAAATTATTCGACATGGTGCATAACCTGTATGCCTCCACCATGATTGATATGTCCACGCCTGTCTTAACACGACTACTAAAAGAAGCGACCACAGCGCACCAGCCGCCCGTTGTCAACACGCGCCGCATTAAACTCAAATACGCCCACCAAGGCGGGCGCAATCCACCTGTCATTATTATTCATGGTGTACAAACTGACGTATTGCCGATTTCTTATCAGCGTTATTTAAGCAATTATTACCGTGAGAAATTAGGATTATCAGGCACACCTATCCGTCTGGTGTTTAAATCACCCGTCAATCCGTTTGATGGGCAGAAGAAACCCAAGCCTATCAGTAAAGAAATGGACAAGAAAAAACGTTTGCAGGCGCGTAATAGAACTAAACCTCAAAAATAAACTTCTCGCCATCAATTAAAACGGTGTTTTTATAAAATGAAACACCGTTTTTTAATTACAGGGATACCAAATGCTCACTGAATTACAGCTTTCCAATTTTAAATCGTGGCGTGAACTGGATATAAAACTAGGGCGCGTGACAGGTTTATTTGGCACGAACAGTTCAGGAAAATCGAGTATTTTGCAGTTTTTGTTGATGTTGAAACAAACCAAAGATGCAACCGATAGAGGCTTAGTATTAGATTTAGGCGGACAAAATCAATTAGTGAATTTGGGTTCGTATAAAAGTTTAATTTATAAGCATCAAGAAGATTTGCCTTTAAAATGGGATATAAAATGGTTTTCTAATAATTCACGAGAACTATATGAAAACTCTGTTGATGTTATTTTTAGAAACAAAGAAATAAAAGTTAGAACACTAAGCTTGAATCATTCAGCTTCTGGCTATTTTAAAATAGCAAAAAAATTCGATACGAAAAAAGAGTATAAAGTAGAAATTTACGTTCCTAAAAAAAATACTATATACGACGGTAGAATTGGGAAGCCACAAGGGATAGATTATTCATTAAAAAGGTTCGATACATTATTATCGCCGATTAAAACTTATTTGTTTCCAGATGATGAAAGTTTTAAACCTTATATAGCGTTTATTGAATCTGCTTATGAAAAATTAATGGATAATATTTATTACCTTGCTCCTCTGCGTGAATATCCTCAACGCGAATATCAATGGCGGGGTTCAAGTCCGTCATCAGTAGGTTATCGTGGAGAATATACAATTCATGCCATATTAGCCGCAACATTTCGCAATGAAACCCAAATAATTCCCGAATCAAACGAAGAAAAACCTTTTCAAGAAGTTATTGCTTATTGGCTAAAAAAACTCGGCTTAATTCACGAATTTAAACTAAAAGAAATTGCCGAAGGCACTGGATTATTTCACGCGCTTGTAAAAAAAGAACCAGAAAGTACCGAAGCCTTTTTAACCGATGTCGGTTTTGGCGTATCGCAGGTATTACCAGCGTTAGTATTACTTTATTATGTACCAGAAGGCAGTATTATTTTAATGGAACAGCCTGAAATTCACTTACACCCTTCCGTACAAAGTGGTTTAGCCGATGTTATTTTACAAGTATCAAAACAACGTAATATTCAGGTCATTGTCGAAAGCCATAGCGAACATTTATTACAGCGTTTTCAACGGCGTGTTGCAGAAGAATCCTATCCTGTTGACGACTTAAAACTCTATTTTTGCGATAGCCAACAAGGTGAATCTAAATTAATGGATTTAGAAATGGATGAGTTTGGCGATATTAAAAATTACCCTGATAATTTCTTCGGTGATGAAATGGCGGAAATGGCGGCAACGCATAAAGCGGCATTAAAAAGAAAGATGCAAGCTCAGACAAAATGACAACAAAATTTGTGATTGATACCAATGTTGCGATTGTTGCGAGCGGCAGAGATACTCATGGTTCTGAAAAATGTCAGGATACTTGCAAAGAATTACTTGGACAATGTAAAAAATTACATATCGTTATTGATAATATAGGGCTTATCCTCGATGAATATGCTAATAAGCTAAATCCATCAGGTAAGCCTACTATAGGGGATGCGTTCTTTAAATATTTAAAGAATTATCAATATTCAAGCGATAAAATTCAGCTCGTTGCAATTACACCTGTAAACGATGAACAACGCGGCTTTGAAGAATTACCAGAAAATCAACTTGATAAATCAGACCGTAAATTTTTAGCGACGGCGTTTGTGGCTCAAGCTATTATCGTTAATGCAACAGACAGCGATTGGTTAGAGCAGAAAGTATTGCTTGAGAAATTACAAATTGAAGTAAAGCAACTATGTTCTGAACACAGTTGTAAACAATGTATCTAACAACTGACATAAAGAGCGAATTATGACCACCATCACTTTTCAAGGCAAACCCCTGCAAACTTCTGGCGAACTGCCTTTAGTCGGCACAAAAGCCCCCGACTTCATACTGGTCGATGGCAAATTAAAAGATGTCAACTTAGCTACTTACGAGGGTAAACGTAAAATTCTCAATATCGTTCCCAGTCTCGATACGCCGACCTGTGCCGCGTCAACGCTTAAGTTCAACGAAAAAGCCGCGCATATCCATGACACGGTGGTCTTGGTCGTTTCTGCCGATTTACCGTTTGCCCAGTGTCGTTTTTGCAGCAATGAAAATTTACACCACGTTATTCCGTTATCCACTTTCCGTTCCAGTTTTGCCGATGATTACGGCGTAACACTGGTCGATTCAATACTGGCAGGACTTACCGCGCGTGCCGTTGTGGTGCTTGATGAAAATGACACTGTTATTTATACGGAACTGGTCAGTGAATTGTCTAATGAACCTGATTACAAAAGCGCGTTAGCGGCACTGGCAGATTAACCGCGCATCATAATGACTGCCAGTTCTTCAAGGACTGGCAGTCATAAAGACAGCGCGATTAAACAAGGAATCAACAATGCACGCTATTTTGATTCATGGCATGGGACGCACTCCCGCCTCAATGTTAATCTTGGCAATCAGATTGCGCTCAGCGGGCATTCAACCGCATTTTTTCGGGTATTCAGCCGCCTTTGAACGCTGGCAATCTTGCGTTAATCGACTGGAAAAATGTATTCATCAGCATACCCGTGATGACGACTTTATCATCATCGGGCATTCGCTCGGCGCGGTATTAACGCGCGGCGTATTACCCAGACTGACACACCAACCCTTAGCGTGTTTTTTCCTCGCGCCACCCACCAAAGCCTGTTTAGCTGCGCAAAAACTTGCACCATCACGCCTGTACAAACTGCTCACTGGCGAAATGGGTCAGCTACTTGCCAGCCCGCACTTCATGAATTCACTGCCTGCGCCCGATGTGCCGATAAAAATATATTCAGGCATTAACGGGCTACGCGGTCGTCGCTCACCTTTTGGCGAACAACTGAATGATGGCGTATTAGCTGTTGAAGAAACGCTATTGCCCAACGTTCCTTATGAAACTATTGCCGCTGTACATACCTTTATCATGAATAAAAAAGCAATTGCCGAAGATATTGTTAAATTGATGAATAGCGCACGATAACCTGTAAAAGTCTGATATTATCCAATCCTACCGTTTTTAAACGACTATCAAGGATTTACTATGCTAGAAACCTACCGCAAACACGTTGAAGAACGCGCCGCTGAAGGCGTTGTGCCTAAACCCTTGGATGCTGAACAAACAGCGGCATTGATTGACTTAATCAAACAACCACCTGCGGGTGAAGAAGCGTTTATTCTGGATTTGCTGGAAAATCGCATTCCAGCGGGTGTGGATGAAGCGGCTTATATTAAGGCGGGCTTTTTAGCGGCGATTGCTAAAGGTGAAACCAGCTCACCGATTTTAACGCCTGAACGCGCCACCGAATTATTGGGAACAATGCTGGGCGGTTATAACATCGCGCCACTGATTGAGTTGCTGGATAACGCACAACTTGCGCCGATTGCCGTAAATGCCTTATCGCATACTTTGTTAGTATTTGATGCGTTTCATGATGTGCAGGAAAAAGCCGAGGCAGGCAATGCCTATGCACAACAAATATTGCAATCGTGGGCGGATGCCGATTGGTTTACCAGCAAGCCTGTCATGCCTGAAAAATTGACTGTGACGGTGTTTAAAGTCACGGGCGAAACCAATACCGATGATTTATCACCCGCGCCTGATGCGTGGTCGCGTCCTGATATTCCCTTACACGCAAAAGCGATGTTGAAAATGCCGCGTGAGGGCATTACTAACGCGGAACAACAAATTAATGAATTGAAAGCCAAAGGTTTTCCTGTTGCCTATGTCGGAGATGTGGTCGGTACAGGTTCATCACGCAAATCGGCGACTAATTCGGTGTTGTGGTTTACGGGTCGTGATATTCCGTTTATTTCCAATAAACGTGAAGGCGGCGTGTGTATCGGCGGCAAAATCGCCCCGATATTTTTTAACACGATGGAAGATTCAGGCGCGTTACCGTTTGAATGTGATGTGAGCAACATGGCGATGGGTGATGTTATCGACATTTATCCGTATCTGGGTGTGGTTAAACATCATGATGTTGATGAAGTGCTGTGTCGTTTTGAATTAAAAACCGATGTACTGCTGGATGAAGTGCAGGCAGGTGGACGGATTCCGTTGATTATCGGACGCGGTTTGACTGATAGAGCGCGTAAGGCGTTAGGTCTGGGTGCATCTGAGGTGTTTGTGCGTCCAGACGATAAAACAGACAGCGGCAAAGGTTACACGCTGGCACAAAAAATGGTGGGTAAAGCCTGTGGTGTTGCGGGTGTGCGTCCGAATACTTATTGTGAACCGCACATGACCACCGTGGGTTCGCAAGATACCACGGGCCCTATGACCCGTGATGAATTAAAAGATTTGGCGTGTTTGGGTTTTTCGGCGGATTTAGTGATGCAGTCGTTTTGCCATACGGCGGCGTATCCTAAACCGATTGATGTCACCATGCACCACTCACTCCCTGATTTTATTATGAATCGCGGCGGTGTGGCATTGCGTCCTGCCGATGGTATTATTCATTCGTGGCTGAATCGTATGTTGTTGCCTGATACCGTCGGCACAGGCGGCGATTCACATACCCGTTTCCCAATGGGTATTTCCTTTCCTGCGGGATCTGGTTTGGTGGCATTCGCGGCGGCAACAGGTGTCATGCCGCTGGATATGCCTGAATCAGTGTTAGTGCGTTTTACGGGTGAAATGCAGGCGGGTATTACGCTGCGTGATTTGGTGAATGCGATTCCTTATGTTGCTCTACAACGCGGCTTGTTGACGCTGGACAAAAAAGGTAAGAAAAATGTGTTTTCTGGTCGCATTTTAGAAATTGAAGGTTTGCCTGATTTAAAAGTGGAGCAGGCGTTTGAATTATCCGATGCGTCGGCAGAAAGGTCAGCGGGTGGCTGTACCGTGCGTTTGAATGAAGCACCGATAAGCGAGTATTTGAATTCTGATATTTCCTTGTTGCGCTGGATGATAGCCCAAGGGTATGGCGATGTGCGCACCATTGAACGCCGCATAAAAGCCATGCAAGACTGGCTGGACAATCCAGTGTTGCTGACAGCGGATGCTGATGCGGAATACTTTGAAGTCATTGAAATCAATATGAGCGACATTAAAGAACCGTTGCTGGCATGTCCGAATGATCCCGATGATATTAAGCCGTTGTCGGCAGTGGCAGGCACAAAAATTGATGAAGTATTTTTGGGTTCGTGCATGACCAATATCGGGCATTTTCGTGCGGCTGGTAAATTGCTGGAGCAACAACAAGGCGACTTACCCAGTAAATTATGGATTGCCCCACCGACTAAAATGGATGAAAGCCAGCTGACCGAAGAAGGCTATTACGATACCTTTAAGAAAGCAGGGGCGCGGACAGAAATGCCCGGTTGTTCATTGTGTATGGGTAATCAGGCGCGAGTTGCCAAAAATGCCACCGTCGTGTCTACGTCTACACGCAATTTTCCCAATCGTTTGGGTGATGGCGCGAATGTGTATTTATCATCGGCAGAATTGGCTGCGGTGTGTTCGTTGCTGGGTAAAATTCCTACTGTTGAAGAATACATGAGTTACGCGGGACAGATTAATGCGACGGCGGAAGATACTTATCGGTATTTGAATTTTAATAAAATGGATAGTTATCAAAGCTAAGTAACGCGGGTGTAACGACTGGTATTACTAGACCTGCGAGGTTTTTAAAACCTCGCAGGTCTTTATTAAGAGGTGCAACTTATGACTGCTAAAGAGACCGCCTGCAAAACCCCGTTGTCTTATAAAAACCAGACAATGGCGTATTTTCAGGGGCAAATCGGACAACAAAAACGGCTGTTACACGCTGTTCAAAAACTGTTGCCGACAGAATTAGCAGCTCATGTTCACTGTTGTCTGATACGCGATAATAAATTACTGGTGTATACCGATTCGCCCGCGTGGGCATCACAACTGCGTTTTTATCATGCGACACTGCTTGCTAATATTTCGCCTACCGTGGCGGATGTGCAGGTGAAAGTGACGCAACAAGTGGGATTTGTAGCAGGAGCGGAACGTAAAGCACAACTGCCTTGCCCAGAAAAAATTGAATGTATAAAAAATGACAGTCTAAATATAGATGATGAGCCGTTGCAAGCCGCGCTACTTAAATTAAGCGCGACCTTAGAACGGCTATCGGCTAAATGAACTATTCAGGTGCTCTAGAGGATTGTGCAGAACGCATAAACGAAATCGGGGCTTCTTCATCGTCATTAAACGTGACCATTTCCCACGCTTCGGTATCATCCAATAAAGTACGCAATAATTTATTGTTCAAACCATGACCTGATTTATAGCCGACAAATTCGCCGATTAAGCTGTGACCCAACAGATATAAATCGCCGATGGCATCCAGAATTTTGTGTTTAACAAATTCATCCGCACAGCGTAAACCATCTTCATTGAGGATTTTATTGTCATCAACCACAATCGCATTATCAAGGCTACCGCCCAGTGCGAGGTTGTTGTCTCTGAGCATTTGAATATCTTTCATGAAGCCGAAAGTTCTGGCGCGGCTGACTTCTTTTACAAAAGTAGTCGAAGAAAAATCCATTGTGGCTGTTTTAACGTGCTCTTCAAAGGCGGGATGTTCAAAATCAATGGTAAAGGTGACTTTAAAGCCTTCAAACGGATTGAATTCCGCCCATTTATCGCCATCTTCAACACGAATACTGCGTTTGATGCGAATGTATTGTTTAGGGCAGTCCTGTTCTTCCACACCTGCCGATTGCAACAAAAATACAAACGGGCCTGCACTGCCATCCATAATCGGCACTTCGGCAGCACTGACATCAATAATCGCGTTGTCTATGCCAAGACCTGCAAAGGCGGATAATAAATGCTCAATGGTAGAAATTTTGACATCACCCGCGACCAATGTAGTGGATAGCACGGTTTCACCGACATTGCGCGGTGTCGCCTTAATAGTCACGGGTTCGTCTAAATCGACGCGGCGGAAACAAATGCCTGTATTGGGTTCGGCAGGGCGCAAGGTCAGATATATTTTGTCGCCCGTGTGTAGACCTACGCCTGTGGCTCTGATGGTATTTTTTAAAGTGCGTTGTTTAATCATGGAATAATAACGTCAAATGAAGGTGGGGCAAAGGGGTAGAATTTTATCACAATACGACTTGAAAATAGAGATTGAATCCATTTTTTGTTACTGCAAACTTACTTTAATAGAGGATAATGCCTTCATACTAGCGCACTTAAGTGACACATCTGCTTTAGTTGTTGAGTAAGCATAAAGCCTACACGAACAGTTTAATTTACTAACACCTGTTGTAAAATTATACGATTTTAAGAAACGTTTTTAAGAACATCAAGCGACGATTTTATGTCGCTAACACCCTTAATATTATGCTAAAAAAGTTTTTTCGTGCAACAACCCCCGATGTTGTCACACCCTCTCCCCACCTGTCTGGATTACTGAAGCAACGTTATCTACAGCAAGTTGAGCAGCAACGTATTCAATATGACGATGCGCAAATTATCGCGCTTCATCATTTGCAAACGTTATTGGATAATTTATTACTAAGGCATCACTCCCAGCACAATTTACTGGCGCGTAAACTGCGCTCGCACACGCAAAAAAAATGCCGCAGTTTATATATTTTTGGTGATGTCGGGCGCGGTAAATCCATGCTGATGGATTTATTTTATGAAGCCTGTCCGTTAATACAAAAACGGCGCGTTTATTTTCATGCCTTTATGCTGGAAGTTCATGCCTTCATTCACGAAGCGCGACGACAAAACCAGCCGAATGCCATTGACGCATTGGCAGAAAAAATAAAAGCCTCCACGGTTCTACTGTGTTTTGACGAATTTCATGTCACCGATATAGCCGATGCCATGATTTTACAGCGATTATTTGACCGACTGTTTGAGCTGGAGGTAGTAGTGGTTATTACCTCCAATCGCCATCCTAATGACTTATATCGCGGTGGCTTACAAAAAGAACAGTTTTTAGCCTTTATCCGAATATTGAAAAATCAGGCGGATGTGATTGAGTTAATCGCAAAAACCGATTACCGCCTGAGTTATTCACCCGCCGTAACCACCACTTATTATTT
>JAUYBJ010000089.1 GCA_030693155.1 Methylococcales bacterium
TTGGTCGGTTCGCCTTTGGGATTGGTCAACGGCGGTACGGCATGATAAGCACGGAATAAAAAAGACGAGCCGTCAACGAGACACAGGGTTTTTTGAGCTGATAAAGTCATAATGAATAAACGGTAAAATGAACAACAGACAACACGATACCATTTTTTAATCGCTTTCCCCACTAGACCTGTCAGGTCTTGTTAATCCGTTTACATAAAGTGAATACTATGAACAATCAACAGATAGGCATATTCGGCGAAGTGCTGTTTGACCAGTTTCCCGATGGTCAGCAGGTGCTGGGCGGCGCACCGTTTAATGTTGCGTGGCACACACAAGCCTTCGGACTTGCGCCGTGTTTTATCAGTCGCGTTGGTGATGATGTTCAGGCTGATAATATCAGACAGGCAATGGATATGTGGGGCATGACAACGGCTCAACTACAAACTGATTACGATCATCCAACAGGCGCGGTGCAGATTAGCTTTAATAACGGCGAACCCAGTTATGCCATTTTGACACATCAGGCTTACGATTTTATTACCACCGATTTACTGGATTTATCCGCCCATTATTCGCTGCTGTATCACGGCACGCTGGCAATTCGTCATTCGACTGTAACCCACACGCTTGACGTATTAAAAGCGCATCATCAAGGCAAAATATTTGTGGATGTCAATTTGCGTGAGCCGTGGTGGCAAGCCGAGCGCGTGAAGCGCATCATCGACCAAGCGCATTGGGTGAAGCTGAATCAATATGAACTGGAGCATTTACAGCCGTTACACGCCGATTTAAAAGAGGCAATGGTGTTATTTATAGAGCGGAATCATCTGGAAGTATTGATTGTGACCTGTGGTGAGCAGGGCGCGATAGCGATGACTCAGTTCGGTGAAACGGTTGAAGTCGCGCCCACTGCTCAGCTTACGGTTGTCGATACGGTCGGTGCGGGTGATGCGTTTTCGGCGGTGCTGTTGTTAGGTTTACAACGCGGCTGGTCATTGCAGATAACGATGGAAAGAGCGCAGGATTTTGCCTCTGCGTTAGTAACACAACGCGGGGCAATTGTGCAGGATAGGGGGTTTTATCAGGCGTTTATTGAGGCGTGGTCGCCCGTTCCCAATCAGGAGAAACCGTGAAATGTGGGAGAGGCTTTAGCCTCGAATGCGAGGCTAAAGCCTCTCCCACATAAATACTTTCACAGTCTCAGGAAATTGGGAACGAGACAAATTAAGTCGCGTAGGGCGGGCAACGCTCTTTTGCCCACCATTTACCCACAAAAGCGGTGGGCAGAAAAACGCTGCCCACCCTACATGACTATCAATCAATTACAACGCAAACAACTCGCGCATTTTTTTGCCCGATTGTTCCACGCGCATAAATGCTTCGCCGACTAAAAAGCCGTAGATGTTGTTGCTTAGCATTAGCTGTACGTCGTCGGTGGTGTGGATGCCGCTTTCGGTGATGATTAAGCGGTCGTCTGGGATGCTGTCTTTTAAGGTTAAGGTGGTTTGTAAATCGGTGGCGAAGGTGCGCAGGTTGCGGTTGTTGATGCCGATGAGTTTGGTGTCCAGCGTTAAGGCGCGTTGCAGTTCGTCGGCATCGTGGACTTCGACTAAGACATCCATGCCCAATTTGGTGGCTAGGTCGGCTAATTCGTGCATGACGCTGTCTTCTAATGCGGCAACAATCAACAAAATACAATCTGCACCTAAGGCACTGGCTTCGTGGACTTGGTAGGCATCTATCATGAAATCTTTGCGTAATACGGGCAGTGGTACGCGCTTTCTGACTGCGTCCAAGTAGGCTTCTGATCCTTGGAAATATTCTTTATCGGTGAGTACCGATAAGCAGGTCGCGCCGTTCATGGCGTAATCTTGGGCGATGGTGACGGGCTGGAAGTTTTCCCGAATCACGCCTTGGCTGGGTGAGGCTTTTTTAATTTCGGCGATAATGGCGGGTTTTTTTGCCAGAATTTTACTGTGCAGGGCATTGGCAAAGCCGCGCGGACGCTCTACGCCGCTGGCTATTTCTTGCAGCATTTCTATGGGCGTGTTCAGGCTGCGTCTTGCCACTTCCTGTTGTTTGGTGGCGAGGATGGTTTTTAAAATATCGGGGGTGTCAGTCATGATTTTTTGTGTTTATAAAGAGTTGGAATAAGCGATTAAGGCGTTCAGTTTAGCACGCGCCGCGCCGCTGGCAATGACTTGTCCAGCGGTTTCAATACCTGCGGTCAGGGTATCACTAAGCTGTGCCGCATAAATCGCCGCACCTGCGTTGAGTTGCACAATGTCCTGCGCCGCGCCTGATTGATTGTTCAGCACGGCGTTAATCATTTGCAAACTGTCGGCGGCATTTTCAACGGCTAATTCAGCTAAACTGGCACGGTTAAAGCCGAATTGTTCAGGCGTAATGGTGTAGGTTGTCACTGTGCCGTTTTTTAATTCGGCAACCTGAGTCGGTGCGGCAATGCTGATTTCATCCAAACCATCTTCGGCATTAACGACCAGCACATGATGACTGCCCAATTTTTTTAAGACTTGCGCCAGCGGCTCTACCCAATGCGCGGCAAATACGCCGATGAGCTGATTGGGTGCGCTGGCAGGATTGGCTAAAGGGCCCAGCAGATTAAACAGGGTTCTTACGCCCAGCTCTTTACGCACGCCGATGGTGTGTTTCATTGCGCCGTGATAATTGGGTGCGAATAAAAAGCCCACGCCCAAAGTATTGACACAATCGGCAACTTGCGCGGCGGTAAGATTGAGATTAATACCCGCCGCTTCCAATAAATCGGCACTGCCGCAACGGCTGGACACGGAACGATTGCCGTGTTTGGCAACCTGCCCGCCCGCCGCCGCAACGACAAACGCCGAGCAGGTGGAGATGTTAAAGGTATTTGCACCATCGCCGCCCGTGCCACAGGTATCAATAATATGCGCACCTGTCACGCTGACTTTAGTCGCCAGTTCACGCATGATGTCAGCGGCGGCGGCAATTTCATCGACAGTTTCACCTTTGCACCGCAAGGCAATCAGAAAACCTGCCAGTTGGGCATCGGTTACGCCGCCCGTCATAATCAGGCGCATGACTGCCTGCATTTGTTCGGTGTTGAGGTTTTGCTGGTTTAACAGGAGTTGTAAGGCTTGTTGTATCTGCATGGTGAGGGCTTATAGCATTGTAGTGATTGGATGGTGGGCGATTTTACAAATAGATGACAATTCTTATATAGCCTGTTTCGCCTGTTATTTCATGCTGGAAAATATTGTCTAAATCTTGTTTTTTAAGCAATGATGTGACTGTTCCTTTTAATGAGGTTGGTATCACCAAGGCAATTGTGTGGGAAACGGCATCGTATTCATAGCCCAGCAAAGGCGAATACTTCTTTTTTGATAGTGGCGTTCCTATTTTTACATCGTTTGATATTAAAAGAGCGTCTAGTTTGATCTCCAAATTTTTAATGTCATGTTGCGTTTTCATATCGTCATACGGTGGTCATTTCATAACCTTTTATATCGTTCCTGATATTTATGGTGAAAGGATATTATTATGTCATACCCAACTGATTGGACAACTCAAGCGCGTAGGATTCCAGTGCTTGAACAGTTGACTGATTGACCGTTGCATCCGCTTTTAGTTCATTCAACCGTGTAATATAAGCGTCAAATGTAATGTCTGCGCCTGCTTGCTGTCCTGTTAATCGGTTAATACAAAATGCTTGCCAGCGTTGCTTTTCGTCGGTGTTTAAGCTGTCTGGATAGTTACGCCCCCTGTATCTGAACAGCATTTCCGCCAGGCGTTTATCGGTGAAATTGAATGAGTTGCCTGCTAAATTTTCAGGTGGCAGGGTGCGGATTTTTGCCATGGTGGACTTATCGGCATCGGCAAAAAAACCACCGCTGTAGATGGCTAAATCGGGATCTGTGTCCTGTCCGTCACCATGACTGCTGAACACAACGGCTAATTTTTCGCTCAAATCTGCCGTGGTTTTTATGGATTCAATGTGTGCCAAGCAATTAATCAGGTCGATATTAAGACGCTCGGCATCGGCGGGTTTTAGTACAGAAATAGGAGCTAATACAGGGCATTTATTGATATGTACTACTTTTAGTGGAATTCGCGCCACGCCTTCGGGCAAGTCGGCGGTGGCGGTGAATAAGCGGTGCTGAATATCTTCGGCTGATAGATTTAACAAGGCTTCTGGATTGACTGATAAATCATAAACGATAATGCCGTTTGGATTGGTCGGGTGTTTACAGAGCGGCAACACGACGGCTAAACAGTTTTTTTCTGCCCGATATTTGCCTGAGATATGCAGCACAGGCTTAAAATGACCCAGTTGCAATAAATCCAGCACTTTATTTTTAACACGGTGTTCCAGTAAAAACTGAAACAATTTGGGCTGAGCCTGTTTGATTAATCTGGCGAGTTCAATCGTGGCGTAAACATCCGCCAGTGCGTCATGCGCCGCTTCGTGGACAATACCGTTGGCAATGGTCAGCTGATCCAGACGAAAACTGGGTTTACCGTCGCCATTATTTACCCATTGAACTCCGTCGGGACGCAAAGCACGCGCGGCGCGTACTACGTCAATTAAATCCCAGCGGGAATTGCCGTTTTGCCATTCTCGCGCATAAGGGTCATAAAAATTGCGGTATAAAATATTACGAGTGACTTCATCATCAAAACGCAGGTTGTTATAACCCAGCGTGCAGGTATTGGGCTGGGTGAGTTGTTCATGAATGCGGCGGATAAATTCGGCTTCACACACGCCTTTTTGCTGTACTGACTGAGGAGTGATGCCTGTAATAACACAGGCATCAGGGTGTGGCAGGGTGTCCGCCGCCAGCCTGCAATACAGCACCAGCGGCTCATCAATTACGTTAAAATCCGCATCGGTACGCACGCCTGCAAATTGCGCGGCGCGGTCACGTTGCGGGTCAAGACCAAAGGTTTCATAGTCATGCCAATAAAAAGTCTGTGTTGCCATGACTTGCCTACGTTATTTAAGGGTAATCAACGCTTTTAATACGTCTGTACGGCTGATGATGCCGACAAATTTCCCGTCATCAAACACAGGAAAACTTCTGACCGACGAATGTTCAAATTTTTCTGCCAGTTCAACAATACTGGAATCAGCATCAACGCTAATCGCACCCTCCGTCATATAATCGCCGACTTTGCCGCCCATACTTTGGTTATACACACTACCTAGAAACACTTTAATACTGTCTTTTTCAGAAAATACGCCTAACAAACGACCTTGATCGTCAACCACAGGGGCGCAGGTGATTTTGTGGCCCAGCAACTTTTTAATGGCATCAATGACATTGGTGTCTTTAGTCAGCGTCACGACTCTGGTAGTCATGTAATCTGCAACTGTAATTTTTGTCAACATGATGAACTCCTCGTTATTTATTATTATATTAGACGAGGGACTAACGGGCGTTATCCTTGTGTCAGATGCGCCTGCGCTGCCTCAGCGTCCAGTTTTTTTCTTTTGTCACATTTTTCCACGCACACACACGCGGCTTTATCCATGCCGCCGCCACAAGAACCTTTAATAGCGCGTCTGCCAAATATAACACCGACAGCCATAATAGCAATCACAACTAACATAACCACAAAAGTCACTATAAAATACATCATAATTTATTCCTCAATCTCAGTAAAAAATGGATAAAAACTCTGGATAAGAGCCTTTATTCATTTTCATAGTTCCCACATATTGTACACGACTAAGCGATTCATAAAACGAGCAATGTCCGCCAAATGTTTGCGTATAAAAGACGGACGATAATCGCCATTTAGCAATTCCCAATAACAAAAAAGCGGTCAACGACCGCTTTTTCTATTCAAATCTAAAATACAGATTATTTTGCAGGGGTTTCGACAGGCTTAGGCTCAACAGCAGGAGCGGCAACAGGCGCAACAGGAGCGACGACGGGCGCAGCGACAGCAGTGCTGTTCTTTTCCCACTTGCCGCCCGCTTTGAGACACTCTTTTTTGGTCTTCACCACAACAGCCTCATTCAGCACACAACTGTGATTTTGTGCGGGCGGTGGAGTGCCTTTTGCCGATTTAGCCAAAGTGGCAGAAGACAATAAGGCAAGAGCGACTGCGAAAACTATCTTATACATGGTTATTTTCCTGTTAGATTTAAGAACAAATGTTTGAAAATTCAAACACGCGGGGCTGAGTTTGACAACCTACCGCTCTCTTTGTCAAGCCTGTTGTCGGCATTGAACGCATTCTATCGAGAGTCAATCGTCTACCCCGCGCAACCAGCAAACACCGACATTGTTAAATATAAGCGCACTTTTTTGATTGTTTTTGATCTATATCAAAAGCACACATTTTATGTATGCCACAATATGCCAAGTCAATAAAGACTTAACACCTGCTTCATATTCACAACGCCATGTTGTGAGTCAGCGCACACCCAAACTAAAATAACGGGAAAATCCTATGAAAAAAATCAGTTATGTTTTGTTATTACTTGTTGCTGTCACTACGCTTGCTGCTTGTGGAGAGCAAGGTGTAGGTCCCGCTAAACCAGGCGCGACTCAAGAATCTGCAAAATAAATAGTTTTTGCTGAACTGGCACTGCCGTATTGTTTAATTATGGTGCGGTAATACCACGTTGCAGGCTGATTTATATCAACTCAATGCAACGGGCAAGCATTCACTATCGTTTTCAGCAAATCCAGATTATCTATTTGAATTCCGCGTTGTTTAACCGTAATAACCCCCTGTTGACTTAAATAAGTCAATTGCCGACTGACGGTTTCAACCGTTAAACCCAAAAAATTGGCAATATCCTGCCGCCCCATAGACAAATTAAATTGCGTACTTGAAAAGCCTAACGCGGTATAACGCAACGACAACATTAATATAAACGTCGCCATTTTTTCCTTTGCCGAACGGTGTCCAAGCAACACAATTTTATCGTGATCCGATGCAATTTCTTTCCCTAATATCCGCATCAACTGGGTTTGTAAGCGGGGAATGCGCGAGCATAACTCATTAAAATGACTTAATGGCAACTCACACACCGATGCCGTTTCTAAAGCGACGGTCGAGCAAGTAAAACGCCCGTGCTGCAATGAATCCAAGCCCATTAATTCACCTGGCAAATAAAAACCAATAGTCTGCTCATCCCCCGCCAACGTCGTTATAAAACTTCGAAATGAACCCGATTTAATTGCATACAAACTCTCGCAGGCTTGACCTTGCCCATACAGCAACTCATCCGCTTGCAAAGGGCGTTTATTCTTAACAATATCAACTAATTGAGTGACTTCGTTTTTTTGCAAACCGAAGGGCAGACATAATTCAGACAACTTGCAATCAGGGCAAGTTATCGTAGGTTGCGTTAATTTCAAGTGTTTCTATCCTTGCTTAGAATAATTCACTCAATAATAACAGAGCCGCCTACAACACTCAGGCTTCATTTATACCAAACTCACTGAATAGCGTACCAAACGCTCAAAAATGCGAACAAGAGATGCTCTGCGTTGGAATGCTTGTGTGACGCTCCAGCATCATGTCTCGCAACGCTGGGGCTTTGCAGGATGAGTTCTCACGCTGGAGGTGGGAACTATGAAAACGTAGGTCTGAGTAAGACCGTCCAAGCGGTAGCGCAGAACGGGCGTTTCCGACATCGCATAAGTTTGTCGGAAACGCCTGTGTCGCTCCCGCTCAATAATGCTTATTCCGACCTACAGGACTCCAGTTTTAGAACAAGAAAAAATGGCAATCTAATCTACAACGGCTAACTTGATTTGTTTATAGAAAACATTGGTAATATAGATACAGGTAGAGACATCCTTGCACAAGTTGAGTGGCAATATTCTCTCCAGTAAGCCCAAATTTGATGTGGTACGTTAAGTCTGCCAAACTCAGAAACTACATCTTCAGGTAATTCTTCATTGCACTTAATAAGATACTCTGAAACGAAAGTAGCTTTTATTTCAGCAGCGATTAGCTTATCTAACAGCTCTTCATTTTCTAGGCTTTCTTTTAATTCATCAGTATTAGAACCTATTAAATAACGCATGGCTGCTTCGGTTTGATAAACCAAAAACCTGTATTTTTCACCAGTTTCAGTGTCCTGAACTTCTTTGAGACGGCATGATTTTGGAGTAATTCCATATTGTCCAACCAACTCCTGATTAGGCATTAAAGGATCAAAACCATTATGAATTTTTGTTTCACTGGAATGTAGATAAATCATTTGTATTGAAAGATTATCTATTGCCTTTTGTAATAATTTTCTATTCATGCTACTTGACGATTAGATTCAGAATATTTTTTATCATTAACTGCATTATTTTGTATTAAACGCAAGCTAGGTGTGGTGGTTACAGTAGCCCCCCAAAATATTTTTTCATATCCAAATCCATTGCAATAAAATTCTTTTAAATCTTGTTCGCGTGAAGTGCGTTTTAAATTTTCAGCGTTGAGCTTGGAAATGTCTAAAATACCGTCACTGAATTTTTCAAAAGAAACTTTGATTGTTAAATCAAATGCTTTAGCCAATTTACGCAAAGTTTTAAGTGTCCAAGCGTCATAATCGACATTTTCAAGTGCAGAAATACGTTCTTGTTTCATATCAGCAGCTTTTGCAAGTTGAACTTGTGTCCAATTACGTTGTTCGCGCAATACTTTAATTTGAGCAGCAATAGCCATATTAGAAACTTCTTCCATGTAAGCATGAGCATACTCTTTGTCATCAAACTCTTTGACTAATGTTTTAACTAACTCTTTCATGGTCTTTCCTTCTATTGGGATTTTTAATAATAATCTTCTTTCGCTGATCAGCTTCTTCGTCAACATCTTTAGGGATAAGGCGATCACCTTTTTCTGTTGCACCAACAAGTAACGTAAACTCTGTTTCGTGGTTAATCGGTCCTCTACACAACATAGGTCTAAGCTGAACATTATTAGCTTTTACTCTAAGTTTTAAGATGCCAGAAGTAGGAGTACCTGTAAGCAACTCAGGAAATAATTCAGAGCCATGCTGTTCAAGCATATCAAGTTTCGCATTGAGCTTTGCACGTTCAACTTTTTGCAATGTTTCTGTCCACTTTTTAAAATCGTTATTGCCCTTTTCATCTATGTAGTCAAACAGGGCAAACTCTTTCTTTTCAGTTGAAGTGGACTTCATCATATAATAAATTTATTATAATTTCTATGAATGGATTGAAAACAGCGGATTAGCAATAGCGTCTCTGCTATGTATGTCTATCATCATACGGCGCAATTCGGCAAACCTATTGCGCCGAACCACGATTAATTCAAACTCTTATGCAAATCCTGCAAACAATTCACATCCCCAGCATCCAATTCACCTAGCGCAAAACAAGCGGCTCTCGCTCCAGCCATTGTGGTGTAATAAGTGACGCGGTGTTGTAAGGCTTCGCGGCGCATGGTGAAGGAATCGGAAATAGCTTGTTTGCCTTCGGTGGTGTTGATGATTAATTGGATTTGGTCGTTTTTAATCATATCCACGGTGTTAGGTCTGCCTTCGTTGACTTTGCACACCACTTCACACGGAATACCTGCCGCTTTCAGGAATCTTGCTGTGCCACCTGTTGCGACGATTTCGTAGTTTTTTGCGACTAACATCCGCGCAATTTCTGGCAGTTTCACTTTATCAACTTCACGAATACTAATCAGCACTTTACCGCTGGCGTTTAAATCCACCCCTGCGGCGCGTTGTGATTTAGCAAACGCTTCACCAAAGGTTTTACCTACGCCCATGACTTCGCCTGTCGATTTCATTTCAGGGCCTAATAATGGATCAACACCTGGAAATTTTACGAAGGGGAATACCGCTTCTTTCACCGAGAAATAATCAGGAATGCGTTCTTCGGTAATGCCTTGTTGTTCTAAAGTTTGTCCGACCATAACTCTGGCGGCAATTTTTGCTAAGGCATAACCTGTGGCTTTAGACACAAACGGCGCGGTGCGTGAGGCGCGTGGATTGACTTCCAGCACATAAATATCGGTGCCTTGAATCGCAAATTGAGTATTCATTAGGCCACGAACGCCCAAGGCTTCTGCCATTTTCGCCACTTGTTCACGCAATTGGTCTTGCAGTTCTTTGGATAAATCGTAAGGCGGTAATGAACAGGCAGAATCGCCCGAATGCACGCCCGCTTGTTCAATGTGTTCCATCAAACCGCCGATTAACACGCGCTCACCGTCATAAATCGCATCCACGTCCATTTCTACCGCGTCATCTAAAAAGCGGTCGAGCAGTACAGGTGAATCATTCGACACGCTGACCGCTTCTTTCATGTAACGTTGCAAGCCTTCTTCATTAAAGACAATTTCCATTGCACGACCACCTAATACATAAGACGGACGCACCACTAACGGATAACCCAATTCTTTAGCGGCATTAATGGCTTGTTCGGTTGAACGTGCGGTGGCATTTGGTGGTTGTTTCAGTCCTAAACGCTCTAATAATTTTTGGAAACGTTCACGGTCTTCCGCTAAGTCGATTGAATCAGGGGATGTGCCGATAATGGGAACACCTGCCGCTTCTAACGCGCGGGCTAATTTCAGCGGCGTTTGTCCGCCATACTGCACAATCACGCCTTTGGGTTTTTCAATGTGGACAATTTCCAGCACATCTTCCAGCGTTAGCGGTTCAAAATATAAACGGTCTGAGGTGTCAAAATCAGTGGACACGGTTTCAGGATTACAGTTGACCATGATGGTTTCATAGCCATCTTCACGCAACGCCAACGCCGCATGAACACAGCAATAATCAAACTCGATACCTTGTCCAATACGGTTTGGGCCACCGCCTAGAATAATGATTTTTTCTTTGTCAGAGACTCGCGCTTCGCATTCTTCTTCATAAGTGGAATACAAATAGGCGGTATCAGAGGCAAACTCCGCCGCGCAGGAATCTATGCGTTTATAAACAGGACGAATGCCTTGTTTATGACGCACGTTGCGCACTTCGGTTTCTGACGCATCCAATAATTTTGCCAAGCGTCTATCAGAAAAGCCTTTGCGTTTCAGTCTGAATAATTCGCCTTCTTTTAACGTCGATAAAGTTTTAGTCGCTAAGGATTTTTCACTCAGCACCAAATCTTCAATCTGCGCCAAGAACCACGGATCAATTTTGCTGGAATCATGTACTTCTGCCAATGTCATGCCGCTACGGAAGGCATCGGCAACATACAACAATCTATCCGGGCCGGGGTGACGCATTTCACGGCGCATTTTATCGGCGGCATTATCAGCGGTTAAATCGGTAATTTCATTCAAGCCATCAATGCCGATTTCCAAACCGCGCAAGGCTTTTTGCAACGACTCTTGAAAGGTACGCCCAATCGCCATGACTTCGCCGACTGATTTCATTTGTGTAGTCAGACGGTCATCGGCTTGCGGGAATTTTTCAAAGGTAAAACGCGGCACTTTGACGACCACATAATCAATCGACGGTTCAAATGACGCAGGGGTTTTGCCGCCTGTGATTTCATTTTGTAACTCATCCAAAGTAAAGCCCACCGCCAATTTAGCCGCAACTTTGGCAATCGGAAAACCTGTGGCTTTAGACGCTAACGCCGACGAACGCGACACGCGCGGATTCATCTCGATGATAATCATGCGTCCATCGACAGGATTAATTGCCACCTGCACGTTAGAACCGCCTGTATCCACGCCAATTTCACGCAAAATTGCCAGCGACACATTACGCAGAATTTGATATTCCTTATCGGTCAAGGTTTGCGCAGGGGCAACGGTGATAGAGTCGCCCGTATGCACGCCCATCGGGTCAAAGTTTTCAATCGAACACACGATGATGCAATTATCTTTAGAATCGCGCACCACTTCCATTTCGTATTCTTTCCAACCCAGTACCGATTCTTCAATCAATAACTCATTGGTTGGCGATAAATACAAACCGCGTTCGCAAATCTCCATGAATTCTTCTTTGTTATAGGCAATGCCGCCGCCACTACCGCCCATGGTAAATGACGGACGTATAACCGTCGGATAGCCGACTTCTTTTTGTGCGGCAATCGCTTCTTCCATGGTATGCGCGGTTTTCGACTTCGCCACTTCGTAGCCGATTTTTTTCATGGCATCATTGAAAAGCTGGCGATCTTCAGCTTTATTAATCGCCTCTTTAGTCGCGCCTATCATTTCCACGTTGTATTTTGCTAATACCCCGTGTTTGTCCAAGGCAAGAGCGCAATTCAACGCCGTTTGTCCGCCCATGGTCGGCAACACCGCATCGGGACGTTCTTTGGCAATAATTTTTTCCACCGTTTGCCAATCAATCGGCTCGATGTAAATCGCGTCCGCCATATCGGGGTCGGTCATGATAGTCGCAGGATTAGAATTGACCAGAATCACGCGATAACCTTCCTCGCGCAACGCTTTACAGGCTTGCGTACCTGAGTAGTCAAATTCACAGGCTTGCCCAATAACGATAGGGCCCGCGCCTAATAATAGTATGGATTTTATGTCGGTTCTTTTTGGCATATTCTTAAATGTTAGGGTTGGAATTTTTTGTTATTGGCTAAATGGGGAAGTTTTTAGCTCTTAATTATAAATCGTCTAAAGAAATACGAATAAGTGGCTGTCCATCATTTAACCGTGTATCAGTAAGTGTATTGAGTTCGTTGTCAGATTCATTCTGTATTGAATAACTAATACCTAATCGCTTCAATAATTCCAATATAAATTTTTCATCTTCGTTATTTTCCAGCTCTAAGGTTACCTGTGACATTTTTTACTACCGTAAATTTAGATAAGAGTATTTGATAAGCACACCCTATTAATTGGAGAAAACCTAGATTCCGTTACACTCCATTTAGGCTACTTGCTATAAGTTTATTTACCATCATCGAGTGAATTTAAATAATTAGCTAAAACATCACCGTGGCAAGCAGCAGGTTTACAATGACAACCTAATGTTTTTCCGCGTAGTTTTAATAACTGTTCTTTATTGCTTTTGAGAAATCCACGCTCAAAATCATATTGATATTTTCTGATAACTTCGTCCCTATCACCATCAATGCCTATTGCGTAAGGATTACCCCAATCGGAGCCTCTACCAATATAAATGTCGTAACTTTCGTTTTTATCAACATTAACAACGTGGGTGATATTTGTATTGATTACTCTTGATACTATGCCTTTTTGTTTTAATTCATTAATAATGTGAGTAAAGCTTTCGCCATCATTAAAAATTACGGCATGAGTTATTTCTTCTAATTTATCTTCAGATGTTTTTATGGCATCGTGAATTCGCTGGTCATCTTCCATTTTTTTAGCAATGAAACCATTGTAATCATCAATCATAGCCAAGGAAAAACGCGGTAAACTTGAAAAAATTTTACTAATTTTTCTTTCAAACTTTGGATAACAAATAAATTCTTTTGGATAGGCGATTAAAATCGTGGGTTCTTGAATATTCATAATAAATGTACTACCTCTATATTAGAATCCCAATGTTTATTCAAATATTCAACAACTAGCCTACGATGACATTGATGTGGCTCATGCTCACTACACAATAAACAGCCATTATCCAGAATATCTTTATTTATAGTTTTTTCTATGTTCCTCTGCGCCATTAAATTAGTAAACTTATCCGCATAATTATCCCAAGTAATAGCCTTATTTTTATAAGAATCAAGCATAGGTTTTGTTGGTGTTAAGTCTGGAACATGAATGTAATCAGCGTGACACAATTCTTTAAGAAAATAGCTTAGGTCATTTTTTTTAGCGAAACCTGCTAATTGTGAAGTGGTATTCAAACGAACATCTACGACTCGACTAATATTATTTTTTATTATTAGCGAAAAAAAATGTTCGGCTGTTTTTTGGGTAAAACCAATAGTAAAAGTTTTCATTTACTCATACCGTCTAGCATTCTTAAAATAATCTGGAAAACTATAAATACCATTAACTTGTATCCAAAATCCAGTTTTATCCTGTTGACTTGTATGAATTCTACCTAAACCAATACGAAGAAAAACCTCTTTTTGACTTTTAATTACAGAATTAATTTCATTGTAATTATTTGTTTCTTTATAGTGGTTTTCAGCATAACTATGAAAACCAAGATCAGTAATAGATAAAAAACTATACTCTTTAAAATTATTATCAGTAAAATGAATTTTTATTTTTTTAGAATCATATTGGTCTTGAACAATTTTAACTGCATTTGGATTTACTGAAATGGTTATTATTGATTTTGATGGTGCTAATTCTAGCGGTATATGTTTTTGGCGATTTTCCAACTGTACATTGAAACCATCCTCTATATTTTCAGAGCATGATTGCAACAATACATCTCTAAATTCGCTATCCGAACAATGTCCATGAAATTGTAGATTTTCATGGTGCATATCTTCAGAATGTGGACGCTCTATACTTGTTAATGCACTGAAATTACCTGATAAGATTGCACCTGGTAATAAATTTAATTCTTTGCAGTATGAATATCTTAAATAAGGCATTGGTCTAACGCACTCACCATTATTAACATCTATACCAGCCGTGCAAACAATTTCTCTATTAGAAAATCTTGTTAAATCAGTAATTATTATTTTTCTCATGGGGTCTCTTGTGTTTGAGTATTTTAACGGTTCAGATTTATCTGTTCCTATTTTAATAAGCTGATTTATTTTTTTCAGTTTGTAGGTCGGGTTAGGCTTGCCGTAACCCGACATTTACCTGTGATGGTTGTCGGGTTACGCTATCGCTAACCCGACCTACGATGTTATTTAACGCGCATTCATCAAATCTATAAACTCATCAAACAAACCTTCGACATCGTGAGGGCCGGGGCTGGCTTCGGGGTGTCCTTGAAAGCTGAATGCGGGGCGGTCGGTGAAGCGAATGCCTTGTAAGCTGCCATCAAATAGTGAGCGGTGTGTGGCGATGACATTGGCGGGTAAACTGGCTTCATCGGCGGCGAAACCGTGGTTTTGACTGCTAATCATGACGCGACCTGTGGCGATTTCTTGTACAGGGTGATTCGCGCCGTGATGTCCGAATTTCATTTTTTCAGTTTTCGCGCCACTGGCTAGGGCTAATAATTGATGTCCTAAGCAAATACCGAACACGGGGATTTTAGTTTCTAAAATCGTTTTAATAGCTTCAATCGCATAAGTACAAGGTTCTGGATCGCCTGGCCCATTAGATAGGAATACGCCGTCTGGGTTCATTGCCAATACGTCAGCCGCAGGAGTTTGTGCGGGAACAACAGTGACGCGGCAACCACGATTAGCAAGCAAACGCAGGATGTTGCGTTTAATGCCGAAGTCGTAGGCGACAACGTGCTTGGTCAGGTTTTCAGCTTCGACATGACCGTTGCGTAAATTCCAAGTGTTTTCTGTCCATTCATAAGACTCAGTCACAGATACCACTTTGGCTAAGTCCATGCCTTTTAAACCTGCAAAGCCATCAATAGCGGCGGTGGCGGTTTCCACGCTTATGTCGTCACCAGCCATGATACAGCCGCGTTGTGCGCCTTTATCACGCAAAATGCGCGTCAGTTTGCGAGTGTCAATTTCCGCAATCGCGACTACGTTGTTATCAATCAAGTATTGTTGCAGGGTTTTTTCTGAACGCCAGTTGCTTGCCAATAACGGCAAATCACGAATCACTAAGCCACTGGCAAATACCGCGTGCGATTCGTCGTCTTCGCTGTTGGTGCCTGTGTTGCCGATGTGCGGATAAGTCAGCGTGACAATTTGTTGGCAGTAAGATGGGTCGCTGAGAATTTCCTGATAGCCTGTCATAGCGGTATTAAACACCACTTCGCCGACGGAACAACCGTCTGCGCCTATGGATACGCCGTTAAATACGGTGCCATCTTCTAGCACTAATAATGCGGATTTAGTCAAACACGTCACCTCTAATGTACAAAACGGGATGACCCCTTAAGGATTCATCCCGCTATAAAAAAATTAATTGTACCACTATACAAAATTATGCCGCGTAGGTCATTAATAATTTTTTTTATCATGTGCTAAGGGTAAGGTTAAGACAAATAACGCGCCTTCTGTGCTTTCTGCCAACGCGATACCACCACCGTAAGTTTTTAATAAGGAAACGGTAATTTCCAAGCCCAAACCTGTGCCGCCGTTATTTCTGCGCGTGGTAAAAAACGGCGTGAAAATTTTTGTGCGATTGGCGAGCGATACGCCTGTACCGTTGTCGTGCAAATGTACTTTCAGCGTATTTTCATGGGCAATGACGCTGAGCGTTAATTGATGCGCTCCGTGTTGCAGGCTGTTTTCAAATAGATTGGTCAGGATAATATCCAGCGCGTCTGGAGCTATAGCGAGTGGATTATTGGGTAATTTTGCATAATTCAATTGCAAGCCGCGTTCGGCATAACGATTCTGTAAGGCGAAAATTGCATCGTTCAGGCGGCTGTCTTGCTGACTGGGTTCTGATACATCGGCACGCGCCAGTTCCAGCAAACGATTGACCAGTTGTTTCAGGCGTTGAGTGTCGGCGAGTAAATTATCAATAAAACGGTGTTGCTGTTCGCTGGGCATGGTGTCGAGATGATCTTGCAACAGTTCCAACGCGCCCTGCATGGAGGTGAGCGGAGTTTTAAATTCATGGGAGACGTGGGTGGCGAAGCGTTGTATATAATCGGTGCGTTCATTTAAAGCGTGCGACATACTGGCAAAACTGTCCGACAGCTGGGCGATTTCATAAGTCACAGGATTGTTTAGCGGCTCTATCAGTTGTTGTTCGCCGTGTTTGACGCGCTCGGTCTGGCGGATGAGTTCACGAATCGGACGCGAAATAGTCGCCGATACCAGCAACACCAGCAGAATCACCAGCACCAGCAAACAGCCGCTTGCCATTAAAATTTTATTCTGCACTTCAAACAAATGTTTGATGATGTTGTTGGGGGTGCGAGATAGATATAACACGCCTTGCAGATGTTGATTTTCCACGATAGGAAACGCGACAAACACCCGAATATGGGTTCCGCGACTTAAGGAATACAACGGCGGTGGTGGTTCATCGGAAAGTCGTTGCCGAATCACACTGGCGTAGCGTCCTTGCATGGCTTGCTGTACTTCGGCAATCTGCGCCAACGATAAACCGACTTCTTCACGCCCAGCAATCACCGTGCCGTTCATATCCAGCAACCGAATACCTGCCAGCGGAATATGCTGAGTATCAAAGATGATAGGGTTCATCAGCCCGCCGATTTTTTGGGCAAATTTATCAACATGCAATGCGGGCGCGGCGGCTTCTGGGCGCGGCAACTGCACGGGATTAATTAACGTTAAAGTTGGAGTGATGGGTTCATAGGAATGATTCGTTGGCGGTAAAGCGGGTAAATAACGCCCGTAAATCATTGGCGCAGTCTGTAAAATGCGCACCGATTGGCGATAACTCGCCGATAGCGCGGCGGCTTGCGAGATAAGCTCCAACTCGGTTTGTTGCACCAAGGCATTTTCATAAATACGAAAAAAGTACAAACCACCCAGCGGCAACGCCAACACCATCAACATCACGAACAATAAAATATTGCGCAGTGGAAATAAGCGGCGGCGAAAAAATGGCAGTTGCGCGTTTATTGGCATAAAGCGAGTTTGTAGCCCACGCCGTGGACGGTTTCAATCAAGGCATCACAACCCGCGTCGGCGAATTTCTGGCGGATGTGGCGGATGTGACTGTCTATGGTGCGGTCGCTGATATAGATATTGTTATACGCGCCAGTCATGATGCTGTCGCGACTGAACACGCGCTGCGGCGAGCGGACAAATAATTGCAGCATGGCGAATTCAGTCGCGGTCAGGCTAATCACTAATCCGTTCCACGTTGCCGCGTGTTGTTCCAGATGTATGGCTAATTTGCCGTGTTGTAGCTGATTCATTACGGCGGCAGGTTTGGCAACCACGCGCTTAAGAATGACGTTAATCCGTGCCACCAATTCACGCGGACTGAACGGCTTGGTGACATAATCATCACCGCCGATTTCCAGCCCTAAAATACGGTCGATTTCATCATCACGCGACGATAAAAACAGAATCGGCGTATCGGAAGTTTTACGAATTTCACGACACACTTCCAACCCGTCAAGCTCTGGCATATTAATATCCAGCACCAGTAAATCAATGCTGTGCAACGCAAAATAATCAATCGCCTGCCGTCCATCTTCGGCGAGTGTCACCTGCATTCCCGCTTTTTCCAGTGCGAAACTGATAACTTCGCGGATATGCAAATCGTCATCGGCAACAAGGATGTGTTTGTTCATGTGGCTCTGCCTGTCAGAAATTCATGGGGATTAAGGTAATACATTTTAAGCCATGCTTGCGGCTTACTGGCATCGTATTGTCCGATTAACGGAAATAAACTGCGGATGGTGAAATGTAAATGCGGAGGCTTACCGAGCGCATTCCCTGTATTACCGACCGTACCTATTTTTTGCCCTGCACTGACCCACTGAAAAGCGCGGCTATCAATGCGTTGCAAATGCGCGTAGTAATAAAACCGCCATTTCGCGCCGAGGATTAACAGATTATTGCCGCCCATATCATTAAAGCCTGTGTGAATAATAAAACCGTCGGTAGCAGCAACAATAGGTACACCCGCTTTGGCAAAAATATCGATGCCTTTGTGTGTACCTGAACGTCCCCACGGACTGTACCAGAAAGAACGCGGATTCCAATCGGCGGAACTTGCCCCTGCAACGGGAATTTGTTTGTGCATAGGCAGATACCAGCCCAGCGCAAAAATTGCTAATGCCAGCAGGCATAAAGTAATACTGAGTTTAGTAAGCATCTTGATACCGCTTTGATTACCTATTGATAAGCAATGTCCACGAAACACACAAAAAGCACGAACAGTTTTTTCGTGTCTTTCGTGCTTTTCGTGGACAACACATTAATTCAGTGTGCTTTTATCTTCCTGCTCAGTCAACGCATACCAATCAAAATGCCGTGTTGCCATCATTAACCCTGCCAACATCACGAAGATTAATACACTACCCATTAACAGCGCGTTTTCTTCCGATTGCAAAATCACATACAGCAACACATACAGCGTAGCCAACGCCGCACCGAGTATTAAACCTTGCTTGCTACTGTGCAGAATCGCGCCGAAGTAACAGGTCAGTAATGTCATGCTGGCGATTGCGCCGATACTGTAGGCATACAAGAATAACAGGTGTTCAGATAAAGAAATCAGCAACAGATAGAACACTAATAATGCCATCCCGACCAGCGTGTACTGTATCGGATGGATGCGCAATTTTTTCAGCAATTCAAACAACACCAATGCCATAAAAGTCAGCAGAATAAACAATGCAGCGTATTTAATACTGCGTTCTGATTGCTGATACACATCCACAGGCTGTATCAATTCAAAACCCACTGCACGTTGTAACAGACTGGCACATTCACCTTTTCGGCATTGTTCTAACGCACTGGAAACATCATAAGAAAAAGACGATGCCCGCCATTCAGCGGTAAAACCTTGGTCGGTGATTTCGCGTTTTTCAGGCAGTAATTCACCCGTAAAACTGGGATTTGCCCAATTAGCCGCCAGTTGAACGTGGGTATTTTCAGACAATAACGCAAAATTCATTGCACTCATGCCGCGCAATTCCATCGTAAAGGCAAACGGTACAACGGTAGC
Source organism: Methylococcales bacterium (assembly GCA_030693155.1). Taxonomy (GTDB): domain Bacteria; phylum Pseudomonadota; class Gammaproteobacteria; order Methylococcales; family Methylomonadaceae; genus UBA4132. The sequence continues at coordinate 19,639 of JAUYBJ010000089.1, forward strand.
TTTATCCAGTGCGATGTCGGGCAAAGGCGCGTGCATCCCTGCGGTGGCATTCGGTAACGCGGCACTGGGTTGAAAAGCAATCGGCGCGTTATTCCACGTTAAACTCGGTGGTACGGCGATACCGCGTTGATCGCTGACTAATACCGATAATTGCGGCTTATCCCAGCGGATTTTTTTGTCTTTATGTTCCGCGATTAAATCCAGCAGGGCTTGATTGTTGAATTCACCCGTCACTTGTAATTTATTGCCATACACGGGAATTTCATAAATGCCGCGATAGCGCATCGAGCTGTCTAACTGACTGTTAATGCTCAGTTGTTTGGGAATGATGTACAACACATCGTCTACAGTGACTTCTTTAATCACCTCTTTTTCGACTTTATTGACGATAATTTTTTCTTTGCTGTTAAAGGTCAGATGATACGGAACACTCAGCACAGGCCCTGCCAAGGTTTGCATACCCGGCCAGCTCTGTTCAATGCTTTGATACGCCTGTTGCCGCCACGCGGTACGCTCACTGACTAAATCCATAATAAACGATTGCGGAATCAGCAAAGCCAAGATAAGGACGAAAATAATGCCCAGTTTTACATAAAAACGTTGTTTCATAACGATAACTCCTGATGGTTGGGTATGGCGTTACTGTACGCGCCAGTTATGCAGATATGATGTGGGTATTGTGGATTTTTCGGGTGAAATGTGCAGATTTGGTGCAGGGGGTGACGCAACTCGCTGATAGTTTAATGAATTATCCGTATGGGGCTTGCCTTTCTTACAGCTTAGAATACCAACCAGCGCAATTCCCACGGCGAAGCGTGGGAATGAGGTAATAACTATTCACACCCAATTTTGATTTATTAGCTTATCGTAACCGCGTTTCTCCATAAACTGTAAAAACTCCCTTTTGTCGGTGGCAGGAAATTCAACTTGAATTTCATTGGCTAAGTTTTGTAAAACGCTATCACCGATTGAATCCGCAAATTTGCCGCGTAATGCTCTTTCATACCATCTCAATAAGTCGGTTTCGGTAACAATACTTTGAATTTTTGACTTCCAACCCAGTTGATTCAACAAAGAAACGATTATTTTTTGCTCGGCGGCTTTACAAACAATCACAATGCGGTCGGCGGATACTGACGAAACAATATTTTCTGCCAACTCTTCGGTTAATGAAAGATGCTTGATTTGTATTGCCAGTCCATTGTTGCCCACATATCCAGTCCTCTATCAGCGGCATTCGTCACGCCGACACGGTGAATTCTGGCTTTGAGTTTTATGGTGGTTTGTTCAAGCGTAAGCTGCATAACGCTTTTAGAAAAATCGGCAAATTCTTCGAGAATATCTATTTTTTCAGGATTCATTCTGACTTCAACAGCTACTTCCAGAGCTTCTACTAATGCAGAAAATAATGAATACACAATAATTTCATACACTTTATCAATGCTTCGGCGTAGCCCTGCTTCGTGCCAAAATAAGGCTAGAAATTCGTCTAATTTAAAATTGCTTTTATCATGAATGATGCAATAGTCCAATCCTGTAGACATTTGGCTAAAGCGTTGTAAAAATTTTCGATAAATATAGGCTTCGACTATACCGTTTCCTGCTCTATTTTCTTCACCCAGTTTTTCTAAAATAGCAGGCGGTACAGCATTGTCGTTAAAAATATCATCTTGATAACGTGCTGAAGAGGTGCTGGTTCTGCCTAGAAATTGAATACAAATCACATCACGCCATTTTTTTGACTGGGTGCGATAAGTGGTAAGTTCTGAGAGGGTAATATTCTGCTCAACCCTATCACGATACAGAATTTCGGCAATTTGTATCGGTTTGTAAAGATGAACTCGCGCCTTATCAATGACTTTATCTAATGCTTTTTTAGCCGTTGTCATACTCATTTTAGGCTTCGCATAAGGTGAATTGCATAGGAGTTTTTAGGGCAGTTTTTTGCAGTTGTAACGTTTTTATCATTTCTTCCGCTATTGCTTTAATGACTGGCACAGACACCGAATTACCCGCTACTTTACGCACGCCTGAATAGGGTATGGTAATTTTGAAATCGTCAGGAAAACCCTGTAAACGTAACATTTCTCTATCGGTTAAGCGTCTCACACCATTCACCACCAGATAGTTATAACTGCCTCCCGCTCTTAGCGCACATGAATACGGCAATGCGGAAATATTACCACCTATATTTTGATGCCATATTGAGGGAACGGGTGGCGTGCCTTTTACCGCATTCAGACGATTTTGTTTGATGGCGTCTGATAGAAAATAGCTTGGTGGTATGTCGTTATCATCTTGAAGAATAGACGTTAGTGGTTGGTAATAACCTAATGGCGTGGGAAAGTTGAAATGTAGCGGGGCTAAAAAACCAACTAAATAAATGCGTTCGCGTTTTTGCGGTAAACCAAAATCTAAAGAATTAAATACTTTGGTGTAAACGGTATAACCCAATGCTTTTAACTTTTCGACTATCACAGCAAAGGTTTGACCGTTATCGTGGGTAGTCAGACGTTTAACATTTTCCAGTAAAAAAGCACGCGGCTTTTTGGCTTTAAGTATGGCTTCAATATTAAAAAATAATGTGCCTCTGGTATCAGCAAAACCTAAACCTTTGCCTGCGATACTAAACGGCTGACACGGAAAACCCGCTAACAAAATATCGTGGTCTGGAATACTTTCGGGGTCTATGAGATTAATATCACCGTGCGGTTTTTCGTTAAAGTTGGCTTCATACATCGCTTGCGCATCTTTGTCCCATTCCGAAGAAAATACGTTCTTACAGCCGTAAGCCTCAAAGCCAAGGCGAATACCGCCAATACCCGCGAATAAATCAATGGTTTTATACATTTTTTAGTGATGTTTAGTAAATTTTACGAACTTTATTCTAACATTCATTGAAAGCTGATGACTCGCCTTAAGTCGTAGTCACGCACAACTTATGTTAAGCGGATGCAAGCAGCAAAGATTTCGGTTTAGCGAATGCTGAATTTAATCACAAACAGGCATTACCACCTCGCGCCAACAAATTTTACATTCGTTTGCGCGATATGGGCGTAAATGCTTTATCATTAGCCGCTTAATTAGTGTCTTTTGGTTGTTGATGAAATTACATGATGAAAAGCTCCGCGCCTTGGGTCTTGCGGTTATCCAGGTGGAAACCCAAGCGATTGCCGCGTTAGCTGAACAGATTAATGAGCAGTTTGTGCTGGCGTGTAAGCTGATGTTTGCCTGTAAAGGGCGCGTAGTGGTCACGGGCATGGGTAAATCGGGGCATATTGCGGGTAAAATTGCCGCGACTTTAGCCAGTACAGGAACACCTGCATTTTTTGTACATTCGGGTGAAGCCAGTCATGGTGATTTAGGCATGATTACCGCGCAGGATGTGGTGCTGGCGTTATCAAACTCTGGCGAGACCGAAGAAGTCATTACCCTGTTACCGATTATTAAACGTTTGGGCGTGCCGTTAATTGCGATGACAGGCAATCCTGCATCCACGCTGGCTAAATTTGCCACTGCACATATTAATGTTGCGGTTGAGCAGGAAGCCTGTCCGTTGGGGCTTGCGCCTACATCCAGCACCACAGCCGCATTGGTGATGGGTGATGCACTGGCGGTGTCTTTATTAGAAGCACGCGGTTTTACCCGTGATGACTTCGCGTTGTCACATCCCGGCGGTAGTTTGGGCAAACGACTGTTGTTGCGCGTCAGTGATATGATGCACGTCGGTGAACAGATTCCCTCGGTGCAGGAGTCGGCATTTATCAGCGACGCATTGCTGGAAATGACGGAAAAAAAATTGGGCATGACGGCGATTGTCAATGCGCAAGAGCAAGTCAGCGGTATTTTTACCGATGGCGATTTACGCCGTATGCTGTCAAAAAATCTGAACATTCACACCACCAGTATTATGGAAGTCATGACTTCGCACTGTGCGGTTATCACAGCCGATATTTTAGCCGCCGAAGCGATGCAGATTATGGAACGGAAAAAAATTAATGCGTTAATCGTGGTCGATGATGAACAACGCGCTGTCGGGGCGTTGAATATGCACGATTTAATCCGCGCGGGGATTGTGTGATGATGAATAGCGAGCTGGTCGAAAAAGCGAAAAAACTGAAATTATTGATTCTTGATGTCGATGGCGTACTGACGGATGGCAAGCTGTTTTTTGATAATGACGGCAATGAATACAAGTCGTTTCATGCGCGGGATGGACATGGAATTAAGCTGTTACGGCAGACGGGCGTAGAAGTGGCGATTATTTCAGGACGCAAATCCAATTCGGTCGCGCTGCGCATGAAAAGTCTGGGCATTGAGTATGTTTATCAGGGGCATGAAAATAAAATTGCGGCTTTTAATGAAATTATTGAGAAAATAGGCATTACCCCTGAGCAAGCGGCTCATGTCGGTGATGATGTGCTGGATTTACCCGTGATGATGCGTGTCGGTTTGGCGATTGCGGTACAGGATGCTAATTTTGCCGTTAAACAACGGGCGGACTGGTGTACTGAATTATCAGGTGGTTGTGGTGCGGTGCGTGAGGTGTGCGATTTTATTATGCAGGCGCAAGGCACATTTGATGACGCATTAAGCCCTTATCTCAAATGAAGAATTTAAGAAATAAAAAGTTCTACCTGACGCTAACGTCTGCCGCGCTGGTCAGCTGGGGTTTGGCTATGCTTATAGAGGGCGATGGCGATCAAAGAGGTGCTGTACCCGCACACAGCACTGATTATTTCAGCACGGGCTATACCAAATGGGAAATGAATGAACTCGGTGTGTTAAAAAGCAAGCTGATTGCCGATAAAGTCATCCATTACAACGATGATGATACGATGCACAGTATTAATCCTGTGATGTTTTTTTATAATGAAAAAACGCCGCCGTGGATTGTGAAAGCGGAAGCGGGCATCTTGTCTTCTGATGGTAAAGACCTATTCTTAAATGGCAAGGCAGTTGTGCGCAGGGATAAGGCGGAAGGTATCAAGGAAATGATTATTAACACTTCCAACTTAAGAGTAAAGCCAGACACCAGTTATGCAGAAACCGACGAGTGGGCAGAGTTACTCAGTCCGCCTAACGTCACTACAGGTACTGGTATGAAAATGGTGTTTGTAGCTCCCGTTCATCTGGAATTATTGGCAAATGTGAAAGGAAAATATGAAAAAAAGTAACAAATACGGTGTGATGCTATTACTTTGCTTGTATAGCGCGGGATCTTTTGCCTTAGAAACTGATAAAGATCAGCCTATTAACATTGATTCCAATACCGCGACTTATGATGATGCAGCCTCTACCAGTATCTATACGGGTAATGTCATCTCAATTCAGGGCAGTTTGCGCGTAGAATCAGATAAGCTGGTGGTGTATTTTAAAGACGGTGAAGCCGATAAAATGGTCTTTACGGGTAATAAAGCCAAGTTTAAACAAACCCCTAAAGAGGGTGATGAGGACATCACAGGTGAATCTTTAACAGGCGAATACTACCCTAAAAAGCATTTGATTGTACTGATTAAAGAAGCCACCGTCTGGCAGGGTACGGGTACTTATGCCAGCGATTATATTGAATATGACAGTCATAACTCGGTGGTAAAAGCAGGTGAATCCTCATCGGACAGCAAGCGCGTCCATGTGACTATACAACCCAAATCTAAAGAGCCGAAGAAGTAATGGCAACACTTGCAGCGTCTCATATCATAAAGTCTTACAATAACCGTAATGTTGTTAATGGCGTGTCTTTGTACGTTAATACCAGTGAAGTGGTCGGCTTGCTCGGTCCTAACGGCGCGGGCAAAACCACCAGCTTTTATATGATGGTAGGACTGGTTAAGGCGGATCAAGGGCAGATTACACTGGATAATCATGATATAACCCAGCATCCCATGCACTTGCGGGCGCAATTAGGTATCGGTTATTTACCCCAAGAACCGTCCATCTTTCGCAAATTAAGCGTTGCCGATAATTTACGCGCCGTGTTACAAATCCGTTCCGATTTAACGCGCGGGCAAATGGAAATGGTCATTGAAGAATTGCTGGAAGAGTTCCACATCACTCGTTTACGCAATCAGCAAGCCTCCAGTTTGTCAGGCGGTGAACGGCGAAGACTGGAAATTGCACGTGCCTTAGCGACTAATCCGCAATTTATTTTGCTGGATGAGCCGTTTGCGGGGGTTGATCCCATTTCAGTAGAAGATATTAAAAAAATCATCGAACATTTGAAATATCGCGGTATCGGCGTACTTATTACCGAACATAATGTTCGGGAAACTCTGGGTATCTGTGATCGCGCTTACATACTCAATCAGGGTCAAGTTATTGCAGAAGGCGGCGCGGAAGATATTGTCGCTAATGAGCAAGTGCGCAATGTTTACCTCGGCAATAATTTTAGTATGTAACTCACTGATGAAACTAACAGTCACATGAAGCAATCCTTAAACCTTCGCTTAGGTCAGCAACTCTCACTAACGCCACAATTACAGCAATCGCTGAAATTGTTGCAAATGTCTACCCTCGATTTACAACAGGAAATCCAGCAGGCACTGGAATCCAATATGATGCTGGAAATTGAAGAAGACAATAACAGCTTACCGTTTGATACCAGCTTCGAGCAAAAATCCGACAATATCGACTCACAAACCAGCGAAGGTTCACAAACCGATATTCCCGATGAATTACCGATTGATTCTTCATGGGAAGACGTGTATGAAAACGCCCTGCTGCCAGTCGGCAATAGTGAAGATTCACAGGATTTTGAAGCGCAAAACTGCAAAGTCTCCACCTTGCTGGATCATCTGTTATGGCAACTGGAATTCACCCATTTTTCAGAACGAGACCGCGCCATTGCTATCACCCTGATTGATTCCATCAATGAAGATGGTTATCTGCGTGACTCACCTGACGCTATTTTTCAAGGCTTGCAACAACAGCTGGATGATCTTGATTTTGATGAAGTTATGGCGGTACTGCACTGCATTCAACGCTTTGATCCCGTCGGGGTCGGCACCGAAAATTTAAGTGACTGTTTAGCTGTACAGTTACAACAACTGCCAGACAACATACCTTACAAGGCTGAAGCACTGACGATTGTCACTCGGCATTTAGACCTGTTAGCTACGCATGATCAGGAAAAACTCATGCGCGAACTACACCTGAGCGAACAACAAACGCGACTCGCTATTGCCTTAATCAGAACCTTGGATCCGAAACCAGGTGCGAAAATACAAAGCTCGGAGAGTGAATACGTCATTCCCGATGTTTATGTCAGCAAACAAAATGGACAATGGCAAGCAAGCCTTAATCGAGACATCGCGCCTAAATTGCGTGTTAATCCCTTTTATTCTGCTTTAATTAAAAGAGCGGATAACAGCAGCGATAACAACTGCATGAAAAACCATTTACAGGAAGCCAAATGGTTTATTAAAAGTCTGCACAACCGTAACGATACCTTATTGCGCGTAGCGAAGTGTATCATCGAAAAACAATCAGGATTTCTGGAGCATGGCTCTGTTGCTATGCGTCCTATGATATTAAAAGACATTGCCGACGAACTGGAATTACACGAATCGACCATATCGCGCGTCACCACGCAGAAATATATGCACACGCCCAACGGCATCGTGGAATTTAAATACTTTTTTTCCAGTCATGTGGCAACAGAATCGGGCGGCGAATGTTCATCTACCGCTATTCGTGCGTTTATTAAAGAATTAATCAGCACCGAAAATTTAGCAAAACCGCTAAGTGATGACAAAATAGCCACCCTTTTAAAAGAAAAAGGCATAATTGTTGCCAGAAGAACCGTTGCCAAGTATCGTGAAGCAATGGCAATTTCACCATCCAATCAGAGAAAGCGCGTGTTATAACGCGAACTGAAGCACCACCCATTATTATTATTATTAAAAAAGGAGTACCACCATGCAAGTTATCGTAACCGGTCATCATCTTGAAGTCACCGACGCATTAAAAGCGCATATAGATGACAAATTCGCCAAATTAGCGCGTCATTTTGACAAAGTTACAGAAGTACACGTTATTTTAAGCGTAGAAAAGTTAGTTCAAAAAGCAGAAGCCACACTGCAAATCAGCGGCGCGAAACTGTTCGCAGAAGACCATCAGGAAGATATGTACGCGGCTATTGATGAGATGGTTACCAAATTAGACCGTCAAATCACCAAACACAAAGAAAAAACTAACAGCCACCGCTAACTTAGCGCGTAGGATGGGTAGAGGCAATAGCTGAAACCCATCACACATCACTGATGCCAAAAGGTTTCACTGCGTGCTTTACACGTCGCATTAATCTAACCATCCTACAAACACAAACCCTATGAAACTACTTATTATTAGTGCGTTATCGGGTGCGGGTAAAAGTACCGCCTTAGATACTCTGGAAGATTGCGGCTATTACTGTATTGACAATCTGCCTGTGACCTTACTGGAAGATTTTATTATTCATGTCGTACTGGCAGATAAAAAAACCTACCAAAAAACCGCCATCGGCATTGATGCGCGTAATAAAAACGAGAGCCTCAACAATTTTGCCGATTGTCTGGAATTTATCCGCAGCAAAGGCATAGAGTGTGACATTATTTTTTTACACGCCGACGAAGCAACCTTATTAAAACGCTATAGCGAAACACGCCGAAAGCATCCCTTGACCGATGCCAATATTCCGTTAAAAGATGCGTTAAAAATTGAAAAAGCCCTGCTCGAACCCATAGCCCGACACGCCAGTATCGTTATAGATACCAGTCGCACCCACTACCATCAATTACGCGAACTCATCAGAGATCAGATTGATGAACGTAATTCCAAACATATTTCCTTACAATTCCAATCCTTCGGCTTTAAAAACGGCATTCCGCTGGATGCGAATTTTGTCTTTGATGCGCGAACCCTGCCCAATCCTTACTGGATTCCAGAATTACGCCCGTTCACAGGAAAAGATCAACCCATCATCGACTATCTGAAAGAAGAGGGTTTGGTGACTGAACTGTTTCAGGATATTGCCCACTTTCTTGAACGCTGGTTACCGCGATTTGATGCCGAAGGACGCAGTTATTTAACGGTAGCGATTGGCTGCACAGGCGGGCAACACCGTTCAGTGTATCTTGCCGACGCATTATGCCAGCACTTTAAAAATCCTGAGCTTAATGTCATTGTCCGTCACAGAGACTTAAATTAACGGCAAATCGGAGTCCAATAGCTTCAGCTATTGGCTGGAAAACAGCTAAAGCTGTTTTACTCCGCCACAGCCTCTAGCTGCTTAACCCGCTGTGTAACGCCGCACACTAAAGTATAAGGAATGGTATCGGCACATAACGCGATTTCCTCGACAGGTAAATCCTCGCCCCATAACGTGACCGCATCCCCCGCTTTAGCATTCGGTTGTGAACCTAAATCCACGGTAATCATATCCATAGACACCCGCCCGATCAGCGGCACGCGCTGCCCATTGACCAACACAGGCGTACCGATCCGCGCATAACGCGGATAACCATCGGCATAACCGATTGCCACCACACCCAGTAGAGTATCGCGTTCACACAGCCAACTGCCACCGTAGCCCACCGTATCGCCTTTTGTGACGGTTTTAACAGCAATCAAGCGCGAATGTAGGCTCATGATGGGCTTTAACCCCAGTTCCGCACCCGTAGATTCAGCAAACGGTGAAATGCCATACAACATAATGCCTGGGCGTACCCAATCGCTTATCGCTTGCGGCCACGCCAGAATCCCCGCTGAATTGGCAATACTGCGCTCATTACCCGCACTTAACGGCAATGTAGCCAAGGTGTCATTAAACAACGCCAGTTGCTTAAGCGTCATCGCATCCTCTACATCATCGGCATTGGCTAAATGCGTCATGATATTAATCGGCTGTTTAACAATCGAACACGCGCTTAATTGCTGATAAACCACCTGCAACTCATGCGCCTTAAAACCCAAGCGATTCATGCCTGTATCCAGTTTCAACCACACCGCTATTTTGTCGCGCTCCGTGTAGGCTTCCAAAATGACCAACTGCGCAAACGAATGCACCAAAGCATCCAAACCATGCGCCACTAATTCATCCAATTCTTCGGCACAGGTAAAGCCTTCCAATACCGCGATTCTTTTCAGATCCCCTGCCCTGCGCAAACGCACACCTTCATCCACTCGCGCCACAGCAAAGCCATCGGCATCACTTAACGCCCCCGCCAAGCGCAACATCCCATGCCCATAGGCATTGGCTTTAATCACCGCCATCACCTTGGCATTCGGTGCAATCTCACGCACTTTTTGCAGATTATGGCGAGCGGCGGCGACATTCAATACGGCATAAGCGGCTGGAATCATTCATACTCCTCATTACTGTAAGACGGCCCTGAAAAATTTTCAAAGCGGGTATACTGCCCCAAAAAGGTCAAGCGCACCGTCCCCAACGGGCCGTTCCGCTGCTTGCCGATAATCATTTCCGCAATGCCTTTATCAGGACTGTCTGGGTTATAGACTTCGTCCCGATAGACAAATACAATCAAATCCGCGTCCTGCTCAATCGCGCCCGAATCGCGTAAATCGGACATCACAGGGCGTTTATTGGGGCGTTGTTCCAGATTCCGATTCAACTGCGATAATGCCACCACAGGCACATTCATTTCTTTCGCCAAGGCTTTCAAACCTCTGGAAATATCGGAAATCTGCTGGACACGATTATCGCCACTGCTGGGCGATTGCATCAGCTGCAAATAATCCACCACAATCAAACCTAACTGCCCATGCTCACGCGCCACGCGCCGCGATCTGGCGCGTAATTCCGTCGGGCTTAATGCGGGTGTATCATCAATAAATAATTTGGTATTCGCCAGCAAACTAATCGCCGAGGTTAAACGCGGCCAATCGTCATCTTCCAGTTTACCCGTGCGTACTTTATGCTGGTCGATACGCCCTAACGACGACATCATCCGCATAGTCAGTGCATCCCCTGGCATTTCCATACTGAACACCAGCACGGGTTTATCCGATTTTAACGCCACGTTTTCTGCGATATTCATCGCTACAGTGGTTTTGCCCATGGAAGGCCTGCCTGCAACAATGATTAAATCCGACGGCTGCAAGCCCGAAGTCAACTCATCCAAATCCGTGAATCCCGTACTCGCGCCGGTAATCGAACCTTCTTGACCGTATAAACGTTCAATTTTTTCTACGGTTTTCGCTAATAAGGTTTTAATGCCAACAAAACCGCCCTGCCCTTTTTGCCGCTGTTCGGCGATTTTAAACACCTGTCGTTCCGCGTTTTCCAACAAATCAGGAGTTTCGCGTCCGTCGGGATGAAAGGCGGAATCAGTAATCTCGGTGCCGACATGAATCAATTGCCGCAACACTGAACGGTCTTTAACAATCTCGGCATAGGCGACAATATTCGCGGCAGTCGGTGTATCTTCCACCAGCATACTCAAATACGGTATACCGCCGATATTGTCCAGCTCGCCCATGTTACGCAAGGCATCTGACAAGGTAACAATATCAAACGGTGCCTGTTTTTCTGCCAGTTGCTCAATGACACGGAAAATTAATTGATGATTGCGGCGATAAAAATCCGCCTCGATAACTTTATCGGCAACACTATCCCACGTTTGATTGTCCATCATCAAACTACCCAGCACAGCTTGCTCGGCCTGCGTGGAATTAGGCGGCACTTTCAGTTGTTCAACTGAATAATCACGATCGGATGTGTAATTTTCGTACATTATGGATTAAATGATAAAAACGGCTTGACCGAGGATAGACCTGACAGATCTAACATTAGTCTTGAAGTTGATAGTGTAAAAGCGGTTCATGATAACGTAAATTTAAGGTCATCGGGTAAAAACAACTCGCCTCTATAACGCGAAAAAAAGTTATAATCAATCCCTTTTTTTGCCTTGACATCATGCTAGTACACCTTAAAACCTTAGGCTGCCGCCTTAATGAAGCCGAATTGGAAACGTGGGCGCAAGCCTTTCAAAAATCAGGGCATTCCATCACCCAGCAAGCGGAATCCGCTCATCTGATTGTGCTGAATTCCTGCGCGGTCACAGGCGACGCGTCACGAAAATCACGCCAGTTAATCCGCCGTATTCACCGTGATAATCCACAGGCTAAATTAGTGGTCAGCGGCTGTTATGCGACGCTGAATCAGCAGGAAGCCGAATCGTTGTTAGGTGTGGATTTAGTAGTCAGCAATAAAGACAAAGATTCGCTGGTTGAAAAAGCCATGACCGAGCTGAACATGAACACCATGCCCGCCATGTCCACCGAACCTGCGGAAATATCGCTGTTTACCCGTGGCAGACAACGGGCGTTTGTCAAAGTGCAGGACGGCTGCCGTTACCGTTGTACGTTCTGCATCGTCACCGTCGCACGCGGTGATGAAGTCAGTCGCCCTGTACAGGCGGTGATTGAGGAAATCAACGCGCTGCACGCCCAAGGTATCCATGAAGTTATTTTAACAGGCGTGCATTTAGGCGGTTATGGCAGTGATTTAGGCAATAATTTATCGGATTTGATTAAAGCCATTCTTGCCGACACTGCTATTCCGCGCTTACGTTTAGGCTCGTTAGAACCGTGGGAATTGCCCGCTGATTTTTTCCAGTTGTTTGATAATCCGCGCTTGATGCCGCATCTGCATTTACCGTTACAAAGCGGCTCAGATACTGTATTACGGCGTATGGCTCGCCGCTGTAAAACCGAGGAATTTACCGCTATAGTCGCCCAACTACGCGCTAAAATCCCGCATTTTAATATCACCACCGATATTATTGTCGGCTTTCCTGCGGAGAGTGAACAAGAATGGCAAGACAGTTTTGCTACTGTACAGCGCATCGGCTTCGGGCATATTCATATCTTCACTTATTCACGGCGCGAAGGTACAAAAGCCGCGACCCTGCCCGAGCAAATTCATAACGACATTAAAAAACAGCGCAGCCAGCAACTGCATGAATTAGCCGACACCATGAAACAACAGTTCTGCGTCGCCAATATCGGCAATGAATTTCCTGTGTTATGGGAGGGCTATAAAGAGCCGTTAGCCAATGGTAAACAGCGCGTGTTTGGCTATACGCCCAATTATTTGCGCGTGGCGTGTGAGTTGGACGCGGATATAGTTGTTGAAAATCAGACGATTAACACCCGTTTGATAGCGGTGCAAGATGGATTTATTGTCGGTGAATTGGTGCGCTAACACGCCATTAGTTTAGTTATGACGGGGAAAGTTGTAGACCTGCGAGGTTTTTAACACCTTGTATGTTAAACATAAGGCAACATAATGAGTTTTGATTAGCTCAGGAGAGCTAATCAAAACAGAGGAAAGGTAGACCGATAAGACCTTGGTTTATGAAAATAAAACCGTCTGCGAGC
>JAUYBJ010000095.1 GCA_030693155.1 Methylococcales bacterium
CAGGACGCGGTGCCTCTCGGTCAATCGCTGCCGCCAGTGCTACAAAATCAACATGCTTTTCCAGGAACTGCAAGCTATCACCCAGCTTGTTCAGCTTGGCTTCTCGTTCTTCGGCGGCAAATAAACTTTCTTTGATCATGACAGGTAATAAATTGATGGGTGATTAATCATTATTATCCCATGACTATGGGTTTTTCGAGATGCCCAAGAGTACAAACTTTGAAATATTTCTTAATGAAGCCGACAAAGCACTCTATAGAGCCAAGCATGCAGGCAGGAACAGAGTTTGCACATAACGGAGTCTGATGCTTGCCGAGATCAGTAGTTTTGTTGAAATTCTTCAAATCAAATATTTGAATAACCTTGTCGAACAAGATTACCGTTTCATCAATAAAATCACAACGCCTATGATGGGCTTTAAAACATTTCATTCCGCCAAAGCGACTATCGCTGGAATTGAAACAGCGCATATGATTCGAAAGGGACAGTTGCCTGAAGAAAACATTCCTGCTTACAAGCAATTTATGGCTTTAGCAGGATAGTTTTGTCTCCAAGGTAGGTGTTTTCTGACGTTGGTCAAACTTTGCGACAGAACCAGCTGTTACAAATATTTGTTATATTTGAAGCTCGTTGTTAGTATACCCAGATAACTACTATTAAATACCTATCAGATGAATTGTCATGAATGATCTTAATGTGATATTAATTGAAAGCGATTTTGATAATACATTGCTGGAAGACAGTCTTAAGAATATAGGTTACAAAATTCTGAAAGTGCAATACAGCCCTGAATTGTTAGGGCTAATCAAGAAAATCTCCCCAGATATAATCATTTTTAATATCGATAGTCCCTCTGCAAAATTACTGGCTGAGTTGAAAACGTTTAATGTTCAAGCTCCATTACCTGTGATTATGTTTGCCAGCGACGGCAACATCGACACCATTAACCAGGTCATTAAAGCCGAAATCAGTGCATATATCATTGATGGCATGAATCCAGATCGCCTGAGCAACATTATCCATGTCGCTATTGCCCGATTTAAACACCAGCAAGCTCTCAATCTTGCTTTGGAAGAAGCGCGCGCAAAACTGGAAGACCGAAAACAGATTGATCGCGCCAAAGCCATTCTAATCAAAACCCAGAACTTTAGCGAAGACGAGGCTTACCATACCCTTAGAAAACTGGCGATGGACAGAAATATTACCCTCGGTGAAATGGCAAAAAATGTGATTGCCCTGTCAGAATTGTTTAAATAAAGCATCTTCAATCAAAATCATGAAAACCTTTATCAAAGTCACTGAAATATGGATTCCAAACAAAGAACGTACCCAACTGGAGTTTGGTTCTGGATTATATGGCGGGCTAAGCGATTTTAAAGCCGCCAGTGAACAACAGCTATTTGCTTACAACGAAGGCTTACCTGGCAAGGCGTGGGCTGCTGGTCATCCAATTGTACTGGCAAAATTTGAACACTCTTATTTCAAACGCACTGCCGCTGCGCAAAAAGCAGGCTTGACCTGCGGCATTGCCATCCCCGTTTTTTCTGGCGATTTCTTGATGGCAGTCGTGGTTTTTTTATGCGGCGATGATGAAGAACACGCGGGAGCGATTGAAGTCTGGCACAACAATCCATCATCAAAAACCACGCTGTGCGTGATGGATGGTTATTACGGCACACTGCAACATTTTGAAGCTATTTCCAAACAAATCAGTATGCCTAAAGGTCAGGGCTTGGCTGGGCTGGCATGGGAAACGGAGTTGCCTGTGCTTGTTGATGATATAAGTACAGCGGGTAAGTTCATCAGAGCAGACGAAGCACAACAGGCGGGTATCAGTATGGGTATAGGCATTCCCGTTTCCGACCATCCTGAACAGTCCTACATTATGACTTTTCTGTCAGCGAAAGCCACGCCGATTGCCAAACGCATTCAGATATGGATTCCTGACTCAGAAGGTAAACAGCTTGTTTGCCAGCAAGGTTATAGTAAAAACAGCAATGATCTGGCAAAAATATTTGAAACACTTACTGTTAACAAAGGTGAAGGTGCGCTAGGGCGAGTGTGGTTAACAGGTATACCTGTGATTACAGGCGATCATGAACCTGATTACAGTCCAGAACTCGATAACCTTAGCAGTATGCTTGCCATACCTGTCATAGAAAAAGGTCGATTAAAGGCAATTGTTAGTTTTTTGTTTTAACTGGAAAAGCGTTTTTATCGTTCCGACGCTCCAGAGACTGTGAAAGTATTAATCGGTCTTAGCAAATGTTCGTTGATAGATACGACAATCTTCAAACCCGTCATTCTGGCATGGATGCCAGAATCCAGTGCCAAGGATGGTAACTCTATGATTAAAAATAATATTATGTAGCACACAGCTTCAAAACCCTCGCTACGCTCTCCCTGTGACTGGATTCCAGCATCCATGCTGGAATGACGGCATTTTCGCTGAAACTATGGTTATAACTAGAATACTTTCACAGTCTCTCCAGCGTTGGAACGTCTCAGTTGACGCTTCGCGTCTTCTTATTTTACGCAACGCCATAGCGTTGTCAGATGAATGCTCATGCTGGAGAGTGGGAGCTATAAAACCCCAATTTGGTATTCAATCACTTGCTGTTTGCTACCTGGAGTTTTTGTTTGGTGCAAAAAATATTGTTTAACGCACATTATTAGAGCAAGCAGTCACTTTCCCTTCGCTTGACAATGATTACCCTATTTCCACAAATAACTCCCAAGCAACTGAATTTATTAGTATAAATTAAATAATGAATCGTTAATCAAATTTTTGGCACAGCTAATGCTATAACTATCACAGAGACTCCAGCGTTGGAGTCAACATTACCAGCTCAAAGTTGAGCTAACCAGACAAAGGCGTCGATAAAATCGTTGTGTTATTAACACTCGGTTTTTCGACGTTTTTTTTGCCCTGAATATTTGTATTAGGATTAAACCGTCATGAAAAAAACTGGGAAATTTACGATTAAGAACCTCCTTACGATGCTCTCTACAGTAGCGGTTGTCACCAGCTTAAGCTTTGCATCCAGCGTAGATGCGGCTGAAAAACTGGAAAAAGAAAAACTGAAATTAGGCTTTATCAAATTAACCGACATGGCACCTTTAGCCATTGCTTATGAAAAAGGTTATTTTGAAGAGGAAGGGCTATCCGTTCAATTGGAAACACAAGCCAACTGGAAAGTGTTATTAGACCGCGTTATCAGTGGTGAACTGGACGGTGCGCATATGCTGGCAACCTTGCCGTTTGGCACAGCGATTGGCTATGGCACGCAAGCAGATATTATCAGCGCGTTCACCATGACCTTAAATGGCGATGCCATTACCGTGTCCAATGAAGTCTGGAAACAAATGAAACCGCAAATACCGATGAAAGACGGTAAGCCAGTCCATCCCATTAAAGCCGATGCTTTAAAACCCGTGCTCGAACAATATAAAAGTGCGGGCAAGCCATTCAATATGGCAATGACCTTTCCTGTTGGCACGCATAACATGAAATTGCGTTACTGGTTAGCAGCAGGCGGTATTAAGCCTGGTTTTTATGAGCCATCAAAAGACACGTCTGGTCAGATTGATGCTGAAGCCATGTTGTCCGTCACGCCGCCGCCACAAATGCCCGCCACTATGGATTCAGGCACGATAGTTGGTTATTGCGTTGGTGAACCGTGGAATCAACAAGCAGTATTTAAAGGCATAGGCGTTCCTGTTATCAGCGATTATGAAATGATGAAAAACAGCCCTGAAAAGATTTTTGGCGTATCTAAAGGCTGGGCGGATAAAAATCCCAATACCCACAAAGCAGTCATTAAAGCCTTAATTCGTGCCTCATTGTGGCTGGATGCGGAAAACAACAAAAATCGTAACGAAGGCGTGGAAATATTGTCGCAAAAACAGTATGTCGGTGCAGATTATGAGGTCATCGCTAACAGTATGAATGGTACGTTTGAATACGAAAAAGGCGATAAACGCGCCTTACCCGATTTCAACGTATTTTCCCGCTATAACGGTTCTTATCCCTATTACAGCGATGCCGTCTGGAGCTTAACGCAAATGCGTCGTTGGGGACAAATCAACGAACAAAAACCTGATGCGTGGTATCTGGAAACTGCCAAAAAAGTTTACCGTCCCGATATTTTCATGGCAGCGGCTAAAGAACTGATTGCCGAAGGCAAGGCGAAAGCCAGTGACTTCCCCTCTGAAAAAGAAACGGGCTTTAAAGCACCAAGTTCTGACTTTATTGACGGTATTGTGTTTGATGGCACTAAACCGAATGACTATCTGACTAAATTCCCTATCGGTCTTAAAGGCAAACAGAAAGTTGTCGATGGCAAAGTGGCTGAGTAAACCCTGCTTTCACATACGTTAAAACGTTGAGGTCAATATGAACAATCAATTAATCAAATTTTTTAACATTACTGGGCTAACGTGGTTTGTCCCGTTAGTAAAAATAGCGGCGGGTGAAAACCCATCACAACAAGTCCGCCAGTTATTTCTTATCATGGGTGTTCCCATTATTGCCTTTGCACTGTTTTTGGGGCTTTGGAGTGTGTCCGCGTCTAAAGTCAACACCAGCTTAGGCACGATACCTGGGCCTGTAGCGGTTTGGCATGAGGCAGGTGGCTTATTGGCAGAACATTTTGCCGAAAAAGACAAAGAAGCCAGTTATTACCAACGCCAGCAGGAACGCAATGCCCAAACACTGACAGAAAATCCAGCCGCTGAGATTAAAGTCCGTCCGTATAACGGTCAGGCGACGTATCTGGACAAAATTTTCACCAGCCTTTACACCGTGTTTGCAGGTTTTTTCATTGCCACACTGATTGCCGTGCCATTGGGGTTGCTGTGTGGGATGAGTCCAATAGTCAGTACGGCAATTAATCCGTTAATTCAAATTTTTAAACCTGTTTCGCCGTTGGCGTGGTTGCCTATCGTGACGCTGGTGGTCAGTGCGGTTTATGTCACCACCGATGATTCATGGTTTGAAAAATCGTTTCTGACTTCGGCAATCACAGTCACGCTCTGCTCATTGTGGCCTACCTTAATCAATACGGCGGTTGGCGTGGCTTCAGTTGATAAAGACTTGGTCAATGTTGGCAAAGTCTTACGCTTAAGCTGGTTCACCCAAATCAAAAAAATCATTTTGCCGTCTGCCTTGCCGTTTATTTTCACGGGTATGCGCTTATCGCTAGGCGTGGGCTGGATGGTATTAATTGCCGCAGAGATGCTGGCGCAAAATCCAGGCTTGGGAAAATTTGTTTGGGATGAATTTCAAAACGGCAGTTCCAATTCTCTAGGACGTATTATCGTCGCCGTTTTTACCATCGGCATTATCGGTTTTATGCTGGATCGCATCATGCAGTCATTCCAGAAAGTCTTTTCTTTCGGCAGTGATCTTTAGGAGTCTGTTATGTCAGCCGTCAAACTTAAAGTAATCGACAACACTATGCCAGTCATACTCTCACCATCAAATGATGCGTCACTGCCTTTGATGGAATTAAAAAATGTCTGTAAAGCCTACGGTGAAGGCAAGGGTAAAACATCCATACTCAACAACATCAATTTATCGGTGAAAGACGGTGAATTTATCGCCATTGTCGGTTTTTCGGGTAGCGGCAAAACCACCTTGATTTCACTGATTGCGGGTTTGATTCAGGCGGACAGCGGCGAGCTGTTAAAACAGGGCAAGCCCATCACAGAACCCGGCCCTGACCGTGGTGTGGTGTTTCAAAACTACTCTTTAATGCCGTGGCTTACGGTTTATGAAAACGTCGCTTTAGCGGTTGATGCCATTTTTACAGACTGGACAGCCGAACAACGCAAAGCCCATACCGAAAAATATGTTCGCATGGTAAACCTAGGTGCGGCGATGAATAAAAAACCCGCTGAATTATCGGGCGGTATGCGTCAGCGGGTCAATGTTGCCCGCGCTTTGGCTGCCAGCCCCGATATTTTATTGCTGGATGAACCGCTCAGTGCGCTGGATGCCTTAACGCGCGGTAATTTACAGGATGAAATTTTACAAATCTGGCAACAGGAAAAAAAGACCGTCATTCTGATTACCAATGATGTCGATGAAGCGATTTATATGGCGGATCGGGTCATTCCGCTTAATCCTGGCCCCGATGCTACTTTTGGCCCTGATTTTCCTGTCAATATTGAGCGTCCACGCGATAGAACCGCGTTAAATCATAACGATGAATTTAAAAAACTGCGTGCCGAGATTACTCAATATCTCATGGCAATCGGTATGGAAAAAAATCAAGCGATAAATACCGACAAAATCACCCTGCCCACCGTTAGACCCAATACCAGCAACGATTGGCAACAAGATAATTCAGCCTTAAAGCCCAGCCAACATGATTTGGGCAGAGCGCGCTATTTAGAATTTTCCCAGTTATCCAAAATTTACCCTACACCCGACGGTAACAGCACCGTTAAAGTCGTTGACGGCTTTGATCTGAAAATGAAAAAAGGTGAATTTATTTCGATTATCGGGCATTCAGGGTGCGGAAAATCCACGGTTTTATCGATGACTGCTGGACTAAACAGTATTTCCGAAGGCGGTATTATTCTCGACAACCGTGAAATTGATGGCGCGGGCCCAGATCGTGGCGTGGTATTTCAAGCTCCTAGTCTGTTTCCGTGGCTAACGGCATTCGAAAACGTCACCTTGGGCGTTGATAAAGTTTACCCCCATGCGACTAAAGCGGAACGCAATGACATCGTTGAATATTATTTAACGCGCGTTGGCTTAGGTGACTCGCTGCATAAAAAAGCCCGCGAATTGTCCAATGGAATGCGGCAACGAGTCGGCATTGCCCGCGCGTTTGCCTTATCACCCAAGCTGTTATTACTGGATGAGCCGTTCGGAATGCTGGATTCCTTAACCCGTTGGGAGTTGCAGGAAGTGTTGATGGAAGTTTGGGAGCGCACCCATGTTACCGCTATCGTGGTAACGCATGATGTCGATGAAGCCATCTTGTTAGCAGACCGCGTGGTGATGATGACCAACGGCCCTCATGCCAAAATCGGCAAAATAGAAACCATTGATTTACCCAGACCACGCACCCGCAAAGCCCTGCTTGCACATCCAGACTATTACAAATATCGCGAAAGCATACTGACCTTTCTCGCTGAATGTGACCATACCCATTAGACACAGAATTCAAACCATACAAGGGGGCTTTATGCCACAGCAACAAAAAATCATTCCACTCTCTGCCGCATTGTTGTCATTGTCGGTTATCAGTCACTCTGCCATAGCGGATGTGACTAAAGACGTTGAAGACGCACTCAATTTTTATCATTACGGTAAAAACGGCGCGGTAAAAGCGGACTTGAATTATCGTTATGAATATGTCAATCAGGACGATGTTCCTAATCCATCGCTCAATGGAAAAGCTTTGCCTGCTGCAAAACAACCCGCGACCGCTAACGCCAACACGGTACGTTTACGTTTAGGCTTACTATCGCCTGTGTTTCATGGTCTGCAAGGTTATGCCGAATATGAAGGTGTTTATGCCATGCAATCGGATTACAACAGCACGCTGAATGGCAAATCGGGATTATCGGTCATTGCCGATCCTTATCAAAATGAAGTCAGTCAGTTATGGATTAGTTATGCGGGGATTCCTGACACGCTTATCAAAGGCGGGCGGCAACGCATCAAATTCGATGATGATCGTTTTATCGGTAACGTGGGCTGGCGACAACTGGAACAAACCTATGATTCGGTGTTAATTACTCACAACAATCAACAGTTGTTTGGTTTGACTGTTAATGTCGGCTATATCGGCAATGTTAAAACCTTTACTTCGACCACTGAAAACATAAATGCACCAATACTCAACCTCAATTATAAACTGGGTGATTACGGCAGTCTGGTCGGTTATGGCTACTGGCTGGGTTATACCGAGCCAGAAAATTTTGCCAAATCCAATCAGACCTATGGTCTTCGTCTGACAAATTATCAAAAACCTGGGGATTCGCTAAAAATCAGTGATAACTATGGGCTGGTTTACACCGCTGAGTGGGGCATTCAAAAAGATTACATCAATAGCCCACAAAATTACACCGTCAACCGTTACAACCTGATGGGCGGTTTTACTGCCTATAACCTTACCTTTCAGGGCGCGATGGAACAGCTTGACGGCGTTGGAGCCAATAAAACCTTTATTACCCCGCTGGGTACGAACCACGCTTTCCAAGGCTGGGCGGATTTATTTCTAGTGACACCTAAAGACGGTATTCGTGACGTGTCTGGTACGGCGATAGCCACCTTTGACCAAGGCAATATCGCAGTAACTGGCGTTTATCACGACTTTTATGATGACACGGGTAGTATTCATTACGGCAATGAATGGGATTTTCAAGCAACCAAAAAATTCGGTAAGCATTATTCATTGTTAGCGAAATACGCTTATTACAATGCTGATCAATACGGTACGGATACCCAAAAAATCTGGGTGCAGGGCAATATTAGTTTTTAAATGCAACGCGGATGATTGCATAAACGTAATTAATAAGGTGAATCATGAGTGAAAAACAAACACTGCTGGTCATTGGTAATGGCATGGTAGGACAACATTTCTTAGCCAGTCTGGTCGCAAATCCGATTAAAGACCAGTACCACATCGTGACTTTTTGCGAAGAACCACGCGCCGCTTATGATCGCGTGCATTTATCGTCTTTTTTTTCAGGGACTAGCGCGAAAGAACTGTCATTAGTCGAAGATGGCTTTTTTGAACAGCACGATATTACCATTCATATTGGTGATAAAGCGGTATCGATTGACCGCGACACTAAAACGGTTACTTCGGCAAAAGGCATATACATACAGTATGACAAACTGGTATTAGCCACAGGTTCATATCCGTTTGTTCCACCTGTTGCAGGTCATGACAGACCACAGTGTTTGGTGTATCGCACTATTGAAGATTTGGAAGCCATGTCCGCCGCCGCAAAAACAGGCAAAGTCGGCACGGTTGTTGGCGGCGGTTTATTGGGCTTGGAAGCTGCCAACGCCTTGAAAGATTTGGGATTAGAAACTCACGTCGTAGAATTTGCCCCGCGTCTTATGGCAGTGCAGATTGATGATGCAGGCGGGGCAATGTTACGCCGAAAAATTGAAGCCTTAGGCGTGGTTGTTCATACCAGCAAAAATACCAGCCTGATTACTGACGGCGAACAGTGCGTTAATAAAATGTGTTTTGCCGATGGTGAAGAACTGGAAACCGACATCGTGCTGTTTTCTGCGGGGATTCGTCCGCGTGATGAACTAGCGCGTGCATCTGGTTTGGAAACAGGACAACGCGGCGGCATCGTCATCAATAATCAATGCAAAACCTCAAACCCCGATATTTATGCCATCGGTGAATGTGCCTTATGGAATGGCATGATTTACGGTCTGGTTGCCCCTGGTTATGCAATGGCGCGTGCCGTAGTTGCCGATTTAGCCAATGAAGCGGTAAGTTTTACGGGCGCGGACATGAGTACCAAACTCAAATTGATGGGCGTGGATGTAGCCAGTATCGGCGATGCTCATGCCAAAAGTCAGGGCGCGTTAGTGTACAGTTATCAAAATGGCTCAAATGAAATTTACAAACGTCTGGTAGTCAGTGCCGATGGTAAAAAATTACTGGGCGCGGTGCTGGTTGGTGATGCTTCTGGCTATAACACCTTGTTGCAATACTATTCCAATGCGATTGACTTACCCGAAAATCCCGATGCCTTAATTTTACCGTCCCGCTCCGATGAATCAGTCGGTTTAGGTGTCGATGCCTTGCCCACTTCGGCAACAATCTGTTCCTGTTACAACATCAGTAAAGGCGATATTTGCACGGCGATAGAAGCGGGTTGCAGCACGGTAGACGGTTTGAAAAAACAAACTCAAGCGGCAACAGGCTGTGGCGGTTGCGCGAGTTTATTAAAATCAGTATTAAATTCAGAACTGGCTAAACAGGGGCTGGAAGTTAATACCGATATTTGCGAACACTTTCCGTACACACGTCAGGAATTACACACGCTGATTCGTGTTGAACAAATAAAAACTTTTAGCGATTTAATCAGCAAACACGGCAAAGGACTGGGTTGTGAAATTTGCAAACCCACAGTGGGCAATATTCTCGCCTCGCAATGGAATGAGCATATTCTCGAAAAAGACCACTTAGCTTTGCAGGATACCAACGATACCTTTTTAGCCAATATTCAAAAAGACGGCACTTATTCTATCGTACCGCGCATTACAGGCGGTGAAATCAAACCTGATATGCTAATTACCTTAGGACAGGTCGCTAAAAAATATCAGTTGTACACCAAAATTACAGGCGGGCAGCGCGTGGATTTATTTGGAGCGCGTGTCGATCAACTACCTGTTATCTGGGAAGAACTGATTGCCGCTGGTTTTGAATCAGGTCACGCTTACGGCAAATCCTTACGCACGGTGAAATCCTGTGTCGGTAGTAGCTGGTGTCGTTATGGGGTGGATGATAGCGTGAGTCTGGCGATTGAACTGGAAAATCGTTACAAAGGTTTACGCTCGCCACACAAAATTAAAATGGCAGTATCAGGCTGTACCCGTGAATGCGCCGAAGCACAAAGTAAAGATGTTGGCGTGATTGCCACTGAAAACGGCTGGAATTTATATGTCTGTGGTAATGGAGGCATGAAACCACGTCACGCCGATTTATTCGCCACAGGTTTGGATAAAGAAACATTAATCAGAACGATTGACCGCTTTTTAAGTTTTTATGTGCGCACCGCTGACCGTCTACAACGCACCTCGGTTTGGATGGAAAACATGGAAGGCGGTCTGGATTATTTAAAAGCCGTCATTCTCGAAGACAAACTGGGCTTGTGTGAGCAATTAGATGAACAAATGCAATACGTCATCGACACTTATCAATGTGAATGGAAAACAGTCATTAATGACGAGAGCAAGCGCAAACGCTTTCGACATTTCGTCAACAGCGAGTTACACGATGACAACGTGGTGTTTGTCGAAGAGCGCGGGCAGTTTCGTCCTGCCGATGAGAATGAGCGTAAACACTTTACCTTGACAGAGATAGCATAATGCAATGGGAAACAGTGTGCAGTATCGAGGATTTACAAGACGGTTTAGGAAGTTGCGCGTTAGTTAAGGGCAAACAGGTAGCGATTTTTTATGTTGCCAATACGCTTTATGCTATTGGCAATTATGATTCGTTCGGTAAAGCCAATGTGTTATCACGCGGAATTATCGGTGATATAAAAGGACAGCCTGTTGTTGCGTCGCCGCTCTATAAGCAGCACTTCAACTTGGAAACAGGCGTTTGTCTTGAAGATGATTCCATTAGTGTCCCTGTGTATTCTTGTCGTGTCGATGAGGATAAAGTGCAAGTCCAGACTCAATTGAAGGAAACCTCGCTATGAAATACAATCATCAAATTGCAGATGGGTTCTGTCGCAAAGTTTGTCAGCCTGAAGTAAAATTCTGCAATTTCGCGATTGAACGATAATCAGTTTTAGCGGCACCCAGTTTCCAAAAGATGTTATTTTGTATAACTAAAGCATAATAAAGTGATGCCGTTCGTGGTGAGCTTGTCGAACCACATTCACGCTTCGACAAGCTCAGCGCGAACGGTTCTGCAATCAATTTAAACTGCTTTTGCTATATACGGCGTTTTTCTACGCCAGATATGGTGTTTCGTATAGATATTTGGAGGAAATATTTGTCGAACGAAATGTCAAGGTTGACCATTCGATATTAAATCGTTGGATGCGATGATCGCTATTTACTACGCATCCTCCGATTAAATTAAGCGCGATTGCCCTAAGGTTTGTATTGCAATCACTCACTATTTACCACTCCCCCTATTTCAAAGTAAAAACAACAGAATTTAATACACTACCCTCACATTATTGTTAATTCAAACGCACACTTTCCTTTTTGACATACGCATCGAGTTTCATATCAGAATTAACAATATGTTTTGCCCATTTATCGACAAAATCTTCAACATCGGCTTGCTGCCAGTTGTTGTTGTTAATTTTATGGTTGATAGCCGTTAATTTTTCCAGCATCAGTTGATGTTCTTTTTCATGCCCTTTGTAACCATGAAATGCAATGTCTTTCATCAAGGCTTCTTCGGCGGCGAAATGCGCTTTAACGTGCTGATAGAGCAACTGAATATTGGCATTCAATTCGTTTTTATTACTGGAAGCCACCAGTTTATTCGCCAGCTCGAATAAATCCTTGTGTTGTTCGTCTATGTCGTCATCACCCAGCCTGTATTGATCTTGCCAGACAAAATGATACAGACTGCCCAAGGACAGTTTATTAGTGCCTTTATGGGTTTGGCGATGACTGGCGATATTGTCAGGCGTGTGCTTATCAGCACCCGTTTTGTAAACAAAATTGCGCCGTGCTTCGTGGTAAGCATCGTTGCCGTAAAAATTGGCGTACATCAGTATTAATTCAAATTGCCGATAGGAAGCGAGGGCTTTTACCGCTTCATCAAAGCAACGGGTTTTGGCTTTCTGGTCTAATAACTGTCGTAAATTGTCTGGATTATTGGTATAACTATTCGCTAAATGTTTGACTTGGGCGTGAAAAATAGCGTGTTGTTTATCCAGCACTTTGTCGATTAGCCCGATACGCCACGCTTTTTTGGCACTAATCGGCAGTCGTTGTTCGGTCAATACCGTTGCCATTTCTGCACCTACCCGTTTAGGTAATAAATATGTCCAATATTCAGAGCCGTACAGCTCGCCCATATTTTTATAATGCGGGTTAAAAATAACGCCTTCTCTGGCAAAAATGCAGTCACTGGCTATCGCTAAAATTGCCCCGCCTGCACCCGCATTGCCTGCCACGGCTGAAATGGTTACTTTATCCAGCGTGGTGATAATCTGATAAATAATGTCGTCGATAGCGTTGATATTGAGCCACGATTCTTCGGCAGGATTATCAGCGGCTTCAATATGATTCAAGTGGATGCCATTTGACCAGTTATCGTCACCGCCCATCAAGACGATAACATCAACGGGCAGGGTGAGCAGGTGTTGATAGACCGACAATAATAAACGGCATTGTTCGGTACTCATGCCGCCGTTGTGAAAGGGAAAATGCAGGTAGGCGACCTTGTTTTCCTGTTCATACCAAACCTCTTGGCACGGCAGTTGTTGCCCTGCGCGGGTATAGTCGATGTCGAGGTGTTTAATACCTTTGGATAATAGTTTGAACGCAGGCGGTGATGCCAGTAGCTCCTGTAACACAAAGGCGGCGGGTAATTTGATGCTGCGCTCTGCCTGAGGCTTTAAATGTCCGATCCACACCGCACCATCAACAGTCGCCCGACAAATCGCATAATTGGCAGTGGCAATAATATCGCCTGCTTTGCCTGTTAAATGGAGTTCTTTATGGGCGTTGAACAGATAATAGGGCTTGCCCGCAATCTCATCCAGCACGCCTGGGCTACCGTCAGCGGCATTAATGCGTTTTAAAATATCAGCGGTTTTATGTTTTTTCCAGTCAATGGCTCTGTCAGCTTGTTTCATGGACGGCTGTAATCTGCCTTTAAAGTCAGGATTATCATAATCCAACGGCTGGGGACGAAAATCGGGCGCGTGAAAATAGGTGAGAGCCTCCCATAAACAATCCACTGCCGCTTGGGTTACTTCCCGATAAAATACACTGCTTTTGGTTGCCGTGCGCATTTTAAAGGTTTTATTGACCCAAATATCACCCGTATCCATTTCTTCACGCGCTTCCAATAACGACACGCCCCATTCAAGCTCGCCTGTTTGCATTGCCCAATCCAATGAAGACGCGCCTCGGTCGCCTTTAATACCCGGATGGACAATCAGGCAGGTGTAGTGTTCATAAATGGTGGGCGGCAATCGTCGGGTTAAAAACGGGCATAAAATTAAATCAGGTTTGAATAATGCCACACCTTCCATTAATTGCTCTACATTACCCAGATGCAGTTCAACAGAAACGGTATAACCCGCATCATCTAATTCAGTATAAAAACGCTGAGTTAAACCCGAAAAAGCCGATGAAATTAATAAAATGCGCATGATAACCTCCTAAGATCTATAAATCGGGTTAGCTGAGTTATGACAACAGCGCAACCCGACAGAAGACTGACTTTAAACTTCATGTGTTGATGAATCATAACGAGTAAAACGGTTACGATAATTTTTAGGATTAACACCCAATTGGCGAATAAACGATCGTCGCATCCGCTCAGTGTCAAAAAAACCCGATTTTTCCGCAATCGCTTCAATGGATAATTGGCTGGTCTCCAAGTAATTACGCGCCACATCAATGCGTGCCATTTCTACATACTTTGCAGGAGTCATGCCCGTTTCAGCCAAAAACAGGCGGGCAAAATTACGCGGACTCATACACATACGCGCCGCCAAAGTTTCAACTCGATGGTCTTCGGTGGGATGCGCCATAATCCACGTCTGTAACGCACGCAAATCAGGACGACTCGCCGCTTCAGTAGTCAAATAATTACTGAATTGCGATTGCCCGCCTTGTCGTTTAAGAAACACCACAATGTAACGGGCAACTGCCAATGCAATCTCATGTCCCCAATCTTCTTCCAGCATGGCGAGTGCCAGATCAATGCCCGAGGTAATGCCGCCTGAGGTAAAAATATTGCCTTCCTGAATAAAAATCTGATTCGGTTCAACTTTAACATCGGGATAATCCAGCAGCAGTCGCTGACAAAAATCCCAATGTGTGGTCGCTCTCAGACCGTTTAAAATACCGCTTTCTGCCAGTGCAAATGCCCCTGTACACACAGAAGCCATGCGTCTTACCCGCGTGGACATGGTGTATATCCAGTCGATTAATTCAGGATTTTTGAAAATGGACGGATCGCCGACTTCGATATGTTGAAAAAATCCCGCAGGGACGAAACCACCCGCAATGAATAAAGTGTCCAAATCTTGATTCACATCGCTATAAGCGTGAGTGGCAACAATCTGTAAACCCATCAAGGTGGTTACTACACCCGCCTGTTCTGCCAGTACGTCAACAATATAGGCGGGTTCTTTAGTGACACCTTGCAGTATCAACATCAAGTTGGCGAAAGAAAATACTTCGGAGGGGCCGGCAATATCTAATATGTCCGCGCCTGAATAAACAAGTATGCCAATCCGTCTAACGGGGGATTGATGAACAGGCGTATCAGGAGCTAAATGTGTCGTTGTCATAAATGCCTCACTTGTACACTGCATAGCGGGATTTAAAAAATCCATACTACTCCTGTTAATGAAAACAGGGACAGTTTGATTTTGTCTTAATTGGCGGGTTGAGACAATGACATAAAACCCTCTTTTTCTGACACGAGCGGCAGTATTGAGGGTGAATGGGGGGTAGGATTATTTTGCAGGGTGCATAGACGTTGCGTTGCAACGTCTACAGTGCGGACAGGTATCAATACTCAAGACAGCTCTTTGATAAAGCAGTTCGCGCATTTACCCTCAGTTTTACGGGCGGTTTCAGGCACGATAGGCACATGACACACGACACAGGTATCGCGGATGCCCAGCCACGCAATTTCTTCGTCATAAATGCTGACACCCAGTTCTTTTTGATAATTTATCAAGTGTTCGACCAGACTGCTGAACAATATTTCAATATCAGGATCAATAGAAATGCCGCCTGATAACACCTGTTTTTTATACGTCCGCAAGCACGCAGTCGCAATCATCTCCAGCGGCTGATCTTTAAAACAGCGTTTCCAGAGCTTTTCTGCCTGTTGCCGCATACCCGCTTCCACAAAGCAGGTGGTGGCGTGGTTATAACCATAAATAATATTGGCTTCAATCTCACGCATTGCCCATTCCAGCGCGGCATTCAGGTTTTTTTCAACCCCATCACCTGCAAGATAGGCACACGCCAAGGAGGTATAAGCTAAATCACAACCCAGTTCAGCGGCTTGGTGATTGAGTTGACAGGCTTTTTTTAAATCAGGAATAATCTGGTCACTACCGTTCTCATATTCAGTCGCTAAGCTGTGCAGCAGTTCCCCTACTTCCGCACACACCTCAGTATTAAGTGTATGCAGATTTTCGGGCAGTGCGTGCAGCCATTTCAATGCGGCATTGACATTTCTTTTAATACCCCAGCCATTAAAATAGGCATGAGCCAAAGCAACATATGCAGGTTGATAA
Organism: Methylococcales bacterium; assembly: GCA_030693155.1. Lineage (GTDB taxonomy): Bacteria > Pseudomonadota > Gammaproteobacteria > Methylococcales > Methylomonadaceae > UBA4132. The sequence goes on from JAUYBJ010000095.1 coordinate 16,186, forward strand.
TCCAGTTGTGCCGCTTGTTTGTAGAGATGAAAGGCTTCTACACTGGCAAATTCACACTCTTTAGCCTGATGATAAAGCTGTTCACCTTCATCTTGTATAATATCGGCTTCGCTGTCTTCATAAAATTCAGCAAATTCATCATCGACAGTAACAGTGGCAGTGTTTTGCTCCTGATTTTGCAATTGTATTGCCGCATCACGCACAGTCATAAAGGCTTTGATAACCTCATCGGGTGCGGCAACAAACGCCATCCCTGATTCTGCTCGGATACCGAGCAGTTTCAGGTGTTGCAGATATTGATTTTCGATTGCTTTAGGCTCACGAAAGCCTTCGTAATACAGGAGGTGCGAGGGAAATAACAAAGTCTCCGCCCAGACATCAGGTTCATACTCAGTCACCCCGACCATCATCAGATAAGGGGATTTTTTCATCATTGCAATACACAAAAAACCTGCCATTCTTTATTTTTCCTGACGTTAAACTAAATTGTTTCTTTCAGATCCCTTACTATTTGCACGATGCAATAAATAACTCCGCCCGCAATACCGCTATAAAAACAAAATTCATGCAGCTGTGTCATATCAACCAGATTCAATAAATGATTGCCCGTCGCAAACGGAAAATACGGTTGTATATCGGCGTGCATGATACTGTCCAACGCCACATGACTATAACTCCCTAACACCGCGCTGAAAAAAGCGATATGCCAGCCAATGTTAGTGCGGCGGTTGGTGGTAGATAGGGTAAGCAATTTTAACGCCAACTCCGATAAATATTTGCCCGACACGGCGGATACCACCGCCAGTAACGTCGCGCCCAAATAAGTATGGGAAAAACCGTGCAACTCAAACCGCGTGGTATTACTCAGCATGACATACAATGGTTGTAAATCCATGACAATCTGCGTCCAACCGAACACCATTAAACTGAAACTGCCTTGCAGTAATGCTTTCAGCAAAATACCCGGCCCCATGTGTAATGGTGTGAACGGTATTATTTCACCCGCATACCCGCCACCGCACCAGAATCGGGACTCAATAAATAAATCCCATCATCGCCACTAGCGGCAAGCACCATGCCTTCCGACAGACCGAAACGCATTTTTCGGGGCGCAAGATTCGCCACCACCAGCGTTAAACGCCCTTCCAACTGCTCAGGTGAATACGCCGATTTAATGCCCGCAAAGATACTGCGCGTTTCATCACCTATATCAACAGTCAGATGCAGTAACTTATCCGCACCTTCCACTGCTTCGGCTTTGATAATTTTCGCAATGCGCAAATCCAGTTTGCCGAAGTCGGTAATGTCGATGGTGTCCGCTATCGGTGCGAACTGTTTTTCTTTGACCACGACTGGCGCGGCGGTTTTTTCCAGATTTTCTTTTGACGCTTCAACAATCGCTGCAATTTTATCGGGTTCAACGCGCGTCATCAGCGGAATAAAATCATTCAATTGATGATTTAACAACGGTTTTAACTCATCTATCCAGCCGTGAACTTCACTGTTTAAAAATACTTCCGCACTGTAAGTTAACGTCGGTAATACAGGTTTTAAATACGCCACCAGCACGCGGAATAAATTCAAACCCACCGTACAAACCGCCTGCAACTCCGCTTCTCTGCCTTCTTCTTTGGCAATCAGCCACGGTTTTTTCTCATCAATATACCGATTCGCCTTATCTGCCAACGCCATAATTTCGCGCATCGCTTTAGCGAATTCACGGTTTTCATAGTATTCAGCAATCATTTCATTCGCCGCGATAAATTCAAACCATAATTCAGGTTCAGCCAATTCAGCCGCCAACCGATTATCAAAACGTTTCGCAATAAACCCGCTGCACCGACTGCCGATATTGACCACTTTACCGACTAAATCCGAATTAACCCGCTGACTGAAATCATCAAAATTCAAATCCAAATCATCCACGCCCGCACCGAGTTTCGCGGCAAAATAATACCGCAGATATTCAGGGTTTAAATGATCTAAGTAAGTCCGCGCGGTAATAAACGTACCGCGTGATTTAGACATTTTTTCGCCGTTCACCGTTAAAAAGCCATGCGCAAAAATCGCGCTAGGCGTTCTAAAATCCGCACCCTGTAACATCGCAGGGAAGAACAACGCATGAAAATAAATAATGTCTTTACCGATGAAATGATACAGCTCAGTTTTGCTGTCTTTTGCCCAAAATTCCTCAAAATCCAAGCCTTGTTTATCGCACAGATTTTTAAAACTCGCCAGATAACCAATCGGCGCATCCAACCACACATAAAAATATTTATTCGGTGCGTCAGGAATTTCAAAACCAAAATACGGCGCGTCGCGGGAAATATCCCATTGTTGCAAACCACCGTCCAACCATTCCGCTAATTTATTACGCACTTCGGGTTGTAAATGTCCCGCAGTCGTCCAATCGCTGAGCATCTCAGTAAAATCAGCCAGATTGAAAAAGTAATGCACCGATTCTTTATCAATCGGCTTTTCGCCTGAAATAGCCGACACCGCATTTTTCAATTCCGACGACGCATAATTCGCCCCGCACACTTCACAACCATCACCGTATTGATCCGCCGCGCCGCATTTTGGGCATTCACCTTTAATAAAACGGTCAGGCAAAAACATCTCTTTCACAGGATCGTAAGCCTGCGTAATGGTGCGCGAACTGATATGCCCTGCATCCCGCAAGCGCGTATAAATCAACGACGAAAAATACTTATTTTCTTCCGAATGCGTGCTGTGATAATTATCAAACGCCACGCCAAAATCACTAAAATCGCGCGTGTGTTCCTTAGCAACTTGCGCAATCAACTGTTCAGGCGTAATGCCTTCGCGGTCGGCTTTCAGCATAATCGGCGTACCGTGCGTGTCATCGGCACACACATAATGACAAGTATGCCCGCGTTGTTTTTGAAACCGCACCCACATATCCGTTTGCAGATATTCCAGCATATGACCTATATGAATAGGCCCGTTGGCATAAGGTAACGCGCTAGTGACAAGAATTTTTCTATTCGACATGGTGTGTAAACTCAGGAATCAGGGGAAAAAATAGGGGATATTATGGCATAAAACCCGCCGTACCTGACGCAAAAGGCATACATTACAAGATGGTTGCGTGTAAAATTCCTAGCATTCCAATTAATACGGACAGCTTAATGACACTCACCGAACTCTTCAAAGATTCTACCTACAAACTTTTCACACCCGCACAAATTCAAGACCTAGAAAGTCGAATCATTAATAAAGAAAAGCGCAACAAACAAATACCTCATGTTATTTGTCTGGTACGCAATAAAGAAATCGAACTCACGCCCGAAGAAGTAGTAAGACAGCTTTATCTTAAAAAGCTCAATCAAGAATTTGGCTATTCATACAACAGAATGGAATGTGAATGGACAGTGCAGCAAGGTAGCGATAGCACCACCAAACGCGCAGATATTGTTGTTTTTGATAAAGACCGCCCCACTGAGCCTTATATTTTGGTGGAATTAAAAAAGCCGAAAGAAAAAGGCGGTCAAGAGCAATTAAAATCCTATTGTAGCTGGTCTGGTTCACCTATTGGCGTTTGGACAAATGGTACAGAGATTGAATGTTTTTTTAAAAATTTCAGTCAAAAATCAAAATCTAACTTTCTGGATAAATTGCCGCATTTACCCAGCGCACACCAATCCTTAGCCGACGTTTTAAACGAGCGGTTTACCATCAAGGATTTAATTAAAAATGACGCGCTCCAAAGCAAAAGCCTACGACAAGTTATTTTAGAATTTGAAAACATCGTGTTAGCCAATGCAGGCGTTGATGCGTTCGAGGAAATTTTTAAACTCATTTTTGCCAAATTGTTTGACGAGATGCAAAGCGGCAGCGACAAAGACGCAATAAACACCCTGCAAAGACACGGTATCGCCTTAAATGATATTGATGATAAAGCATTTCGCGCACTTGAATTTAGAAACTCAGGCACAGATACCGACGTAAAAAAACGCCTAGAAAAATTGTTTGAAGGAGCGCGTAATAAATGGGATGGTATTTTTCCAGCGCATTCTACGTTTAACTTGACCCCCTCGCATTTGAATAGCTGTGTGTCCTATCTGCAAGAAATCAAACTGTTCAACTCAAATTTAGACGTGGTGGATGATGCCTTTGAATACCTGATTAGCAAATCAAACAAAGGTGAAAAAGGGCAGTATTTTACCCCGCGTTATGTCATTGATATGTGCGTCAAAATGCTTAACCCACAAGCCCACGAAACGCTGATTGATACCGCAGCGGGTTCGTGCGGTTTTCCTATGCACGGTATTTTTCATGTCTGGCAAGCCCTCGACCCTGACGCGACTAATTTATTCACTACCGACAAGCGCAGTCCTGAACAACTCGCTTATGTGCAGAATAACGTGTTTGGCATTGATTTTGATACCCGTGTCGTTCGTATTGGCAGAACCTTAAACCTCATTGCAGGGGATGGGCAAACCAACGTTTTAGAATTAAATACCCTCGATTACATGAACTGGAGAGAACCAACCAGCCAGCAATCATGGATTGATATTTATAACGACGGTTTCAAAAAACTTAAAAAATTGCGTCCAAAAGGCTGTGATGAGGGCGATTTTAAACACTTTGAATTTGATATATTAATGGCAAATCCACCGTTTGCGGGGGATATTTCGGGCAATACGCTCAGTCATTATCAACTGGGTAAAAATGCCGCTGGTAAATATCAAAACAAAGTGGGGCGCGATGTATTATTTATTGAGCGCAATCTGAACTTTTTAAAAGCGGGTGGCAGAATGGCGGTGGTATTACCACAAGGACGCTTCAATAACTCTTCTGATAAAAACATCCGTGAATATATTGCCGAACATTGCCGCATATTAGCGGTAGTGGGTTTGCATGGAAATGTCTTTAAACCGCATACAGGCACAAAAACCAGCGTGTTATTGGTGCAGAAATGGACGGATGATAACGGCATTTGTCCGCGTCAAGACGATTACCCGATATTCTTTGCCACCATGCAGAAACCCAGCAAAGATAATTCAGGCGATAAAATTTATCGTAAAGGTGAAAATGGCTATTGGATAAAAGATATTCACGGACATTTTATTATTGAGCATGATTTATTCGGTACACAATTACAGAATGGGAGTTATACAGAAGACGGTATTGCCGAAGCGTTTATTGAATTTGCCAAGAAGGAAAACCTAAGTTTTTTTGATTTAGACCTGTCGGGTTTTAAAAACCTGACAGGTCTTTATGCTGAACCGTTTAATGAAGTTAAATATCTGGGGTTGTTGGAAAGGTTGGAAGTCAGCGAAATATTCCTTTCAAACTTAGAGAACGAAATGACGACTGGTGCAGAATATTATTCACCAACGTTTCTAAAACCTTTTGAAAAACTAATTTCTAGTAAGTTGGAAATTAAAAAATTATGTGATTGTTGTTCTTTAATAACAGACGGCGATCACGGCAGTGCTGATTATGTAGAAAATGGTATTACATTCGTTTTAAGTGAGGCTGTTAAAAATGGTTGGATTGATAGCGATTGTTGTCGGCAAATATCAGAACGACACGCAAAAACATTAACAAGGTCAACTCTAAAAAAGCATGATGTTTTAATAACTAAAACAGGGATTTATTTTGGTAGAAGTGCTGTTGTTACGGATGAGTTCGTAGGAGCAAATACAATTGCTCACGTTGGGTTGTTACGCTTAAAAAATGGAATAAATCCTTATTATTTATCTACTTTTTTCAATAGTAACTACGGTTATAGTCAATTGCGCAGACGTGGAATTAAAGCCACACGTCCAGAAATTAAATTAGTTGAATTTCAAGACATATCTGTTGGTTTACCAAGCGTCAATTTTCAAACAGACATTGAAAAAATCGTGATTAAATCACAGAGTAAATTTCAAGAATCAAAATCTACTTATTCCCAAGCCGAAACCCTGTTACTCAACGCGCTAGGCATGGCAGATTTTTCACCCAGTACTGAAAATATCAATATCAAATCATTCAAAGATTCCTTTATTGCCACAGGTCGCTTAGATGCTGAATATTACCAGCCTAAATATGAAAATTATGAAAAACACATATTCGACTATATTAATGGTTGGGATTATTTAATAAGTTTCTGTAATTTAAAAGATAGCAACTACACGCCAAAAGAGGGTAAAGAATACCAGTATATTGAATTAGCAAATATAAATAAATCGGGTGGTATAACAGATTGCACGATAGCAAAAGGAGAAGAATTGCCATCACGCGCAAGGCGTAAAGTAAAAAATGGTGATGTGCTTATTTCATCCATTGAAGGTTCATTAACAAGTTGCGCCGTTGTAACGAAAGAATTTAATAATGCGTTATGCTCAACTGGTTTTTATATTATTGACTCAAACAAAATTAATTCTGAAACTTTGCTTGTTTTGTTTAAATCTGAAATCATGCAAAATATTCTAAAGAAAAGTTGTTCAGGTACGATTTTAACCGCGATTAATAAAACAGAATTTTTAAAATTACCAATTCCAATTATTTCTATAAAAAATCAAACCAAAATAGCTGAATTAGTACAACAAAGCTTCACCCTAAAAGCTCAAAGCGAGCAATTATTAGCTACCGCAAAACGCGCCGTTGAACTCGCCATTGAAATCAACGAACAAACCGCACTGAACTATATAACCGAAGCGGCGTAGATTTCTCGTTCCCAAGCTCTGGCTTGGGAATGCCTACCCTCAAGCTCTGCTTGATGTTTAATCGTTATGAGTATAAAGATGAATTTGTTTTGTTTATTAGACTTGTTGCACCAGAATAAATAAGAATAGATAATTACTATTATCAATAAAACAGGACTAATAAACGGCTATGAAATTGGGATTATCTGATTTAAAAACAGAAAGGCAGTGTCGCGCGGCGATAGGGATGGATAAAGACCGATTTTTTAAGTTATTAGAAGCATTTAAGCAGAGTTATCTTGATATTCACGGTATGAGGTTAAAAGAGAAGCAGGTTGATAATGGGATAGGCTATTGTATAAACAGTGAAGAAGAGCTGTTGTTAT
>JAUYBJ010000102.1 GCA_030693155.1 Methylococcales bacterium
GACGTATCCAATAAAGACCTGCGAGGTTTTAAAAATATCGCAGGTCTAGCCTAGGTTCTGTTGACATTTCGGGAATAGTCATTCAGAAACAACCAGTTATAGATATATAGCAAAATCATAACTTACTGATATAGTTAGCGATTTTACCAAATGTCAACAGAGCCTAGAAACCTATACAGGACGCATTAGCTTTGATTTTTTTTCGTGCCTTTCGTGCTTTTCGCGGACTATTGATTTTTCATGCGTAACATCAGTTGATAAATGCAAAATTCAGATACTTTCCCAACAGTGTTACGCTAAGCGATTAAGAACACATCAGGTAATTATGACCCATTCTAAACCGATTTTATTACTGGGCTACGGCAATCCCAGCCGTGGCGATGACGCGCTGGGCTTATTGTTATTGGAACAATTGCCTGCCGCGTGTGTGCAGGCGGTGGAAATATTAACCGATTTTCAGCTGCAAATTGAACACGCGCTGGATTTAAAACAGCGGCAACTGGTGTTATTTGCGGATGCGTCTGTGGCTAATACGCAGCCGATACATTTTAGCCAATTACACGCGGCCATGGATAACAGCTACACCACGCACGCCATGCACCCCGTTAGTGTGATGCAGGTTTATCAAGATATTGAAAAAGTCGCCCCGCCGCCGTGTTTTTTATTGACGATGCAGGCGGTACAGTTTGAATTAGGCGATGACTTATCAGTCATAGCAGAAGAGAGTTTGCGACAGGCGGTGGCATTGGTGGAAAAATTATTGGCAAATCCCGATGTAACAACGTGGCAGGCGCATACCTGTGCATGAAATTTCCTTATTAGAAAGCGTGTTGGACACGCTGGAAACCCAGGCGGAACAACAGGGCTTTCAGCAGGTTAAGCAAGTGGTGCTGGAGATAGGCGCGTTATCCTGTGTTGAAGCGGACGCACTGCGTTTTGGTTTTGAGGCAGTGATGAAAAACTCCTTGGCAGAACACGCGGAGTTGGTCATTATCAAGGTCTCAGGGCAGGGTGTCTGCCCGAAATGTCAACAGACTGTTTTATTAGAAACGCGCCATGATCCCTGTCACCATTGCGGCAGTTTCGGCGTAACGGTGTTGCAGGGGCAGTCCATGCGCATTAAAGAATTAATCGTTATTTAGGAGTTCAGTATGTGCGGTATTTGCGGTTGCGGTTCATCATCTAAAAGTAAATTTTCTCCTCTCAAACCTCATCAGCACGCTCGCGACAGCCACGCGCACGAATCACACGGTGAACGCTTGATTCGTGTCGAGCAGGATATTTTGGCAAAAAATGACAGTTATGCCGATGAAAACCGTGCGTATTTTCAACAACACGGTATTTTCGCGCTGAATTTTGTTTCCAGTCCGGGTGCGGGTAAAACCACGTTATTAGTGGCAACCATTAACGCACTAAAAAATACCCGCCCTATTTTCGTGATAGAAGGCGATCAGCAGACCGATTTGGATGCCGATAGAATTCGTGCTACAGGGGTTGCCGCTTTACAGATTAACACGGGCAAAGCCTGTCATTTAGATGCCTACGATATTGGTCAAGCGGTACAGTCATTAAACGTGCCTGATAACAGTTTGCTGGCGATTGAAAACGTGGGCAATCTGGTTTGCCCGTCGTCGTTTGATTTAGGCGAAGCACATAAAGTGGTCGTGTTATCGGTCACGGAAGGTGACGATAAGCCTTTGAAATATCCAGATATGTTTCATGCCGCCGATTTGATGATTATCAATAAAATCGACTTGTTGCCGTACACCAATTTTGATGTGGCGCGGTGTATTGAATTTGCAAAACGCATTAATCCTGAGATTGAAGTATTGCAATTATCGGCGACGCAAGAACCAACGTTGACTGCGTGGCTGGATTGGCTTGACACACCCGCCGCGTAAACAGTACAAATCTTTAATTAACAGGTTATTGTAGGGGTTAATTCAACTGTCATAATTTATATGCACTATAGTCAGTTATATAAAACCTGTTAAATACAAAGGTAGTCGTAAACAGTGAGTGGTAACAATTGGAGGTCAAGCTCTGCTTGACTGTCGGGCAAAGCCTGACCTCCGACATGAATCACTTACTCTTTACCACTACCAACACAAATACTTTCACTGCTTTATTGATAAAGGATACTTATGACAACTGAATCATCAACAGTAACCACGGCACTGAGTGCGGATGAGTTACAAAAAATTAATGCCTATTGGCGAGCGTGTAATTATTTAGCCGCTGGGATGATCTATTTACGCGAAAATCCATTGCTGAAAGAACCGCTGAAACCTGAGCATATTAAAAACCGCTTGTTAGGACATTGGGGTTCCAGTCCGGGTTTGAGTTTTGCGTATATTCATATCAACCGCTTGATTAAAAAATACGATTTGAATGCCATTTTTATGGCAGGCCCGGGACATGGCGCACCGGGTGTACTTGCACCTGCGTATTTAGAAAGTACTTATTCTGAAGTCTATCCAAACAAAGGCGAAGATGAAGAAGGCTTGTTACACTTTTTTAAAGAATTTTCGTTTCCGGGTGGTATCGGCAGTCACTGTACGCCTGAAACTCCGGGGTCAATTCATGAAGGTGGCGAGTTAGGCTATAGCGTGTCACACGCATTCGGCGCGGCGTATGATAATCCTGATTTGATTGTTACCGTGATGGTAGGTGATGGAGAATCTGAAACGGGGCCGCTGGCGACTTCGTGGCATTCCAATAAATTTTTAAACCCGATTCGTGACGGCGCGGTATTGCCGATTCTGCATTTGAACGGTTACAAAATTAACAACCCGACACTGTTGTCACGCATTTCGCACGAAGAATTGGAAAATCTGTTCAAAGGCTACGGTTATACGCCGTATTTTGTCGAAGGTACCGATCCAGAAGTCATGCACGCGCGTATGGCAGATGTACTGGAGCAATGCGTGCTGGAAATTCGCCGCATTCAAGCCGAAGCGCGTAGTACAGGTATTCCAGCACGTCCGCGCTGGCCGATGATTGTGTTGCGCAGTCCTAAAGGCTGGACGGGTCCTAAAGAAGTTGATGGGCATAAAGTTGAAGGTTTTTGGCGTTCGCACCAAGTGCCATTAGCCAATATCAAAGACAATCCCGCCCATTTGCAAGGTTTGGAAACGTGGTTGCACAGTTATAAACCCGAAGAATTATTTGATGCTAACGGCACGTTGATTCCAGAATTAAAGGCGTTGGCTCCAAAAGGCACACGCCGCATGAGTGCGAATCCTCATGCTAACGGCGGCTTGTTGCGTAAAGCCTTACGCCTGCCTGATTTTAAAGATTACCAATTGGCATTAGCCGCACCGGGTAAAATCAGCGCGGAAAATACCCGCCCATTGGGTAAATTTTTGCGTGACATCATGCGCGACAATATGAACAACTTCCGCGTATTCGGGCCTGATGAAAACAGCTCGAATAAACTCGATGATATTTACGAAGTCAGTAAAAAAACATGGTTAGCGGATTATTTACCCGAAGATGCCGATGGTGGTGAATTATCGCCTGATGGTCGGGTCATGGAAATGCTCTCTGAGCATACCTTGGAAGGTTGGCTGGAAGGCTATTTATTGACAGGTCGTCATGGTTTCTTCTCCACTTATGAAGCCTTTGTTCACGTTATCGACTCGATGTTTAACCAACACGCGAAATGGTTGGCGATGTCCAGTGAAGTGCCTTGGCGTGCGCCCGTGTCATCGTTGAACTTGCTGATTACTTCTACCGTGTGGCGACAAGATCACAACGGCTTTACCCACCAAGATCCGGGATTTTTGTATTTAGTGGTTAATAAAAGCCCCGAAGTGACTCGCATTTATTTACCGCCCGATGTCAATTGTCTGCTATCAGTCGCCAATCATTGTTTGAAAAGTACCGATTACATCAACGTTATCGTGTCCGACAAACAAAAACATTTGCAGTATCTGGACATGGATGCGGCGATTAAACATTGTACCAAAGGCATCGGTATCTGGGATTGGGCAAGTAATGATGACGGTGCAGAACCTGATTTAGTCATTGCCAGTGCGGGCGATATTCCTACTAAAGAAGCATTGGCAGCTATCGTGTTACTGCGCGAAAATTTCCCCAGTCTGAAAATTCGCTTCATTAACGTGGTCGATTTATACAAATTAGTACCCAGCTCAGAGCATCCGCACGGCTTATCGGACAGAGATTTTGACAGCTTGTTCACCCTGAATAAACCCGTGATTTTCAACTTCCACGGTTATCCTTGGTTGATTCATCGTTTAACCTACCGCCGCCACAATCACCATAACCTGCACGTTCGCGGTTATAAAGAAAAAGGCAGTATCAATACCCCGCTGGAACAGGCGATTCAAAATGAAACCGACAGTTTCAGTCAGGCAATTGATGCGATTGACCGCATCCCTGCGTTACAAGTATCAGGGGCGCACGTCAAAGAAAAACTGCGCGATCAACAAATTGCCTGCCGTAATTATGCGTATGAATATGGTATAGACAGACCAGAAGACGATCAGTGGTACTGGCCGTATTAATGCAAAAGTAGGGTGTGCATTGCGTCACAGTCCGCAGTGAAGGATTTTGTGGAATCGTGGTTAAAGCCACTCGCGTTAAACCCCTGCGGGGTAAAATGTTTGTAGATCAATCGTTTAAATAATTTCATAACCCCGTAGGGGTGAAATGTAAATGAGACAAACATTTCGCCCCGCTGGGGCTTGATTGTGTTTATATTTTGTTGCTACAAACATCCCACCGCTACGCGGTTACGGATAATCAGGCACAGCTTAAATAGCAGTAACGCATTGCTAATCCTGCGAATCTTAGCACCTCATTCATTAATGTGTAGCGTGGATTGCCGCTTTTTGGCAGCTCATAAAACTCAATACTACACATCAAATCAATGGCTTTTATTTCATTGTCATACTTACGCGGTATGATTTTTGCTCTATAAATCAATATCAATGAGCAATTCTCTCAAAAACCTATCACACACAGGAATTATGAATAATCAAAAACTTTGGCAACATTACCAAGACTGGCTGTATTATCAAGAAAGTCTAGGGTTATATGTGGATGTGAGCCGAATGCGTTTGGAAGACGATTTTTTGGCAACTATGCAACCGAAATTTACTCGTGCATTTCAGGATATGGAAGCATTGGAAGCAGGCGCGATTGCCAATCCCGATGAAAACAGAATGGTCGGGCATTATTGGCTACGCGCTCCTGAATTAGCTCCTGCGGGTTTGGGGCAGGATATTAGTGATTCTGTTGTGCAAATTGAAGCATTTGCCACAGACATTCATAGTGGTGCAATACGTCCGCCACACGCACCACAAATTACCCATATTCTTTTAATCGGTATCGGCGGCTCGGCTCTCGCCCCACAATTTGTCGCCGAAGCCTTAAGCCCCGATTTTCCGCCTTTAGCCACCCATTTTATTGATAATACCGACCCTGCGGGTATCGACCGCGTGTTGCACCGTTTGCAAGACGCGCTCAATCGCACGTTAGTTATCGTGGCAAC
>JAUYBJ010000121.1 GCA_030693155.1 Methylococcales bacterium
TGCCAGAATAACCAGCAACAACATTCTAAGTAACTCTCTTTGCTTCCGTTCAGCTTAGTCCGTCTATTATACAGACTGCTTTCATCCTGTCAACACTTTATTTTTCATCCCTTTCAATCCGCTTTCAACTCAGTCACTTAATTAATAAAAACAAATGACCAATCCAAAAACCCGTCCATCCCAGACAACCCCACCACACAAACTCCTGTTAGTGCCGTAGTGAGCTGGCTATTATAATCAACTGAACAGGTTAGTCAAGCGTTTATTTTTCCTCAAGCAAGTTTTCTACCTACCTGACAATCAACTTTACTCATAACTACATTGTGACATTAATTGTCTGTTTAGTGTTTTTTTGTCACCATCTCAAGCATCATCGTCGGAATTCCAATCAAATTTTCAAATTTGCAACAAGACATTCAATATATTTTATATAATAATCAATTGGTTAAACATTGGCGGTCTAATTTGGCAGACTAGGCATGATATATGCTATTTAGCCTTATTAATAAGGTTTAAAAAATTATCTTCGCCCCTTTGGTGCGTCCGCCAATATGATTATCTATGGAACTCTATATAAATGTAATAGTCATCATTGTAAAACGGGTAACCAGACAATCCTTGGTTTTGCAATGATTGAAAGCCCTATTTATAGTTGTATACTGAATGAATCAAACCATGCGAACCAGCTCTTATTGTCAAGCCGTAGCGTTTTAAAGGAGATTGAACAGCCCATGTGTAATAATCGCAAATCAACTTCAGGCTTCACGCTGTTGGAACTCATGATTACCATTTCTGTTGCCGGCATTTTGATGGCTATGGCAATCCCCAGCTTTAGCGACATGATAAGAAATAATCGCTTAACAACTTATGCCAACGAATTAGTTACATCGTTAAATATAGCGCGTAGTGAAGCTATTAAACGCGGCGTATCTGTGTCTGTTCGTAAAATTGGTGGGACAGGTACTTATTGGAGTACGAGCGGATGGAATGTTTTTGTAGATAATGATGCAGATGGAACTCTTGATACAGGAGAAGAAATCCTTAGAACATACCCCGCACTTCCGTCTCCCTATACGTTAGCTGGTAACAATAATTTTGTTAATTTCATCCGTTATCAACCCAATGGAACGAGCAATCAAATGGGTAGCTTTGCTGTTTGTGCAAATACTACGCCTCTAGCTTACACATCAAAACTCGTTATTGTGAGTAATACGGGCAGAATACGCATAGGCAAAGACAGCAACGGCGATGGAATTCCTGAAAACGACGCTAAAGCAGCACTTACTTCTTGTACAGCACCATGAAAATACACACTGGATTCACCCTCATTGAAGTGCTAATTGCCATGCTACTGCTGGCAGTTGGCTTATTAGGATTGGCGGCACTGCAAACGTCAACACTCAGAAGCAATCTGGCGGCTTATAATCACGGACAAGCCACGCAACTGCTTTATGATATGACCGATAGAATACGCGCTAATAACTGTATAGCCAAAGCAGATACTACCCCGCCAGTCACCTGCCCCAACCCTGCCAATTATATTATCACTGACAGTAATACAGACGGTCGCACAGCGGGTAAAAATGTGGACAGCCCTGTTCATGAGTGTAAAAAAACCACTAATACCACCTGTACCGCCACGCTGTTATCAACCTATGATCTCATCGAGTGGAATACTGCCATTGCCGCCACACTACCTATGGGCAGAGCTTGTATAGCCACTACCGTGAACGGTGTTTTCAATCTGTACATCACTTGGGATGATGACCGTAGTGGCGCAGTCACCACTGATATTGCCGTTCCGACTGGCTGTGCTGCCTCTTTCAGCACCTATACCGCACCCTCCAGCGGTACATTCCATGATCCCGTCTTTACTGTGAGTCTGCAACCATGAAAACCTTTCGCACTAATTCGCCTCAACGTGGTTTTACCCTGATAGAACTCATGATAGCCATGCTCATCGGCGTGTTTTTAATGGCGGGGGTCATACAGATTTTTATCAGTGCCAAACAGGCGTATCGACTACAGGAAAATTTATCCCGATTACAGGAAAATGGTCGGTTTTCGATGGATTTTCTTACTAAAGGTATTCGTATGGCAGGATATATGGGTTGCTCATCATCTGCAAAATCTACCACTGTCATGGTCGATCCCACAAAAATAAGCGTCGCCAGCTTATCACTTAAAGCAATTAGCGGCTTGGATAATGTTGCTAATAACTGGAGTGCAAAAGCCTGTGGTACTAACGAATGTGTAGCGGGTACTGATGTTATTAATTTTATGACTTCTGGCTCTTGTGGTGGGAAATTGGTGGGCAATATGAGTTCTGATAATGCCAATATCCAAATAGATGCCAACAACACCTGTGATGTTGAAAAAGATGAAGTTGTTATTATTTCTGATTGCTCTAGTTCTGATGTATTTGGTGCCTCCAGTGCCTCTAGTGGCGATGGAAAACAAACCATTGCCCATGCCAATAACATAAATATTGCTAACAAGCTCAGCAAAGCCTACGCAGAGGATGCTGAAATTTTTTCACCTAAACTGATGAGTTATTTTATTCGCTCAGGCACAGGGGGTGTCCCCGCATTATGGAGTTTTGACAGTACAGATGCTGGGTCAACACCACAAGAACTGATTGAAGGCATAGAAAATATGCAGGTTTTATACGGCGTTGATACCGATGTAACCCGCGATTATGTCCCTAACTACTATGTTGATGCCTCAAAAGTTCCCGCTACCATCACAGGCACTACTGATGAAGGCTGGACACGAGTCGTCAGTGTGCGTATCAATCTATTAGCCGTCACCATTGACAACAATCTGACGGACTCACCCCAATCCTACTTTTACAATGGCACAACCACCGCACCACCACAAATACCCGTTTTAAAGACAGATACCTCGCAATACTGTCAAGGCTACACGGGAACATTACCATCAACCTGCAGACTGGCTAATGATCTTAGAATCCATCGTGTCTTTTCCTCCACCATCGCCGTGCGTAATCGGCTACCTTAAACGGTGAACATCATGATGAATAAACACTTGGTAACCGCTAAACATCAATCAGGCGTGGTGCTGGTCATCAGCCTGATTATGTTATTAGCCCTCACACTCATTGGTGTCACCAGTTCCAGCGTCACAGGTCTGGAACAAAAAATGGCGGCGAACACTAAAGATATTAACCTCGCCTTTCAAGCCGCCGAAGCGGCATTACGCGATGTTGAAACCACTCTTCCAAAGCACAAACCAAAATTTGAATACGGCGCAGACACCACTCAAGGCAAAGGTGGTCTTTATAGTTTATTATCCGCCGATTGCAGTGCAACGGGGCTACCTGTGACACCAAGAGTCGATACAACCACCCCATCACTGCGCCCCTTTGACAGCAAAGTTGATTGGTACGGTACTAAAGTAGCCACTTACGACAACACAACCACCAAAAAACTGGCAGGGCTTTATCAGCCACCTAAGTACATTATTGAAGAAGTCAGCTGTACTCCCTTAGGTAGCAGTTCAGGTAATGAAAGTCTTGAGGCTGGCGGGTCTGTCAGTTCCTCTTCAGAAACCGAAGTCAGAATGCGTATTACGGCAAACGGTTGGGGTAGTAATGCCAATTCGGTGGCAACTGTACAAAGTATTGTTAAAATCACTTATAAAATTGAGTTGTGATAAAAAGCCGCTCTGTAATTAACACAGACAGTGCTTTCAATCGTAATTTAGTGACAGGATATTGTTTAACGACTAGCAGTCGTAGTACAGCTATTTAGTAGCTGACTGAATGTAAAAACACGGTAAGTGTGTTTTACCATTGAATAATGAATGCTTTACATTTTATATTAAGGAGTTTCGCTATGAACACTCGCACGATACACAAAATCGCTCTTAGCCTCGTTTTGGGCGGCACGCTGAGTGTTGATTCCGTGATTGCCGCACCCACCCCCGGCATAGATCTTAAAATATCGCAGACTCCGTTAAGTGTCGGCACGGCGGGGTCTGTGCCTAATATCATGCTGATGCTGGATAATTCGGGTTCTATGACAGGTGAGCTTGCCGCATCAGGAACAGTACCTACACCCAGTAATATGCCCTCTACCTTTACCGCTGCAAACTTCAGCTGCTCAAGACCCATCGCTGTCCCGACATCAGGAACTGACAGAGGTATCGTCAGAATGGAAGTAAGCAGTGGGACTGTACGATTTTTGACTGCTGGCATTGACAGCAGGGGCAGAGCCACGGTAATAACCACAGATTTTGACGGTAGAAACAACATTGACTATAACTGTTTTAATAATACCACAAACTACACCATTAGGTATTTGGGTAGTAATACTGCCGCCTTCACTAACGTCAGGGGGTTAAATTTAAACTGGTATTTTTCAAGAGGCTTTTTTCCAAACGCCAATTTAACAGCAACCGCATTTAAAACCACGCGCATGGAAATGGCAAAAAATGCCGCGATAACTCTGGTGAATGGCAAAAAAGTGGTTGATGGCGAAAAAGCAAAAATACGCTTAGGATTGACCACGTTTGCTGATACTAAGTGGGCTTGGCAGACTGCTGATGATGGCGCACTGACGGGCGGTAAATTGCTAGTAGAAGTGAAAGACTTGGACACCCTCCATGCAAAAACTATCACCGATATTATTGGTACAGCGTCTATTGATAGATTTGGGAACTACACCTACACAGGAATGCAACCAGATGGCTATACCTCTTTAGCAGAAACCTTAGCCGATATTGGGCGTTATTTTTGCAGAATCGACAAAAATACCCCGCTTAATGATACAGCAACCAAGCTCACCTTATACCCAACGGGTACAACTGTCCCAACAGGTACAACAATTGAGAAAACAGTAGCAGAAATATTCAGTACCAGTAGTCCAGACCCAACCAGTTTGGGGTCTTACAATAATGATGGTCTTGCCAATGTTACGGTAGGAACTACCGCCGCCGCGATGCAAAATTATTGCCAAAAAAGTGCAGTTATTTTAGTCACTGATGGTTTGCCCAATAGGGATCGTGAAATAGGTCAATATCTGCGTGATTATTCACGCGGATGCTCTGGATTATCGTTATGCGACGCTACGCCTACTTCAGAGGCAGATACATATAATGCAAGTGAAGATCAGTGGGTTGCTCGTTTTCCAACGGGCTTTACCATGTCCAAAACCGCAACCTCGGGAACGTGTACAGGCGATCAATATAACAAAGCCTGTAAAAATGGCACATTAGCGGGTACTGATTACGAGAAATATGGCAGTGATTATCTGGATGATGTCGCCCACGCCTTGTATGACATGGATTTACGCCCCGCTTCTACATGGTCTAATCCATCTGTGGTGCAAACACAAAAAGACAATGGTGCTAAAAATAATGTCAGAACCTATGCAATCGGGATTGCCGACCCGTCAGTAGCCGTAGGGTCGATACTGGAAAGAGCCACCAAAAAATCAGAAGGTAAATATGTATTTGCCAGTGACTACGCAGGACTGGCAGACGCACTGGATAAAATGGTCATTGATATTCAAAAAGGGGTCGGTTCATTTTCGGCAATCCCTGCTAATTCGTCATCACTAGGGGTTGATACCGCCTTATTTCAAGCCAAGTACGATACCGCAGACTGGACAGGGGATTTTTTAGCCCTGCCACTGAGCGTGAATGAAGATACCAATAAAAACGGTAAACTGGATACAGGCGAGGATACTAACAGCAATTCTCAATTAGACAGAGGCGGTGATGTGGGTGATCCTGCATGGAACGCGGGTAATAAGTTCCCCGTTTGGAATTTACGCACTATCTATACTTATCACTCCACCAAAAGTGGCGTAAAACTGGATTGTATTAATTTAGCGCAATCTCAAAAAGACGCACTGGGCATTAGTACCGGCTGTGCTACGACCGACGAAGGTGTAAAACGCTTAAACTGGTTACGCGGCGACATCAGCTATGAAAAAATCAATGACGTGCGTAAAGCAACTTACACCACCGACCCACGCTTGACCGATAACCTGACACCTGACATTTTCCGTAACCGCGCCCGTTTTTATGGCGCAGGTGCTGTTTATGCAGAAGGGACTATCTATAAAAAAGAGGATGGTACACCTGTAGACGCATGGCTATTGGGTGATATTGTCAATTCGGATGCGGTGTACGTCAGTAACGAAGATTATGGTTATGCGGGTAAATCTGCCTCGATTCCAGAAGCAGGGACGAATGGCGCAACTTATAAAACGTTTGTTGACGCGAAAACCGATGCCACCAGCAAAAAAAGTAAATATATGATGACCTACGTCGGGGCTAATGACGGATATTTACATGGTTTTGATGCGCGTATTCCACCGCTCTCCTCTGGGGTTCGCACTAAAGATCCTCTGGCAGGTCAAGAACTGTTAGCCTATATGCCTAATACGGTATTCAGCCTTAATACCGCAGGACAGTACAGCGTAAGAAACTTATCCGCACCCGATTACACACACCAATATTTCGTTGATGGCTCACCCAAAGTCAGTGATGTTTATTTTAGTAGCGACAGCAAGTGGCACACTGTATTAGTCGGCACAACAGGTGCAGGCGGTAAAGGCGTGTTCGCACTGGATATAACCAATCCCGGTACCTTTGCAACCGCAAACCCCGTATTATGGGAAATCAGTAATACCGATGCCCCTAAAGCGGCGGATATAACAGAGTTTGCCACCAATATGGGTTACAGCTTGCCGCAACCTTCTATCGGCAGAATGGCTAATGGCAAGTGGGCGGCGATTGTCGCTAATGGCTATGCCAGCGGTGACGGCAGCACGAACGGCGGCAAAGCAGTGCTGTATATTATCGACATCCAAACAGGCAATATCATTAAAACGATTGATACGGGCGAAGGCAGTGCAACCTTAAAGAACGGCTTATCAACGCCTTTCGCCGCTGATGTTAATCAGGATGGTATTATTGATGCGATTTATGCAGGTGATTTATTGGGCAATATGTGGAAATTTGATGTCAGCAATAAGACGGCTTCACAATGGGATGTTGCTTATAAAAAATCAGGAAAGTCCATACCGTTATTTACCGCGTGTTTCAATGCAAGCAGTGACGCTACTTGTGATGCCAGCAGACAAGCTATTACCAATAAACCACAAGTGGGTAAAGTGGGTAGCACCCAAACCCCTGGCGATGTTATGGTGTATTTTGGTACAGGTAAATATTTTGAAGACAGTGATAACGATATACTGAATACTAAAACTCAATCATTTTATGGCATCTGGGATAAGTGTCCTCTGGGCGGTTCAGGTATTTTATGTTCGACTACTGTTCCTAAAAGTACCTTAGTGAAACAAACTATTATGGCGGAATTGACTTCGCCCGCTAATATACGAGTCACTTCACCTAACACCGTTGACTACTCGACTAAAAACGGCTGGTACATGGATTTTGAAGATCCTAATTCAACAACAACACCAAAAGCCAACAAAGGTGAGCGTATCGTCAGTGCCTCACTGTTACGCGGTGGACGTATTATTTTCGTTACCCTCATTCCTACGCCCGATACTACTGCTACTACGGATGTCTGTATTGCAGGCTCAAAAAGTGAAAGTTGGCTGATGGAAATGGATGCCCTATCGGGTGCGCGTCTTAAAGCACCCGCACTTGATATTAATGGCAGCGGAACAGTCACCGATGAGGATACTGTTTCAGTAATGGTCGATGGTGTAGCCACTGACGTTCCTGCTTCGGGTGTAAAGATGAAGGGAGGCAGTACGAAAACACCTGCTGTCATTAACAACCCCGGTTCGGATGAACTTAAATTTACGGGAAGCAGTAGCGGTGAAAAACCAGGTAAAATAGCCGAAAGACCTTCATCAACCAGCACCTCAGGGTCTGAACGCCAATCTTGGCGGCAGTTATAAACGTGCAGTGGGTTAAATCTGTTACTGCGATACTCATGACTGCCAGTCCTTCAAGGACTGGCAGTCATATAAATTGAATACATCAGTGATATTGATGGCTTTATAAACTCAGGTTTGTACTCTTGATCTATATCAGAATATAAAAATCACTCAGTCTTAAGGGCTACCAGATTATTAATACACACTTGCCGATTCGGCTTGTAGGAAAGTACCAATGCAACAAAATAAACACTATGGTTTTAGCCTGATTGAATTGCTGATTACTGTGGCAATCGTTGGGATATTAGCAGGGATTGCTTATCCGAGTTATCAGGACAGCATGACTAAATCACGGCGGGCTGATGCCAAGGCGGCGTTGTTGGAATTGTCGGTTTTTATGGAACGTTATTACACGGCAAACGGTTGTTATACTGCTGGGTCTTGTGCTGCGGGTACTACAACAGCCCCTACGCTACCCTTTTTAGTAACCCCTAAATCAGGTAAAGCAAATTATAATTTGACCGTTGTTACAACACCCAGCTCTTTTACCCTGACTGCCACACCACGAAAAGCCGATGGAACTAGTTATTCAGATACAGCGACAGATAATCCAGATACGAAATGCGCTTCACTCAGTTTAAACAATACGAATACTAAAGCAGAAAGCGGAACAGCAACAGTGGCAGATTGCTGGTAATATCAGCCGCTGCGATGACTGCCAGTCTTTCAAAGGACTGGCAGTCTTAACTATCTACAAAGACTGAATAAACCTCTCAACATCGGCTTGGTCAAATCGCCAAGCCAATTCCTTCTGCGTTGCAGGATGATATAAAACAGGAATACGAATGGCATACTGAGCTTGCCAGTGTTCCTGTTCGGCAATATCAATAGTTTCAACCACTTGCTGATAGTCATTCGGCAAACATTCCCGAATAATCTCTTCCGCTTCCTCGCATAAATGGCAGCCTGCTGTGCCTAATAACAATAAGTGCATCATCAATGTTTGGTCATTTTGTCTAAATAACCCATGAATAATGCCGAAATGACAAACGTCAGGTGTATGAGGATATACCACATTAATTTATCGTTCGGGGTCGCGTTGATATTCATAAACACTTTCAGCAAATGAATGGAGGAAATAGCCACGATGGATGAAGCGACTTTCATTTTTAAAGAGCCGTAATCGTGTGTGCCTAACCATTCCAATTTTTCGGTAGCGTCACCAATATCAAGGCGTGAGACAAAATTTTCATAGCCGCTGAACATGACAATCACAATCAAACTTGCCACTAGCGTGAGGTCAATTAAACTGAGCAAGGTCAATACTAAGTCTGATTCGCCGATTTCAAAAATATGCGGTAAGAAATGAATCATCTCTTGAAAGAATTTTACGAAGATAGCTAACAATGCCAGACTTAGCCCTGCGTAAATAGGCGCGAGTATCCAGCGACTGCCATACATGAATTTTTCGAGTGAATGTTCTATTTTTTCGTGGAATGGCATGGTGGTGTTTCTTGTTGCTGAATGAGATAACAAGACCCCGCAGGTTTTTAAAACCTGCGGGGTCTGTCATGATTAATGATGCAAATGCGCCGCTAACCATCGCGCCGCGACCTCTTCGGCTATACCTTTACGTCGTGCATAATCGGTTAATTGCTCTTTATCTATTTTACCGACATTAAAATATTGCGCTTCGGGATGGGAAAAGTACCAGCCGCTGACTGCCGATGCGGGATACATCGCATAACTTTCGGTTAATTCAATGGTGGTGTGTTCAGTCACATTGAGCAAGTCAAACAATTTTTCTTTTTCGGTATGGTCAGGGCAAGCAGGATAACCGGGGGCTGGGCGAATGCCTTGATAACTTTCATTAATCAGTTGTTCGGGGCTGTGTGCTTCCTCTTCTGCATAACCCCAATAGTCTTTTCTCACCATCAGATGCAGGTATTCGGCAAAGGCTTCGGCAAGTCTGTCCGCTAGGGCTTTGAGCATAATGGAGCTGTAATCATCGTGATCCTGTTCAAATTCAGCCAGTTTTGCTTCAATGCCGATACCTGTCGTTACCGCAAAACCGCCGATATAATCGGCTTTACCGCTATCGACTGGCGCAACAAAATCCGATAAACAATAATTCGGACGACCCGGAGCTTTGATGTTTTGCTGACGTAAGTGTTGTAAGGTTTCACGAATTTGGCTGCGTGATTCATCGGTATAAACAATGACATCATCATCTTGGCTTGCCGCAGGGAAAAAGCCCACCACTGCTCGCGCCTGTAACCAGTTTTCGCTGACAATTTTTTTCAACATTTCGTTGGCATCGGCAAATAATTTGCGTGCTTCCACACCGACCACTTTATCATCCAAAATTTTTGGATAACTGCCTGCCATTTCCCACGTTTGAAAAAACGGTGTCCAGTCGATGTAATCCACTAGCGTTGCCGTTGGTAAATTATCAATGACTTTAAGCCCCAAAAACGAC
This sequence comes from Methylococcales bacterium, assembly GCA_030693155.1. Lineage (GTDB taxonomy): Bacteria > Pseudomonadota > Gammaproteobacteria > Methylococcales > Methylomonadaceae > UBA4132. The sequence goes on from JAUYBJ010000121.1 coordinate 10,363, forward strand.
GGTTTGACTGGTTCGTAGTTGCGCCAAATGTGTTTATTGGCTCTGGCTTCTTCCAAGCTGTGTTGCTGGGTTTTGGCTTCTCTGCCTTTGTGACGTTCTCTGACTTCTTCGTATTCGACGCGAATACTTTTCACAAACTCGGCTTTTAAATCGGTACTGAGTAAATTACTGGCAACACCGACACCGCGTGACGCATCGGTGACGTAAACAGTTGCGCCATTGGTGTAATGCGGTTCGATTTTGACAGCAGTATGAGCGCGTGAGGTAGTCGCGCCGCCTATCATCAGGGGAATGGTAAAACCTTGCCGCTGCATTTCTTTGGCAACGTGTACCATTTCATCCAATGACGGGGTAATTAAACCGCTTAAGCCAATAATATCGACATTTTCCAGTCGTGCAGTTTGTAAAATCTTCTCAGCGGGAACCATCACGCCTAAATCCACTACGTCATAGTTATTGCACTGCAACACCACGGCAACGATATTTTTACCGATGTCATGCACGTCACCTTTCACGGTCGCCATCAAAATTTTACCGTTGGTTTGTCTATCGCCTGCGGCTTTATCAGCTTCCATAAAGGGCATTAAATAAGCAACGGCTTTTTTCATCACGCGAGCGGATTTAACCACTTGCGGTAAGAACATTTTACCCGCGCCGAATAAATCACCGACCACGTTCATGCCGTCCATTAACGCGCCTTCGATAACGTGCAATGGGCGTTCGGCCTCTAATCGGGCTTGCTCGGTGTCTTCGTCGATGTAGTCGGTGATGCCTTTAACCAGCGCGTGTTCTAGGCGTTTACTGACAGGCCACGAACGCCATTCCTGATTTTCGGCTTTGACTTCGCCTGTTGTGCCATCACCGCGATATTTTTCGGCGAGAACTAATAATTGATCCGTGCCGCTACCATCATGGGTGTTTAAGACCACGGCTTCTATGGTGTCGCGCAAGTCTAACGGCACGTCTTCATAAATGGCGAGCTGTCCCGCATTGACGATACCCATCGTCATACCCGCTTGAATCGCGTGGTATAAAAACACCGCATGAATGGCTTCACGCACGGGATTATTACCGCGAAACGAAAATGATACGTTGGATACGCCGCCTGAAATTAACGCATGAGGCAAAGTGCGTTTAATCTCACTGGTGGCTTCAATAAAATCCACGCCGTAATTATTGTGTTCATCAATACCTGTGGCTATGGCGAAAATATTGGGATCGAAAATAATATCTTCAGGCGGAAAACCAATTTGCTCGACCAAAATTTTATAAGCACGTTGGCAAATTTCAATTTTACGGCCTTTGGTATCGGCTTGCCCTTCTTCGTCAAATGCCATAACGATAACCGCCGCACCGTAGCGGTGTACCAGTTTGGCGTGTTTAATGAATGCTTCTTCGCCTTCTTTCAACGAAATAGAATTGACCACGCCTTTGCCTTGAATACATTTTAAACCCGCTTCCAAAATATCCCATTTGGAAGAATCGAGCATAATCGGCACTTTGGCAATATCGGGTTCAGCGGCGATGAGCATCAAGAAGCGCACCATTGCTTCTTTGGATTCCAGCATCCCTTCATCCATGTTTATGTCGATGATTTGTGCGCCGTTTTCTACTTGTTGTTTGGCAACATCTAACGCCGCTTCAAAATTACCTTCAATAATTAAGCGTTTAAACGCGGCTGAGCCTGTGACATTGGTGCGTTCACCGACATTGACGAATAAAGAATCCGCGCCGATGCTCATCGGCTCTAAACCTGACAGACGACATTTTTTTTCAATTGTTGGAATGGGGCGTGGCGGGTATTTTTCTACCGCATCGACAATCGCTTTAATCGTCGCAGGCGATGTACCACAACAACCGCCGATGATGTTGAGATAGCCGTTTGCTGCCCAATCAGCAATTTCTGCCGCCATCATTTCTGGCGTTTCATCGTACTCGCCAAATTCATTCGGCAAACCTGCGTTAGGATGTGCAGACACATGGGTATCAGCAATACTGGATAATTCAGCAATATATTGGCGTAATTCTGTCGCACCTAATGCGCAGTTAAAACCAAAAGAAATAGGATTGACGTGTTTCAAGGAATTCCAAAACGCGCCCACCGTTTGCCCTGATAGGGTTCTGCCCGATGCGTCGGTAATCGTGCCTGAAATCATCACGGGTAATTTGTAGCCAATGCTGTCGAACACTTGCTCAACGGCAAAAATCGCGGCTTTGGCATTGAGAGTATCAAATACCGTTTCAATTAAAATAAGGTCTGCGCCGCCTTCAATCAATCCGTGTGTGGCTTCGGTGTACGCGACAACCAGTTCATCAAAAGAAATATTGCGAAAACCCGGGTCGTTGACATCGGGAGACATGGAGGCGGTTCTTGCGGTGGGCCCTAGAACACCTGCAACAAAACGCGGTTTTTCAAGTGTGCTGTATTGTTCGGCGGCGGCTCTTGCAATTTTTGCCGAAGCCACGTTAATTTCGTAGGCCAAGGATTCCATCTGGTAATCCGCCATAGAAATGGTGGTCGAGTTGAAGGTGTTGGTTTCAACAATATCGGCACCTGCGGCAAAATACGCACCGTGTATCGCTTGAATAATGTCAGGCTGAGTTAACGACAACAGATCGTTATTACCTTTTAAATCTGTTTCCCACTGGGCAAAACGGGTGCCTCGATAATCCTTTTCTTCCAGCTTATAGCCCTGAATCATCGTCCCCATCGCGCCGTCGAGAAATAAAATACGCTGGGACAAGTGTTGTTTGAATAAGTCTGTTCTGTTCATTGAAATTACCAAGGGGTTGTAAGTTACTTGTGAAACTAATCATTGCTTAATGCACTAGCTAGCACTATTATTTTTATTTTTTGTCGGTGATGTTATGTCAAAACCAAAAATTACGCAGTTAATAAAAAGTGTTCTTTCTGCCGCTATGGGCGTACAAAGTGAGGCGAATAGACGTAAAGAATTTGAACAAGGTTCGCTATCAAGCTATGTGATTGCGGGTGTGGTATTTACCGTATTATTTGTCGGAGGTCTTATTCTGCTGGTTTCTATGATAGTGTAAAACTATCTCACTTTTTTAGTATCCATAAAAAAAGCCCAAGCAGAGCTTGAGCTTTTTTATCAATAATCAGCCGTCGTTTATTGAGGTGATTTAAAGCTTTGTTTGATGCTTTGAAACATTTCTTTAATACCGCCAAACATATTGCCTACTGACATTGCTTCTTTGGTGATAAATTTAAGACGCAAGAATGCAATCAACAGAAAACCAAGAATTTGAGGAGCTAACTCAAAATATAACGATTTCAGCATGCCACTAAAACCTAAATAACGCTCTTCATCCTGTCTGTCACTACCATGCACTACAGAGCAACTTGAATTCTTGAACTGCCCCATATCAATGTCTTTTTCACCTTCTTTTACGCTGGCTTTTTTGTCATCTTCACACGCTTCGTCTGTTGAACTCATCATTTTGCTTTCTGTTTTAGAGCCATCCAGACTAAAAACATTAACATTGAGTTCAATCAACATAAATTGCGTGACGAAAAAGATAACCGCCGCCGCTCCCGCCCACAAAATAACATTCGACATTTTTGCTTTTATGGCTGTCTGATAAATCCAGATAGCCACAAAAATCATTACTACTGCACCAATCATGATTTATACCCTCTTACTTATAATTTTTTTAGAAAAAAGAACATACCAGAGCATTTTAGCGTCATCTTTGTATCGTCTTTTTCAAGCACTTTACAAGAATCATATTTTTCTCGCCCAGGTGTCAATTGCTTTTTAATTTCGCCATTTTCAACTGAATATTTAATGGGAATCTTCATTTCTCCAGTACGACCTACCGAGTCAGTTGACTTTGTTTGTATTATACCGTCAGCTTGAAAGTCCCATTCGATTTTGACTGCTTTTTGTTCGCCGTCTAATTTAATTGCTTCAGCATAAAGATTCCATTTCCCTAAAATCTCAGAGTTGTCTTTTAGCTGAACCTCTGCATTCACCGAAAATGCTAAGAAAACTGTAGCCAATGACAATATTTTAACGATTTTTTTCATTATTTTTCCCCTAGTGTATCTGCTTAAAATCGCAGAGCTCAAACTATACCACACTGGCTATCGAGCTTTAACTATAATCAGTGTACAGTGTTCATCTTGCCTCATTTTTCAAACGTCATCAACAATTAAGCCTTGACTTTAATCTTCTTGCGCACTTTATTTTCTTTTATAAAAACAAATTCCAAACGATTGATTTCCACGACTCTATGCAAAACAAAAGCATTGATAATGCTAACGTATCGTTTATAATGCCAGCACTTCTTTTTAGAAGAAGCACTGAGTTTTAGCAGTGCTAAACAAACGTGGAGCAAATGTCAGACTGAAATGGGTAATCCATGCGGCAGTTTGTGTTGAAGCGTTTATAGAGGAATTATAGGCATATTTCAATAGAACTTATACCTTTGATTCTGATTCCCCTTGCTATTTAGTTAGCAATTTCTCAAAAAAAATATTAGGTAGGAGATATTCATGGGTTTTATATTAGACTTAACTGAAATGTTAAAAGAACCAAAAGGCATGATTGGCGCGGTTGTCGTTATAGCTGCTGTTTATTTTCTCGCAAAATGGGTTTTTGCTCCACACCCAGACGACGAATAATAAAGTATTTAGCTTTACATCGCCTAACTTGGGTCGTTGCTCATTCTTTCTGAATGAGTAGCGGCCAAGTTTTAAGTTACACATTTCGTGACCTTCATTTCTTATTTGTTTTATAATTAACTATTTTGCGGTTTTTAGACCATCAAAATGTATAAAACACTTATCGCTAAATTTGCACAACTCCACACTAAACAAGCACCCGCAACAGGCATTGGCTTATTTCGGCTTCTTTATGGCTTGGTTACGTTACAGGAAATTTTCTTCCTGCTGTATTTCAATCACTTAATATTTGACCCGATTCCGTATATCGACGTTGAATTCCCAACCATTACGTTTTTTTTATGTCTTTGGGCAGTGATTTCCAGTTTTGTAGTGGTGGGCTATCGCTATTCATTTTCGATGCTTGGCAATTATATTTTTTGGATAGTCTTCGTTAATTTCACCACCATGCAGCGTGATTTTGACGGTGGCTTTGACATATTTATGATTGGCTCGGGCTTTTTTCTGCTATTTATGCCAGGAGATCGTGCCTTTTCGCTTGATAATCTAAGACGCAAACTTAGCACACCTTTTACGCCGTACCAAAGCTACACTAAACCTACCGTATCCGTACTTGCCTACCTGCTGCCCGTGGCAATTTGTCTGGGTTTTTTGTACTTCGATTCATCCATTCATAAAATGTTTGCCCAGCATTGGCGCAATGGCTTAGGTTCGTGGCTACCTGCGACGCAACCTTACTATGTTTCGGCATTGGATATGTCTTGGTGGCTAAACAATGAACTGTTAGAAAAAACCGTTGGCTATACCATTTTAGTTTTTCAATTTACCTTCATCTTCATGTTTTTTCGCCGCCAGTTCCGCGTTATTTATTTATGCCTTGGTCTTTGTCTGCATCTTGGCATTACCTTGTCTCTCAATATTTATCCTTTTGGACTGGGTATGTCGGTGTTTTATGTATTGCTTGTGCCGTTTAGCTGGTGGCGTAGTATCGGTAAGTCCCTGACCGCAAAACAACCTGCATTGATTGTATTTTTTGACCAGCAATGCCCGTTATGTAATCGCACCGTACTGACACTGAATCACTTTGATATATTCAGCCGTGTTGTCTTTAAGAATGCGCAACAATACGCAGCACAGTATCCTGCATTGTCTGGCATTAGCGGTGACACGTTGCTGACTGATTTATACGCACTGGATACGCACAATAATGTTTATTCAGGTGTGGATACTTATAGCCAGATCCTGATAAAAATGGGTTATTTAGCACCGATAGGATACATTTTAAAACTGCCTGTCATTCACCATATTGCAGTAAAAAAATACCGCGCCATTGCTGATTCGCGTCTCCGTGTAGCTTGCACCTCAGAATGCCTGATTTCGGAAAAATTAGCTGATAACACCTTATATCACCGCATTTTTGAACAATTTGCCACCAAAAAACCCAAAGCATTTACCAGAAAACTCACCAATATTATGGTGGTCATCCTGATTCTGCAATTAAACAGCAGTATTCATTACGGGCTTTTCTATCGGCTGGATTTAGCCATTGAAAAAAGCGCGTTCAGCGCACCGATTTCTCAAGCCAGTAACGCGCTGATTATGGTTTCACAGCTATTTTTAGGCATCACGCCACACGCGCTGTATCTACACGACCATTTTGCGGGTTATGATCGCATTTTAGCGATTACTTACACCGACAAAGACGGAGTGGAACGCTGGCTGCCGTTTGTGAATGAACAAGGACGAATACTTGCGCCGAACTGGGGGAGAGTACATTCGATGTGGGCAAATATTGCCGTCACACCGACCATCAATCATGAACGAATCAAAAAATTTACCATGAAAGTGACGGCATTTTGGGGCAAGAATATCGGACTGGACATCAATCACACCCAGTTTCATATCAAAATGAAAAAAATCGACGCGCCGACAGAATGGGTTTACGATCAGCTACATAAAAACTTTGCCGCACAATGGACAGATGTTGGCTCGGCAAGCTGGTCAGATGACGTTTTTTTATTCAACTTACCTGATAATATTAATGCCTTATAAACAACTTGGTAGGGGTAAAACGATTTTTATTATTGCATCAACATTATAGTCATGATATAAATTATCCGTGCTTTTCTTAACAGCGCACATAAAAATAATTTAAACCCCATTGGAGGATAACATCATGAAAAAAACTTTAGCAATTTTAGCAATGGCATTAATGATTGTTGGCTTAACTGGCTGTATGGACGATCAAGACGGTTCTAAACAAAAAGTTTCTAGCTCTATCTCGCTATAAGATTTTTTGTAACACCAAAAAACCCAGCTTCATAGCTGGGTTTTTTGTTTACAGGCTTTTAAAAACACTGTTACCGCAAGCCTGTAAAATACAAACAAAATGTTACAATTCACTTACTCCATGACAACAGCCTGACGTTTCGCCCCCCAATCCCCTGCCTTAGCATTAAATACCCCCGCACAGCGTTCGCCACAAAAACTACAACATCCAGAAGCATCCAGATTCCATTCAGACAGTTCGTACCAATCCCGACCAATTAATAATCCGCCACAACTATGGCAATAAGTGCTGTCTGCCGCTTTATCATGCGCATTACCTATATAGGCATAACGCACACCGTTTTTTAGCGCAATTTCCCGTGCGCGTAATAAAGTGTGTATTGGTGTGCGCGGCTTATCCTGCATTTTCCAATCAGGGTGAAAAGCAGTAAAGTGCATCGGTACATCGGCACCCAGATTTTCCACTACCCATTGCGTCATGGCGTCCATCTCCGCCTCTGAATCATTTTCATCGGGAATGAGTAAGGTGGTCAACTCCAGCCACACTGAGGTTTCATGCTTGATATATTTGAGCGTATCTAACACGGCTTGCAGATGTCCACCCGTAATATGGTGATAGAAATGCTCAGTAAAGGCTTTTAAATCTATATTAGCGGCATCCATCCACGCATAAAATTCCGCTCTCGGTTGTTCACAGACATAACCCGCTGACACCGCCACCGACTTTATGCCTAATGCCCGACACGCTTGCGCAGTATCAATGGCATACTCATGAAAGATGACAGGATCATTGTAAGTGTAAGCCACACTGTCACAGCCATGCGCGAATGCAGCCCGTGCAATGGCATCAGGCGATGCTTTGCTCATCAGTGTATCCATTTCCCTTGATTTACTAATATCCCAATTCTGGCAAAATTTGCACGCCAAATTACAGCCTGCGGTACCAAAAGACAGTATCGGTGTACCGGGTAGAAAATGGTTAAGCGGTTTTTTTTCGATGGGATCAATCGCGAAACCGCTGGAGCGACCGTAACTGGTCATCACGATTTGATCGTTTAAATTCTGCCTGACGAAACACAGACCGCGTTGTTCATTATGCAGCTTGCAATATCGCGGGCATAAATCGCATTGTACGCGGCCATCTGTCAGGGTATGCCAATAACGAGTCTGCACCGTATCACGGGTAATAAACGTAGTCATCTAATCCCCCCTTAAAATTATTTCCTTTTGTAACAATAAGCGTTTGAAACTCTTATTGCATTTAAGTTCAACGTATCTACCACAAAAAATACAGCGTCACAATAAACACAATAATATTATTGGCATACCGTAATGACACAATGCTAACATTAAGCCATTCCTATAACTTCCAACCGTTCATCATGACCATGACACATTCATTACTCAGTTTATAACAGGAGATTCTAATGAACAGACAACCCGCCGTTGCAGGTAGTTTTTATCCTGCCAACCCACAACAACTCCAGCAACAACTCACGCAGTATTTGCATGAAGCTGACACAAACGCAAAGATACCTAAAGCCATTATTGTTCCTCATGCGGGCTATATTTATTCAGGTTCAATTGCTGCCAGTGCCTACAGCCGCTTAAAAAACGCCCACGCTATCATCAAGCGCGTTGTTATCATCGGGCCCTCTCATCATGTTGCGTTTAAAGGACTTGCAGTCAGTCGCGCGGATAGCTTTACCACCCCGCTAGGTAGCGTTCCCGTTGATGAATTTGCGCTAGAAGGCATCATGCACCTGCCCTTTATTTACACCATTGAGCAGGCACACAGTCAGGAACACAGCTTAGAAGTGCAACTGCCTTTTTTACAGGCAACGCTTGATGATTTCAGCATCATTCCGATTGTCGCGGGTGACGCAACTCCACAACAAGTCAGTCAGGTGCTGGAATTATTGTGGGGCGGCAGCGAAACGCTGATCGTTATCAGCTCTGATTTAAGCCATTATCATAACTATGCCACCGCGCAACAGCTGGATCAGGTCACCAACAAAGCAATAGAAACCCTGCATTTTGAACAACTGAGCTATGATTCAGCGTGTGGCAGAGTACCTGTCAGCGGCCTGTTAAAACTGGCTCAAGATAAGGCATTGACGGTTAAAAATATCGACCTGCGTAATTCAGGCGACACCGCAGGCGACAAACAAAGGGTGGTGGGTTATGGCGCATACGTCATTGAATAAAGAACAGCAGCAAAAATTGCTGATACTGGCGAAAAACTCCATTCAGCATGGCTTAATGACAGGGAAGCCTTTATCGGTTGATGTAGCCGATTTTCCAGTCGAATTGACCGTACTACGCGCGACCTTTGTCACCTTAGAAAAAAACGGGCAACTACGCGGCTGTATCGGTATGCTGACCGCCGTCAGACCCTTGGTAGAAGACATAGCCGAAAATGCGTTTTCCGCCGCATTCAACGACCCCCGTTTTCCACCCTTAGCTGCTGATGAATTAGATGAACTGGAAATCCATCTTTCACTACTGACACCCGCCGAACCGATGGAATTTAGATCAGAACAGGATTTACTCAGCCAGTTACAACCGAATATTGACGGTTTGATTTTACAGGAAGGGTTTCGACGCGGGACATTTTTACCCTCAGTCTGGGAACAATTACCAGAGCCTGAACAATTTCTGCGTCACTTGAAACAAAAAGCAGGCTTACCGCCTGATTACTGGTCAGACAGTATTAAAGTATCGCGTTATCATGCAGAAATAATTGAATAGTGAATGGCTGCCAGCCCATTAAAGGACTGGTAGTCTTAATGACAAAAACGCTTAGCCGACAACAACAGGAATTTTGCCGATTTTTTGTTGCCAGATTTTGGGTGCTAATTGATGAATAGACGCGCCTTGCGTATCAACGGCAACAGTCACAGGCATATCCTCAATGACAAACTCGTGTATCGCTTCCATGCCTAAATCAGCAAACGCGACCACGCGTGATTTACGAATGGCTTTTGACACTAAATACGCAGCTCCTCCCACTGCCATTAAGTAAATCGCCTGGTGTTTTTGAATAGCAGCAATCGCTTCCGCGCCGCGTTCCGATTTACCTATCATGCCGATTAGCCCTGTTTTAGCCAGCATAGTTTCGGTAAATTTATCCATGCGCGTGGCAGTCGTTGGGCCCGCTGGCCCCACCACTTCATCACGCACAGGATCAACAGGACCGACGTAATAAATGAATTTGTTGGTGAAATCCACAGGCAATGGTTCGCCGCGTTCGATTAAGTCACACAGGCGTTTGTGTGCCGCATCTCGACCTGTGAGCATAGTGCCGCTGAGCAATAAGGTTTCGCCGAGTTTCCACGTTGCCATCTCGGCTTTGGTCACGGTGTCAAGATTAACGCGCCGTGCCGTTGCCCCAGCCGCCCACGTTATTTTGGGCCAATCTTCTAAACGCGGCGGAGTAAATTCTGCCGCCCCTGAGCCATCGAGGACAAAATGGGTGTGACGGGTTGCCGCGCAGTTGGGAATAATCGCCACTGGTTTATTGGCCGCATGAGTCGGATAATCCTTGATTTTAATATCCAGCACAGTAGTCAAGCCGCCTAAACCTTGTGCGCCGATACCTAACGCATTCACTTTGTCGTATAGCTCAAGGCGCAGTTCTTCCAGTGCATTACTCGCACCTCTGGCGATTAATTCTTGTATGTCAATGGATTCCATACAGGCTTGTTTAGCCAATAACATGGCTTTTTCTGCGGTACCGCCTATGCCGATGCCTAAAATCCCTGGAGGACACCATCCTGCACCCATCGTCGGCACAGTTTTTAATACCCAATCGACAATGCTGTCCGACGGGTTAAGCATAACGAATTTTGATTTGGCTTCTGAGCCGCCGCCTTTAGCGGCGATTTCAACTTCTACGGTGTCGCCCAGCACTAATTCAATGTGGACAATAGCAGGGGTATTATCGCCCGTATTGATGCGTTTGCCTGCGGGGTCTGATAATACTGAAGCGCGGAGAAGGTTATCGGGATAATTGTAAGCGCGTCTTACCCCTTCGTTCACCATATCGGTAATACTTTGCGTGGTTTGCCACTGTACATTCATGCCGATTTTTAAAAAAACCACCACAATGCCCGTATCTTGGCAAATCGGTCTGTGCCCTTCGGCACATAAACGGGAGTTAATGAGAATTTGCGCGATTGCGTCTTTCGCGGCTGGGCTTTGTTCGTTTTCGTAAGCCGTGTTGAGGGCTTGAATAAAATCCAGCGGGTGGTAGTAGGAAATGTATTGCAGAGAGTCGGCGATACTTTGAATAAAATCTTCTTGGCGTATTAGGGTCATGACATCTCTCAATCGTAAACTGGGGTAAGGTACTGCCCCAGTTGCTTGTTTTTATTTGTGGTCTAAACGTACTACACAGTCGCTTTTCAAGAGGTAGTCAGCTGAGGCACTGCGCAATACGGAAGCCCGTATCTATAACAATGCCCCATGCAATTTATGCGTTATTCAGGCATTAAAGGAATTGACGCACCAATTTTCACATCGGTAGTGGCTTGCACAATACTTTCTACTTGTAGAAAACGTGCAGCAATGGTTTTTGAGGTCGCTTTTGCCATTTTGCCATAATACTTTTCCAGCAGTGCGTTACGCTGTTTGCGAAACTCCAAAGAACGTTTGGCGAGTTTGTCGGCATCGGCATCGGTAATAGTGTCAATTTTAGCGGCATAATCGACGATGATAGCTAAACGTTTATCACTTAATTTTTTCAGTTCAATGTCATACGGATAATAGACATCCATAAACTTTTTTTCTTGTTCTGGAGTCAATTTCATCGCTTTTTTAACGAATTCCATTTTCTCCATACGCAAGCTGAAACGGAACATATCTATTTCTTTGCCCTCATCAGCGGCTACGGCAGTTGCTACCGCTTCTTTTGAAGCTTCATTATGGGCTGGAACGGGGTTAGTTGTTGCGGCTTCTTCTGCTGCTTGTACAGTGTGTATCGCTGGAAGACTAACAGCAGCGATAGCGCAAATAAGAGCCAGATGTTTATATTTCATTGGTTACTCCTTATTTTTTATTGTGTGAATTCGCATTATATAGCGCGAAGGATATATTGGCGATAAAGCTGTATAGATTGGGCTAACTATAGTGCGCTGGCGACGCATCATTCCCATCAACTCGGAACAGAGGCGCGTTGTACCTCAACGTATCCATGTGACTATTGTAACCTTAGCCGCCTTTTCCGCCGGCCTTACCCATTTTTTGCTTTTTAGGAGTGTTTGCTTTTGCTGCTTTAGGTTTTTCGGTAACGTTATCTTCTTTTGCTTTTTCAGTTTGTGGTGCAGTTATTTCTTGAGCGACCATTTTTTCAGCATCAGATGCTGGTGCAGTTTCTGCGTGTGCCATAACGAAAGGCAGCAGCGCAATTGCGACTATCCATAATTTTTTCATCATTATTTTCTCGGTATAATTTTTACAAAAGCGATGCAGATTAGGCTGGTGATAACCAACCCGACAAAACCCGCGAAATATTGGGTTGCCAAAAAACGGCAACCCAACCTACAGCCTACAGGTCGTCTAATTCCTCGGCATTCAACTTGCCTTGTTTGGTGTAACTAGGCGCGATACTGATTAATAGAGTGATTAAAGTTGCTATATACGGAACTGCCTGCACTGATAAAATCGCTATCCACAATTTGCCACTGAGATTATCAAAATGTTCGACATTGCTCATTTGCCAAATAGCAAAACCTAATAGAATCAACATCAGCAATTCTTGCTGTATGGTGCGTAAACCAGAGATTAATGCCCCTTGTTTTTCATACTTGGGCGTACGCATGAACGGCTTACCTGAGGTAAATAAACCCTGCACTGTCCCTTGAGCAACGGTATGGGTTAAGGCTAAACCCGTTAAGGCTGCGCCTAATGATTCCCATATCGAACACGGTACACGCGCTTGATACAGCCATAAACCCCGCAAAATTTTAAAGCAGAATAAACCGATAGTCGGCATTAAAAATACATTGGACGGCAGTTCACTGTGTAACGGATCATAGAGAATCACAGCGGTCAGTATCAAACTGGCAGTAGTAAACAATAACGCCAAGGCATCAGAAAACCACGGTAACCAACCTGCAATGAAGTAATAACGTTGCGCGGCGGTGAGCGGTGATTTTTTGGTCGGTAAGAAACTGCGCCAATGCCCTTTGATGATTTGCATCGCGCCATAAACCCAGCGGAAACGTTGCGTCATGAAGCCTGAGAAAGTATCGGGCATTAAGCCTTTGCCGAATGAATCTTTCACATACACAGAATCATAACCTGCTTCATACAGACGCAAGCCTAATTCACTGTCTTCACAAATACACCATTCTGCCCAGTTGCCCACTTCCAGCAACGCGGATTTGCGTATCATGGTCATGGTGCCATGTTGAATAATCGCGTTATATTCGTTGCGCTGTACCATGCCGATATTGAAAAAGCCCGCGTATTCCCAGTAGCAGAAATTTTTGAAGGTGCTTTGATGACGGTCACGGTAATCTTGTGGCGATTGAATAAAACCGACATTTTCATTATCAAAATACGGCACCATGCACTTCAACCAATCGGGCGACAGCATATAATCACTGTCAATGACGGCAATAATTTCCGCATCGCTGTCGGTTTGTTCGAGCGCGTGATTAATCGCACCCGCTTTAAAACCCGGCCAGTTTTCCAAATGGAAAAAGCGGAACATCGGGCCTAAGCGTTCACAATCGGCTTTGACAGGTTCCCACACGGCTGGGTCTTTGGTGTTGTTATCCATTACCAGCACTTCCAGATTGGGATAATCCACGTTTGCCAGTGCTTCCAGCGTTTTACGCACCATCATCGGCGGCTCATTATGAATCGGCAGATGCAGTGATACTTTTGGATATTTAAAACTTTCAGTCGGCGTGAGCGGTTGAAAGGTGCGAGCGGTTTTTTTGTGCCAGATAACTTCAGCAATTTCCAGACTTTCAATCAGTAAAATAACGACTGCCATAATTTGCATCAATATCATTAATGCCCAGAAGAAAATACTGAGTTTGGTTTGATATTGTTGCGCGCCGATGGAAGCAGACCAGAAAATTACCGACACCGCCAAGTTGGCAATTAGACCGAAAAATAATACGCCAGGTAATTTGAGCGTACTGCGGGTGAATAAAAACAAGCCCATCAACAGTAAACTGAAACCCGCTGCGGCAGCTGCCCAGTTTTCCCAGTCGGGCATGGCAACCACATCACCATCCATTGGGTATTTCGGCTGCCTATCGGCATCAAAAACACCCCAATACGCACCGACTGAACCCTCTATGGATTTTTTCCACGGTTGATCGAAAGCTTCAACGACATAATAGTTAAGCTTGTCTTTGTCTTTTAAATTTTGGTTATAATCATCAACACGGTTTAAAAACTCACGCAGAAATTTTGCCTGATTAGCACGCGAGGCAGTGGCGTGTTTAAACGGTTGACCATCAGACGGCCAGCCTGTTTCTGTCAGGATGACAGGTTTGCCTTTTGCCATTTCTTTAATTTGTATATAACGCTCAAACACATAATCAACGGCTTCATGAATGCGTTTACCTTCCCAGTAGGGCAGAACGTGCACGCCGATGAAATCAACTTCGTCGATTAACTTGGGATGCGCCAACCACATATCCCACGTTTCAGAAGTGCCGACAGGTCGCCATTGGCGTTTTTTAACATCACGGATGTATTCAATCAGTTTTTCTTCGGTGGCATCGGTGACTTTGCAGGTTTTTTCGTTTTCACATTTATCGACAACGCGGCAATTTTGCTCAAATTGTTCATCATCGCATTGTTCTTTTTTGGTCAGTTCACCACGCAACAAAGTTTCGTTGCCGACCATAACGCGCAGAATATTTTTATGATCTTGACGTGCTACTTCAACCAATTTATCAAGCTCTTCTTTATTCTTGTCTAAATCGCTACTAATCCACGCACCGAGGGTAATATTTAAATTGTGCTTGGCGGCTAAAGTAGGCATGACATCCTGACCTTTGAGCATACTGTAAGTACGAACAGCATGAACTTGGTTGGATAGCAGCGCAAAGTCGGAGTCGATATTATCGGGATTGATGGTTAAATCGCTGGTTTGCGTATCTTCTTTACGCATAGGGTCATAAGTGACCCCAAGTGTGGTTTTAGTCCACGGCTGTAAGTGTAGCGGGTTGTTAATACGACTCCATATACTGTAATTAACAGCAACCAGTAACAGGAGTACAAGGAAAATAGCTATCTTTCTTATCATTTGAGTTTTTGAAAAAAAAAGTGAAAGGTGAAAAGCGCGAGTTGCAAAGCGAACAAGGTTCACCTTGTAACTCGCGCCTTACCAAATTTTATTTTTTAATATATAAATCGGTGATGGTACCTGTAATCATTTCAGCAGCAAACGCCACTGTTTCTGATAAGGTGGGATGCGCGTGTATGGTTAAACCTAAATCTTCTACGTCCGCACCCATTTCTAACGCCAGTACGGTTTCTGCAATCAACTCTCCAGCATTCGGGCCGACGATACCCGCGCCAAGAATTCTACCTGTTTCTTTATCAGACAGGATTTTGGTCAAGCCTTCTTTGCGTCCCGTGCTGAGTGAACGACCACTGGCAGCCCAAGGGAATGCGCCTTTTTCGTATTCTATACCTTGTTGTTTGGCTTGATTTTCCGTCAGCCCCATCCACGCAATTTCAGGGTCTGTATAGGCGACCGATGGAATAGTCAATGCGTCAAACGCGGCTTTATGTCCTGCAATCACTTCAGCGGCAATTTTCGCTTCATAGACGGCTTTGTGTGCCAGCATCGGATTGCCGACTATATCGCCGACGGCAAAAATATGCGGCACATTGGTGCGTTGTTGTTTATCAACAGGAATAAAGCCCTGTTCATTGACTTCAATACCCGCCAGTTCCGCACCGATTTTTTTACCGTTGGGTCTACGTCCCACTGCGACCAGCACCGCATCGAATAGTTCATGCTCAGGCGCACCTTTGCCGTCAAAAAACACTTTTAAACCGTCGGCATGAGATTCAATCGAGGTTACTTTGGTTTCTAACCAGATATTGTTGTACTGCTTTTTAATACGACGGAATAACGGATTGACTAAATCTTTGTCACAACCAGGTATAACCTGATCCATGAGTTCGACGACGCTGATTTCTGAACCCAGCGCGTGATAAACCGTTGCCATTTCCAGACCGATAATACCGCCACCAACTATCAGTAATTTTTTAGGAATTTCTTTCAGTTCCAGTGCATCGGTAGAATCCCATAAGCGCGGGTCATCATGCGGGAAAATGGGGATTTGTGTAGGCTGTGAACCTGCCGCGATAATGGCCTGTTCAAACCGCACAATAACCGTACCGTCTGCGGTTTCGATTGACACTGTTTCAGCGGAAGTAAATTGTCCAACGCCTTGCATAACAGTCACTTTGCGTTGTTTTGCCAAGCCTGACAAACCATCATTTAATGATTTGGTCACACTGGCTTTCCACGCGCGAACTTTATCCAGATCAATAGACGGCTGACCGAAACTCACACCATGCGCTTTCACTTCGGCGGCTTCATGAATGGTATGGGCAACGTGCAGAAGAGCTTTGGAAGGAATGCAACCGACATTCAAACACACGCCACCAATCACTGGATAACGCTCGACCAACACCACTTGCTTGCCTAAATCAGCGGCGCGAAATGCCGCGCTATAACCGCCAGGTCCTCCACCTAAGACCAAAACTTCTGCGTGTACTACTGTATCGTTCATTGTCCTGCCCTGTCTTAAAGTAACAAACGGCGAATATCGCCCAAATAATATTTAATCGTTGCCATAAATTTAGCCCCTTCCGCACCATCAATCACCCGATGGTCGTAAGTCAAATCTAACGGTAACATGAGTTTTGGCTCAAATTCTTTGCCATTCCACACAGGCTGCATTTTAGAGCGCGTCACACCAAGAATAGCAACTTCGGGAGCATTGACTATCGGCGTAAATGACGTACCACCCAAACCGCCTAAGCTGGAAATGGTCATACAACCACCCTGCATATCAGAAGGTAATAATTTACCCTGCCGCGCTTTTTCACTTTTTTCTGCCAGTTCAAGTGCCAGTTGATTGACGGTTTTGTTATTCACATCACGCAACACGGGAACAACCAGACCATTCGGCGTATCGACCGCAATACCAATATTAAAATATTTTTTCAATATCAGTTGTTCGCCGTCAGCTGATAACGAGGCATTAAAGCTGGGGAACTGCTGCATGGCGGCAACTAAGGCTTTGATGATGAACATTAAACCGGTGATTTTCAGCTCGCCTTTGGCTTTTTCGCTGTTCAGCGCGTTGCGGAAGGCTTCCATTTCGGTAATATCGACTTCTTCGTGATACGTCACCATCGGCAGATTCAGCCATACGCGGCTGAGATTCTGTCCCGTCAAGCGTTTTATTTTGCTCAGTTTTTGGGTTTCTATGTCACCAAATACCGAAAAATCCACCGCTGGAATACTCGGAATACCTGCACCTGTGGCAACTACCCCCTCTTCCATGACTTTTTTAACGAACTGTTTCACATCATCTTTCAGGATGCGTCCTTTACGACCGCTGCCTGTTTTGATTTTGCTTATATCAACGCCTAATTCGCGGGCAAATAAGCGCACCGACGGTGAAGCGTGAGCGACTTTAGCCGATGAATCCGCTTGTGTCACGGCAACCGCTGGCACAGCACTTTTCACCACAGCAGGCGGCGGTGTGGGTGCTTTTGCTTCGACCACAGGCGCGGCAACAGGTTCAACCGCAGGCGCAGCGCTGGCAGCTTCTGTATTCACCAATACCGTTGCAATCAACGAACCTTCAGAGACTTTATCACCCGGTTTAATATAAACCTGTTGTACCGTGCCTGAGGCACTGGACGGTAGTTCCATGCTTGCCTTGTCGGTTTCCAACACGGCAACAGTTTGCTCCAATACCACTACATCGCCCGCTTGAATCAAGACTTCAACAACATCAATTTCTGCGACATTGCCGACATCGGGTACTTTTATTTCTATTAATACAGTCATGTGTGCTTCCTATCTCAGCCAAGGCGCGGTTACGTCAGCTGCTATGCCATATTTAGCCAGAGCGACTTCACAGATAGTGGCTTTAATTTGCCCCAAATCTGCCAAACTTTTCAGTGCTGCAATGGTGATGTGGTAACGATCCACTTCAAAAAAGCTGCGTAGATTTTCGCGGGTATCTGAACGCCCGAAACCATCCGTACCTAACACGGTGTAAGGTGCTTTGATATAAGGGCGAATTTGTTCCGCAAACGCGCGAGTATAATCCGTTGCGGCAATCACAGGAGCGGTATTATTGGCTAAACAGTTACTGACATGAGGTTGTTTGGCGGGTTCAGTTGGGTGCAATCTGTTCCAGCGTTCACACTGTTGCCCGTCACGCGCCAGTTCGGTAAAGCTGGGACAGCTCCATAAATCCGCTTCTACGCCCCAATCATTGCGCAATAATTCAGCGGCGAATTCCACTTCACGGAAAATCGTACCCGAACCTAATAACTGTACGCGCAGTGCTTTTTTATCATCCGCACCTTGAGCAAACGAATACATCCCTTTCAATATATCCAGCTCGATACCTTTCGGCATGGCAGGATGGGCGTAGTTTTCGTTCATCACGGTGATGTAATAAAACACGTCTTCCTGTTCGACATACATACGGCGCAAACCGTCTTGAATAATCACCGCTACTTCATACGCATAGGTGGGATCGTAAGAAATACAATTGGGTACAGTGGCTGACATGATATGACTGTGTCCGTCTTCATGCTGTAAACCTTCGCCGTTCAGCGTGGTGCGTCCAGCGGTGCCGCCCATTAAGAAGCCGCGTGTCCGTTGGTCTGCCGCTGCCCAGATTAAATCGCCGACACGTTGGAAACCGAACATGGAGTAATAAATGAAGAACGGAATCATCGGTACGTTATGCGTGGAATACGACGTACCTGCCGCTATCCAGTCACACAAACCGCCCGCTTCGTTAATGCCTTCTTGCAATACCTGACCGTGCTTGTCTTCTTTGTAGAACATCAATTGGTCGGCATCTTGGGGGGTGTAGAGCTGTCCGACTTGTGACCAGATACCTAATTGGCGGAACATACCTTCCATACCAAAGGTGCGTGATTCATCAGGCACAATTGGCACAACCCGTTTGCCGATATTTTTGTCTTTTGCCAGAATGTTGAGCAAACGGACAAACGCCATGGTGGTGGATGATTCTTTGTCATTGACTTCTAATAAGACTTTGAAATCGCTTAATACAGGAACATCCAGCGCATAAGATTTGGCGCGTCTGGACGGAATATGCCCGCCTAAGTCAGCGCGGCGTTGCAACATATAATTGAGTTCTTTTGAATCTTCGGGGAAGGTCAGGTAAGGTAATTTTTTGATTTGTTCATCATCAACGGGCAATTCGTAACGGTCACGGAAATTTTCCAGTGAGATTTGATCCATTTTTTTCTGTTGATGCGAGGTATTTTGCGCTTCGCCCGATGTTCCCATGCCATAACCTTTAATGGTTTTAGCCAGAATAACGGTCGGTTGTCCTTTGTGATTAACCGCCGCATGGAAGGCAGCAAATACTTTAGCGGGATCATGTCCGCCGCGATTAAGTTCCCAAATATCCCTATCCGACCAATCAGCAACCATGGCTTTTAATTCAGGGGTATTAAAGAAATGTTCACGAACATACGCGCCGTTTTTGGCTTTAAAGGTTTGATAATCACCATCAACGCATTCCATCATTCTTGCTGCTAACGCGCCGTTTTTATCACGCGCCAGTAACGCATCCCAACGCTGTCCCCAGACCAGCTTGATGACATTCCAACCTGCACCGCGAAATTCGCTTTCCAGTTCCTGGATGATTTTGCCGTTGCCGCGTACTGGGCCGTCTAAACGTTGTAAATTACAGTTGACGACAAAAATCAGGTTGTCCAGACGTTCGCGTCCCGCCATACCGATTGCACCCAATGATTCAGGTTCATCGGTTTCACCATCGCCCAGAAAACTCCAGACTTTACGGTCATCAGTATCGGCAAAACCACGGTCGCGCAAATAGCGCATAAAACGGGCTTGATAAATCGCCATAATCGGCCCCAAGCCCATAGACACGGTGGGGAACTGCCAAAAATCAGGCATCAACCACGGATGCGGATAAGAGGATAAGCCGCCGCCATGCACTTCCTGACGGAAATTATTCATTTGCTCTTCGGTTAAGCGTCCGATTAAAAACGCCCGCGCATAATCACCCGGGGTTAAATGCCCTTGGGTATAAATTAAGTCCCCGTCATGCTGTTCATTAGATGCACGCCAAAAATGGTTATAACCAATATCATATAAAGTAGCTGCTGACGCGAAACTAGCAATATGCCCACCGACGTTGGTATGTTTATTCGCGCGTAATACCATCATCATGGCATTCCAGCGAACATAAGAACGGATTTTTTGCTCTATCGTTGCATCACCATGAAACGGTGCTTGTTGAGAAACAGGAATGGTATTGAGATACGCGGTATTGGCACTGAAAGGAATATCAAAACCTGAATGCCGCGTAACAGCGACCAGCTGCTCAATCAAAAAATGTGCGCGTTCGCTCCCATCTTGTTCTAAGACGGATTGCAGTGCCTCAATCCATTCCTTGGTTTCCGCTGGGTCAATGTCAAGTTGTCCAGTAATTTCTGAAAGAAAAGTGTTATTCATTTATGTGATCCTGTTGGGACGGGGTTGTGCATGGATTGATAACATGGCTGTGAAGTGCTGTTTTTAAAAAATCGTAGCACGTTCTTGAGTGAAGCATAGTATATACAATTGAAGGGAGGCAATGAACCGTTTTAATGGCAAAGCCTATTCAAGCGGGAAAAAATACACCGTTATGATAAAACGGAATACGCGGTAACGTGGTATAAAGCACGGCAACCAATACCCTCAATAAACACTTGACTAATGAACAATAACGACATAATTAACAAGCCAAGCCAAGCCAAGCCAAGCCAAGCCAAGCCAAAACCAATCCTGAGTTTATCGAAGGACAAGCCATCACCGATAACCCGCCCGTCTTCGCTGAACAAACCATTAACCAGCGCAATTTAGCCGTTTTTCAACAACATTTCCCGCAAGCCTTAGAAGTCGATGCCAGCGGTCGCTTTATTATCAACAGCACCAAGCTGCAACTCGCGCTTGATCCAGCTGGCGTTAAAGTGGAAGAAGACGGTTATGAAATGCGCTGGGTGGGTAAGCGTGAAGCGTATCACACCGCTTTTTTACCCACGCAAAAAATCCTTAA
Organism: Methylococcales bacterium; assembly: GCA_030693155.1. Taxonomy (GTDB): domain Bacteria; phylum Pseudomonadota; class Gammaproteobacteria; order Methylococcales; family Methylomonadaceae; genus UBA4132. The sequence goes on from JAUYBJ010000121.1 coordinate 31,639, forward strand.
TCCTTTAACAGAAGACAGTAAACACTGGGACAGCACGGGTAATTTATTGCTACGCGGTGATAATCTGGAAGCCTTGCGTTTATTGCGTCACAGTTATTTTGGCAAGATAAAACTCATCTACATAGACCCGCCTTACAACACCAAAAGCGACGCATTCATTTATAACGATGACTTTAGCACCCAGCAAACACAGATTTTAGCCGAGCTGGGTTACGACAAAGACAACATCGACTACATCAAAAACATCTACGGCGCGAAAAC
>JAUYBJ010000184.1 GCA_030693155.1 Methylococcales bacterium
TACGCCAATGCCAAAACGCACTGCCGTTTCCATCACTGTCAGCTTTTCTTGTTCTTTTATCAATAATACTTTTTGTCGGAAATCTATTGAGTAGGTCATTGCAATATAAATAATCAAATTATACTACTTTAGCTATAACAGTGCAGACCGTGACCTTTGGTGAGGTCAACAATTTGTCGGGCAGTCCTGATAACGCCAATCTGAGCAATGGTTTTGTGGAGATAAGCGCGACACCTAAAGTAGAAGCCACGGTCAATTTACCCAGCGACAGCACCCTGTACGGTGGTTTCAGTTATGTGTATAGCGGCACATCGGGGCATGATCCTTCAGGCTATACTCAAAAAAATGCCGATATGTATTTTCAGTAATCCGATTACACGGAATCGGGTCGTTATGATGATTACCGTGACGAAAATATGACCGAAAATCTGTATGTCGGCTGGAAGTCGGGCAATGTATTCAAGCAACTGGGCAAAGACGCGATTGATATATCAGGCGGCAGATAAAATTATCAATTAGGTTCTGGATTTTTAATCCATTACGGTGCGGATAACGTCGGTAATCGGGGCGCGGGCTGGATAAATCCAAGAACCGCGTTTAACGATACTGTTATCGCGAAAATCAATGTGAAAAGCGTGACTACCGAGGGATTCCATTTAGAAACCCGTCCGCTGAATCCCGCTGAAAAAAGAAATTATGACGGCGCGAATGTCGAATATAAAGTCGCCAAGAATGCCAAGGTGGGCGTAAGTTACGTCAATACCACCAATAGCCGTCCGCTGCACGATTAAGGTTCGACTATTAATTATGGTGAAGCCAGTATCAATAATGATACTTATGATGCCCGCGCCGATTTTTCGCCGCACCCTGATGTGACGGTCAGTGCCGAATATGCTTATCAAACCAATGCTGATACCATTATTACCCCTGAATCAGCCGACAAAAAAAGCATTCATGCCTCTGGCGGTTTCGGGCAAATTGAATATAAACGGCAGGATTTATTCTGGCAACCTACGATAAGTTACTGTTACGCCATTCAAGATGAAGGTTTTGACAGTATGTCACCTGGGTTTTCAACATGGGGAACGTGGTTTCAGGGGGAAATTAACGGCGAGTTTGTGCTGAGCAATTCCAACTTAATGACTCATGTCGGTAAGCTGGTACTGACACCTAATGAAAGCCTTGCGTTAAACTTGGTGTATCTGAATTATACCTTTGTCAAACCTGACGCACTGGCGTTGACTTCCGCCGATTATGGTAATGAAGTCAATTTACTCGCCGATTGGCAAGTCAATGATATGCTTGGTTTATCAGCAGGCATTGAAGCCTTTGTACCCGATGAAGCAGGTAAGCAATATTTGGGCGGTAATAAAATGTGGTTGCAAGGTATGGCATCGGCAACACTTGAGTTTTAAGCAACAATAAACATGATGAAACATTCTCGCACTGATAAAAAAACTTCACCTAGAAAATACACCTTGCGCTTGACCTTAACATCGGCATTCTGCGGCTTGACGCTATTGGGTGCAATGATGTTAAGCCTCGTCACCTCCCACGAAGTGAGTGATTTTATTCGGGAAGAATTGCGTCTTCGATTAACCGATGCCGTCAATATTATGGCGAGCAAAATTGATGGTGATCTGCACAGTCAAATACAAACCGCCACCGATCAAAAAAGCCACGCTTTTAAACAACTGCAAAACGAGCTGATGGATATGCGGCGGCGCGGTACAGGCATAGCCAATGTGTACACCATGCGCAAAATCGACAACGAGCAAATCATGTTTGTGGTCGATGCTTCAGAAAATAATCTTAGTCCAACGGGGCAGATTTATCCCAATCCGTCCAATACCCTTAAAAACGCGCTGAATGCGGTCGCGGGAAAAAAAATAGCTTATTCTGAACCTGAACCGACGGCGGATAATTGGGGCGTTTGGTTATCTGCTTACGCGCCTATTTTTACATCGACGGGTAAACTGGACGGCATTATCGGTATTGATGTCTCTGCACAAAATGTTATTGCGCATGAACTGAATTACAAAATCAGCGTATACGTTATCTCCGTTGTCGTTGCGTTGTTAATGTTGCCCATCGGTTTTCTGATTGCCAGACGTATTCGCCAACCGTTATCGCAATTGGCGATGGAAATGGAGAAAGTGCGTCATTTTGAACTGGATAGTGAGGTAAAAGTGTTCTCACGGATTCGGGAAATTGACAGCATGGTACAACAGCTGGAGAACATGAAACGCGGTTTGCGCTCTTTTAGAAAATATGTCCCTGCCGATTTAGTACAGGAACTGATTGAGCTGGGCGTGGATGCTAAATTGGGCGGCGAAAAAAAGACCCTGACTATCTTTTTTTCCGATATAGCCAATTTCACCACCATGTCGGAAAAATTAGAACCAGAAGTATTGGTGGCATTTTTGGGGGAATATCTTAATGTCATGAATGCCTGTTTATTACAAAATCAGGCGACCGTGGATAAATATATCGGTGATGGGGTAATGGCATTTTGGGGTGCGCCGCGTGCGGTTGATAATCCCGCCGTTAAAGCCTGTCAAGCGGCGTTAGCCTGTCAGCAACAGATTCAGCAACTCAATCAGAAATGGCGGGCGGCAGAGTTAGATTTGGCATTTCATACCCGCATCGGTATCAATACGGGCGAAGTCATTGTCGGTAATATGGGATCCGATGCGCGGATGAGTTACACGGTGATTGGCGATAATGTCAACCTGACCAGTCGCGTGGAATCGGCGAATAAATTTTATGGTACATCGGTGCTTATCACTGAACCTACCTACCAGCAAGTGAAAGACCATTTTGTGACACGCCTGCTGGATTATGCGGTGCTGGCGGGTAAATCGATTCCGATTCGGCTGTATGAATTGGTGGGCAATATCGGCACAGTTTCCGCCGAAAGATTACAATAGATTGAGGATTATCAACGGGCATTTCATTTGTATAGCCAACAGCAATTTGCAGAAGCTATCGTGCTGCTTGAACAGCTGATACTCAGCACACCAGAAGATCGCGTCCCCCCGTTATTACTGGCGCGTTGCCAACTGTATACAATCACTCCACCTGCCGATGATTGGCACGGCGATTATGTGTTACAGAGCAAATAGCTAAAAATTACCCAATAGTGCATAGAAAAATGCTGTTTAAACAGCAGACAATCGCCCCACACCAGCAGATGAACGCTCACAATCAGCCAAAACACCAGTTGAAAAGAGACTTTGCGGTTTTTATGGCGTAAGTATTGTTGGGCGAATAACGCACCGCTCCAGCCACCGAATAACGCACATAACTGTAAACTGGATTCAGGAATTCGCCATTGCCCCTGTATCGCACGGTTTTTATCGACGCGATACAGTAAAAAAGTGCCGACACCCATCAACACATAAACCAGCAACGGTATCAGGTTCGCGCTTCGGTAACACACCCACAGCGACAACATCACAGGCAACAGCACGATAACAATAAAAACCCACGCAACGCGGTGGCGTGAGCCAGACATTATAAAGCCGTCCAATCGGAAAAGCAGGCTGCTTGTCCTTGATACACACCGCTGGAGTCAGTGAGATTCCACACGATGGCGTTGCGTATTGCAAACCGTTTACCAGTGCTGGAAATACGCACACCCTGATAGTCGGTTATAAAACCGCGTGTGGTGACTTGGTGCATTAATTCAGCGCGTGCCGCCTGATTAATCGGTTCTGCGGAAGCGCGTGAGGGCAGGGTGATAAGTTGTTGCCAGTTCAGTTCAAACAGTTGTAAGCCTTGCGCATTGGCGTAATTAAAAATCGGATCGCTGTCGGTGTTGTGTGATAGCAAGACAAACGGCGCGTTATAGAGGCGTTTGGCGAGATTATCAGTATCGGGTAGCAGGGGATAGCCGAGCAGGTTTTGAAAACTTTGGCTGATAAGTGCGATGTGATTGCTTAGGTAGTTGTTTTCAGGGCTGGGCGGGGGAAAGTAGTTCATGCTTTACAGTGACAAAAAGAGATAGGAGTCCAATAGTTTTAACTATTGGACTCCTGAAAGTAGCTACAGTGCTGCAACTTTGGTATCAACAATCGGTGTATTTGCTTTGAAGTAGTCACGCACACCACCAAAAATAGCTCCTGCCATTTTGGTTTGGTAATCGGTATTTAATAAATTTTCTTCTTCGCTGGGATTAGAGATGAAAGCGGTTTCTACTAAAATAGACGGAATATCAGGTGATTTAAGCACCATGAAACCCGCGTTTTGTACGACATTTTTGTGCATTTCGCCCACCGCACTGCAATTTTTCAATACGCTGTTCGCGACATCAACACTGGCTTGTTCGGTGGCACTTTGCGATAAATCCAGTAACACCGACGCTAATACATCTTCTTTGTCTTCCAGACTTACGCCGCCAATCTGGTCAGAGGCATTTTCACTCTTTGCCAGCCATAACGCAGCTTCACTGGACGCGCCGCTGCGTGACAATACATACACCGATGAGCCTTTAACGGTGGTGTCTTGGAAAGCATCGGCATGAATAGAAATAAATAAATTGGCGTGTGCGGCTCTGGCAATCTGCATTCTTTTGCGCAGACCGACGTAATAATCACCTTTACGCACCATGACGGCTTTCATGTCAGGTTGTGAGTTAATCAGCTTTGCCAGTTTTGTGGCGATGGCAAATACCACCTGTTTTTCTTCTGTGCCGTTCGCACCGTGCGCACCAGGGTCTTCGCCACCATGACCTGCATCTATGGCAATCACGATTTTGTCGTGTTTGCTGGAGACTTGATGGGCAACGGTTTGTAATTTAGCGGCTTTATTGTTACTGGTAAACACCGCGAACATATTGGTTGCTTCGGCGGGTGGGGCGACAGGGACAATTTTTCGCTCCAAGACTTCTTTTTTACTGGGTTCAGCGGTGGCTTTACTGGCAATTTCTTTGTTATCAGTAGTCAGTGTTGAATTTTTGCTGATTAAATCAATAATTAATTTGTGTTCGTCTTTATTATTGGAGCTTAAGGAGAAATTTTTAGCAGTAATGGGTTTTTTTAAATCAACCGCAAGGCGTACATTGTCTTTGGTTTTTTCTAAAACGTGGATTTTAGCGAACAAAGGATGTGATGCCCTGGGCTGAGTTAAGGCTTGTTCCAACTTGGCATTGTTAATATCAATGACCAGTTGCGAATTTTTTACAAAAACCCGATGTTTCGGTGAGGCACTGACATCAAAGACCATGCGGGTTTGTTTTGCCGCTTGTGAATAATGTAGTGAATTAATATCGACAGCTTCTCCATGGCTGGGCAGTGATAATGTTAATAATCCAAAGACAAAAAAACCTTTCCAATGATTTCTCATGGCTACAATCCACAAAATTAATAATCTGGATTAGATTATAGCAGTATGTCATTGTTTTTCCACAATAGATAAAAAATTTTTTAAGCGCGTGATGGTGTGTAAAAACTGATATTACGCCCTAAGTCTTGGACAGTTAAGGAAATAACCATATCGGGTTCGGGTAAAAATCCTGTGCCGCGTTCTGCCCATTCAATAAAACACAGGGTGTTTTGGTCAAAATAATCACGAATGCCCATCCATTCCAATTCTTCAGGATCATTTAAGCGGTATAAGTCAAAATGAAAAATTTTGCGCTCATCCAGCGTATATTCTTCAACTAATGTGAAGGTCGGGCTTTTGACTGCGCCCTTAAAACCTGCGGCTCTTAAGAAGCCGCGTACCAGCGTGGTTTTACCCATGCCTAAATCGCCTTGTAAAAAAATTACCCCTTGTTGGGGTAACAGTGTCCATAAGGCGGCACCGAATTGTTCGGTGGCTTCGGTTGATGCTAAGTATTTTTTCATGTGTTTTCAGGTGTACGTTTTGTTGATGGTAACAGCGCGATTTAATCAATCGCGCTTATGAAAAAGCCGTAGTCCACGAAAAGCACGAAATAAAAGATAATGACTTAAATCTGTTACAACAGCATGAATGACTGCCAGTCCTTCCAGGACTAGCAGTCATGTCTAAAAGCAAAAACAACAGATTTAATACACTACCATTTTTAATCTTTTTCGTGCTTTTCGTGCCTTTCGTGGACAAAATCTTTTATATAGAACTCAGGTCATTCATATTGCGTCTGAGATAAGGCATTAAATCGCTGGCGATTAAGCCGCGTTCGCCACCTGCTTCAACGGCTTGGTCGGCGGCTTTACCGTGCAGATAAACGCCTTGCTGTGTGGCTTCTTGAATGCTTAAACCTTGCGCGACCAAGCCCGCTATCACGCCAGTCAGAACATCACCCATACCGCCTGATGCCATGCCCGCATTGCCTGTGTTGGATACGGCGACTTCTTCGCTACTGGCAATCAGCGTGCCTGAGCCTTTTAACAGGGTCACGCCGTGATATTTTGTTTGCAGTGCTTTAACGGCGGCAAAGCGATCCTGTTGGATGGCGGCGGTGGTGCAGTTTAATAAACGCGCGGCTTCGGCTGGGTGCGGAGTTAAAATACAGTCATGGATTGGTATTTCTTTGTTACCCAATATTTTCCCCAGCAGATTCAAGCCATCAGCATCAATAATGAGTGGTTTTTGTGCAACGAATACCGCTGTTAATAATTCGCTTGCCCAGTCGCTTTGCCCTAATCCTGTGCCGATAGCGATGACACTGGCTTTCTCCAGCAACGGCATGAGTTGTTCAGCGGTTTCCACGCCATGACACATCAATTCAGGACAGTCGATATTCATCACATCAGCGTGGCTGCTGCGCGTTGCGATGCTCACTAAACCCGCGCCCGTGCGCAATGCCGCTTGTCCTGCCAGACGTGCCGCACCTGAATAACCGTGATCACCACCGATAATCAGTACATGACCGTAATCACCTTTGTGCGTAGAACGGCGGCGGCCTAATAATGGCTTATGAATTACGCGCACGGCGGCAACGGTCTGGCTTGCAAATACCGCTTCGGGTATGGCTAAGGACGCATAACACAGTTCGCCGCAATAATCCGCCGCCTGTCCTGTAAATAAACCCTGTTTGAGTGCAATAAACGTCATGGTCACGTCGGCTTTAACCGCCGCATTCATGATATTACCCGTATTGGCATCCAAGCCTGAGGGCATATCAACCGCCAGTACAAAAGCAGGGCTGTTATTAATCGTGGCAATCGCTTCTGCATAACGCCCTGTGACAGGGTTATTCAAGCCTGAACCCAGCAAAGCATCGACAATAACATCGGCATTCAAATCCAGATCGGCTTGAAAAGGCACTAGCACACCGTGTGCGGCGAGATAGTGTTGGTAGGCGGTCAGCGCGTCGCCTTTGAGTTTTTCAGGGTCGCCGATAGAGACCACGCACACCGTGAATCCTGCTCTCAATAATAAAGAGGCAATAATATAACCGTCACCGCCGTTATTGCCCGCACCACAAAATACAGCGACTGATTGTGCATCAGGACAGCGGCGGGTCAGTTCTTGAAATACCGCATAGCCCGCACAATTCATTAATTCAAAACTGTTGATGCCGTGTTGCTGCATAGCAATCTGTTCTAATTCTCTGACCTGCTCATTACGATAAAGTGTTATAGGTAATTCTTGCATCATGACTCCTGAGTGATTTTTGCTAAAGCCGCCAATACTTCGGCTAATAAATTGGTTTGTCCCGTTTCAAAACACAGCGCGTCCGTCTCTTTGCGCAACCATGTAAATTGCCGTTTTGCCAATTGCCGCGTGGCAATAATGGCGGTTTCAATCATCGTGGCTTTGTCGATGTCACCGTGTAAATAAGACCACGCCTGCCGATACCCGACCGCGCGTATCGCGGGCATGGTGTCGTTCAAATCACCACGCTGGTACAGGGTTTCGACTTCGGCGATAAACCCCTGCTCCAGCATAGTCATAAATCGCTGGGCAATCACACCGTGCAGAATGTTACGCTCTGACGGTGCAATAATGATTTTAATCACCCGATAAGGCAGTGCAATGACAGGTTCAGCGGTAAAAAATGAGGTGAGCGACTTACCGCTAATTGCATACACTTCTAATGCCCGCTGTACACGTTGCGGATCATTCGGATGAATCCGCGCGGCGGCGGCTGGATCAACTAATGCTAAACGTTGATGCAGCGCGTCTTTACCTAGTTCAAGCAAGTCTAGGTCAAGTTGCGCACGAATGACAGGATCGGCAACAGGCAATACCGCTAAGCCATTGCTCAGGGCATTAAAATACAGCATGGTACCACCGACTAAAATCGGCAGTTTGCCGCGTTGACTTATATCCGCCATCAGCGCAAGTGCTTGATTTCTGAATTGCCCTGTCGAAAACGTGTCGCTGGGATCAATAATGTCTATCAAATGATGAACAATGCCTTGGCGTTCTTCCAGCGTCGGTTTTGCCGTGCCGATGTCCATGCCTTTAAACACCAGTGCCGAATCCACGCTGATAATTTCGCCATTCAGTGCGTGCGCCAGTTGGACGGCTAATGCCGATTTACCCGATGCAGTCGGCCCCATTAAAAACAGGGCAGGGGGGAGATTTTCCATAATAGGTGTATTCATAATAAAGGCGTTGCTCGCGCTACTGACCGCGCAGGAAAAATTTATCCAAATCCTGTTTGGATAAGGCGACCCAAGTCGGACGACCGTGATTGCATTGCCCGCTGCGTTCGGTGTGTTCCATATCACGCAGTAAGGCATTCATTTCGGTGATGGTCAAACGGCGATTAGCGCGTACTGCACTGTGGCAGGCAATGGTGGCTAATAATTCATTGGACAGGTTTTGTATGCGTTCGCTGATGCCTTGTGCATTGATGTCGGCTAATACATCGGTGATTAAACCTACTACATCTGTACCTGCTAATAACGCAGGGCTGGCGCGTAACGCGATGGTGTCCAGTCCTGCGCGGGTGAGTTCAAAACCCAAGGAGAGAAAAAACTCGTGCTGTTGCTCGACTAATTCGGCTTCTGCGGCACTGACGCTGATTTTAATCGGCAGTAATAACGGTTGGCTGGCAATGGCACCTTGTTGGCATTGTTGTTTCAAGCGTTCATAGGTAATGCGTTCATGAGCGGCATGAACATCGACCAATACGATACCCTGCGCGGTTTGCGACAAAATATAAATGTCGTGCAAATGCGCGATAGCAAATCCCAATGGCGGCATGGTTGAGGTGTCGGCTGGAGACAATGCGCCGCGCTCATCTTGTGGATATAAGGCGGAATAGGCATTGACTGTTTCCGCGACATTAAATGGTAGCGATGTTTGTTCGGTTGGCAAGTAAGATGTGGAGGGCGCAGTATTAGGTAACGCAGGTGTGGCGTAACCTGTTTGGCTTTCAGTAGGGAATGCGGTGTGTATGGTGTCATGGTTGCTTATGGCAGGTCTGACCTGTGCTAAGGAACGATGCAAGGCACTGAATAAAAAATCATGCACTAACCGCCCTTCGCGAAAGCGAATTTCCTGTTTAGTCGGATGCGCATTGACATCAACCAAGCTGTGATCTAGGGTCAGGTATAGCACAAACACCGATTGCCGCCCTGAAAATAACACATCCTGATACGCCTGTTTAATAGCGTGGGCGATTAATTTATCGCGTATCAAGCGTCCGTTGACATAAAAAAACTGCATATCAGGCTGACTGCGGGAAAAGGTCGGTAAACTCACCCAGCCTGTGAGTTGCAAGCCTGAGGCAGCAACGTCAATTTTTACCGCGTTATTGATAAACTCAGAGCCGCAAATACCCGCTATACGGTATTCCTGTTCGGCTTCACTAAGGGCAGGTTTTAATTTGAGTATGTCTTTCTGGTTGTGCGTCAGGGTAAAACCGATATGAAACCGACTCAATGCCAGTTTATGTAACAGTGATTCAATATGCGCAAATTCGGTTTTTTCGGTTTTGAGAAATTTGCGCCGCGCGGGGGTGTTATAAAACAAATCGCGCACTTCTACCGTTGTGCCTTGTGGGTGCGGGTCGGGTTCGGGGTTAGCGTGTTGTTCTGAACCATCAGCACTGACGCGCCACGCACACGGTGCATCGGCAATACGCGAAATCAGCGTCAAGCGAGCAACGGAACTGATACTGGGCAAGGCTTCACCGCGAAATCCCATGCTGGTGACGTGTTCTAAATCATTCAGATTGGCAATTTTGCTGGTGGCGTGACGTGACAAAGCCAACGGCAAGTCTTCTTTAACAATACCACAGCCGTCATCCCTGATTTTTATCAGCCGACTGCCGCTCTGCTCTATGTTGATAGTGATGTGTGTTGCTCCTGCATCAAAGCTGTTTTCCAGCAACTCTTTGACAACGGTACTCGGTCTCTCGACCACTTCGCCCGCCGCAATTTGGTTAATCAATTGAGTGGGGAGTAGATGGATACGCATTATTCAGCCTAAAGCAAAAAAAGCTATTTTAACCGAGATAGTACAAAGTCGCTAACCACAAGGTGCGGGATTATTGGGTGTATTTTTGGTAGAATAGTGTATTGAATTTAATATTTTAACTAGCCAATGGTAAAAAACGATGCCACATAGACGCTTTAAGACGAGTATTCCAAAATCGCATATTACTACCTTACCTGATTTGGGTATGGACAAACAACACATGGAGGCCGATTTTAAACGCTATTACGCGCATAGACTGGGTCGGGATGAAAATTGCCTATGGCTGCATTATGCCTATGAAGCGTTGGCGTTAGTGATTAGTGATCGCCTGACTGAACGCTGGAAAAAAACCTACAATGCCTACAAAGATGAGCATTGTAAAAGAGCGTATTATTTATCAATGGAATTTTTGATGGGGCGGACACTCAGCAATGCCATGATTAACTTGGGCATTAACGATGTTATTGATAAAGTGCTGTATGATGTGGGTTTAGACCTCGAAGAGTTGGTAGAAGCGGAAGCCGATGCAGGCTTGGGTAATGGCGGTTTAGGTCGGTTGGCGGCGTGTTTTATTGACAGTTGCGCAACCTTGCAACTGCCCGTCACAGGTTATGGCTTGCGGTATGAATACGGAATGTTTTCTCAGGATATTATCAACGGTGAGCAGGTGGAAAAACCCGATCATTGGTTGTGTAACGGTAATGTCTGGGAAATTGAACGTGCCGAATACACGCAAAAAATTAAATTCGGCGGACACACTGAATGCCATACTGATGAAAACGGGCATAAGCGCGTGTGTTGGGTGGGTAGTCATGATGTGCTTGCTGTGCCGTTTGATACACCGATTCCCGGTTATCAAAATGGCACGGTCAATACGCTGCGCTTATGGAAAGCCGCCGCGACCGATGAATTTGATTTGCAGGAATTTAACGAAGGCGATTACGCGGAATCAGTCGCCGCAAAAAATACTGCGGAAAATATCACGATGGTGTTGTATCCCAATGATGCCAATGAAAACGGCAAAGCCTTACGCTTGCGTCAACAATATTTACTCGCGTCTGCCAGCTTACAGGACGTATTGCAAACGTGGGTTGGTCGTCAGAACAACGATTTTACCGATTTTGCCGCGAAAAATGCTTTCCAATTAAATGACACTCATCCCAGTATCGCCGTTGCCGAATTGATGCGCTTGTTGATGGATATTCATGGTTTATCGTGGGATAAAGCGTGGTCAATTACCCGTGATACGATGGCGTATACCAACCACACACTCTTACCAGAAGCACTGGAAAAATGGTCTGTGGGTTTAATGAAAGATTTGCTGCCCCGTATCATGGAAATTATTTTTGAGATTAACGCCCACTTTTTGGCTGAAGTCTCTACGCATTGGCCGGGTGATAAAGACCGTTTAGCGCGGATGTCATTGATTGAAGAAGGCGGCGAACAGAAAGTAAGAATGGCGTATTTAGCTATCGTGGGTAGTCATTCTGTCAACGGTGTTGCCGCGCTGCATTCCAAATTATTGCAACAAGGTTTGTTCCATGATTTTTATGAATTGTGGCCTGCAAAATTCAACAATAAAACCAATGGCGTAACTCCGCGTCGCTGGTTGGCAATGTGTAATCCCGAATTAGCCGAATTAATCACTGAAACTATTGGTGATGGTTGGGTAAGAGATTTATCGTTGTTGAAAAAATTAACGCCGTTCGCCGAAGATCAAGCCTTCCGTGACCGTTGGCACACAGTGCAACAAGATGCGAAGCAACGACTGGTTGAGTTTAAAAAACAGGAACTGGATATTGATTTAAACGTGGATGCGTTGTTCGATGTGCAGGTAAAACGGATTCATGAATATAAACGCCAGTTATTAAACGTGCTTCATGTGATTCATTTGTATGATCGCATTAAACGCGGTGAAACTAAAAATTGGACAGCACGTTGTGTGTTGATTGGCGGTAAAGCAGCTCCGGGTTATTTCATGGCAAAACGCATTATCAAGCTGATTAACAGCGTTGCTAATGTCGTTAATAATGATCCCGATGTCGGTGATAAATTAAAACTGGTGTTCCTGCCGAATTATCGCGTTTCTGCAATGGAAAAAATCTGCCCAGGTGCAGATTTATCCGAGCAGATTTCGACGGCGGGTAAAGAAGCCTCAGGCACGGGTAACATGAAATTCATGATGAACGGCGCAATTACCATCGGTACGCTGGATGGCGCGAACATCGAAATTCGTGAAGAAGTCGGTGATGATAATTTCTTTTTATTCGGTCTGACGGAAAATGAAGTGGAAGATTTACGCCATCATTATGACCCTGTAGGCATGATTAATCAGGATGAGGACTTGCAGCGCGTGATGAACTTGCTGGAGTGTGGACATTTCAATCAGTTTGAACCGAATATTTTCGACTGTATTATTGATTCCATCAAAAGTCCTAATGATCCGTGGATGACTATTGCTGATTTTCGCAGTTTTGTGAATGCGCAAAAACAGGTAGAAACTGCGTTTCAAAATAAAGAACGCTGGACACGCATGAGTATTTTAAATACGGCGAACAGCGGTAAATTCTCTACTGATAGAACAATCACTGAATACAACGATGAAATATGGAAACTCAAGCCGATTCACGTTGATAACAACTACAACTAATGCTGCATATTGTTTTATATGAGCCAGAAATTCCCGCGAATACTGGCAATATTATTCGTTTGTGTGCTAACACAGGGGCGCAATTACATTTAATCAAACCGTTAGGATTTGAACTGGATGATAAAAAATTGCGCCGTGCAGGGCTGGATTATCATGAATGGGTGGCGGTGCGTCTGCACGACTCGCTCGCTGCCTTTCTGGATGATATTAAGCCGCAACGGGTATTTGCGCTGACGACTAAAGGTCGGCGTATGGTTAGCGAGGTGAGTTTTCAGGCGGGTGATGCGTTGCTGTTCGGCCCTGAAACGCGCGGTTTACCAGCCGAGGTATTAGCCGCGTCAGGCGAAGCATATTGTTTGTATTTGCCGATGACCGCGACCAGTCGTAGTTTGAATTTGTCCAATACCGTGTCGATTGTGCTGTATGAAGCGTGGCGGCAATTGGATTTTGCGGGGGCGTTGATTAAGTAATTCTCGTGGACATTAACTTATTGGCTACGATTCCGATTTTTGTTCGCGACCGAGTAGATTTTGTACGGCGGTCAACGGGTCTAAACCTTCGTATAATACTTTGTAAGTTTGTTCCGTAATCGGCATTTCAATGCCGTGTTTTTGCGCTAACAGATAAGTTTCTCTTGCCGCAAAGACACCTTCAATTTCCTGTCCGATTTCCGCTGTTGCTTCTGCTCGGTCTTTGCCTAAGCCTAACGCTAAACCGAAACGACGGTTACGCGATTGGTTGTCGGTACAGGTCAATAGTAAATCACCCAAACCTGCCAAGCCCATAAAAGTATCGGGTTTACCGCCTAACTGCACTCCTAAACGGATAATTTCCGTTAAGCCGCGTGTAATCAGCGCGGCTCTGGTATTGGCTCCAAATCCCAGTCCATCAGCAATCCCAGCGGCAATGGCGAGTACGTTTTTAACCGCTCCGCCGACTTCCACGCCGATAACATCGGAGCTGGTATAAGTGCGAAAGCGTCCGCCGTGCAGCATATCGCTTAATTGATTGGCAAACTCAGGTTGATTGGCGGCAATGGTGATAGCAGTGGGTAAATCAGCGGCGACTTCACGCGCAAAAGTCGGGCCTGATAAAATAGCGGCGGGTGTGTCTGTGCCGAATACATCAGCAACCACTTCGTGTAGCAGGCAACCATCGTCTGGATTAAAACCTTTGGTTGCCCATGCGATTTTAACGTCACGCGATAAATACGGTTTGATCTTAACGAGTATGTCTTTGAAGCCGTGACTGGGTACACAGACTAATAATAAATCAGAAAAGGCGGCAATCTCAGCCAAATCCCCCGTTATTTGTAGATTATCGGGAAAAGCCAGACCTGATAAAAACTGTTTGTTTTCTCTATCGCGGGTTAAAGCGGCGACGTGAGTGGGATTATGCCCCCATAGCAATACTTGGCAGCCATTTCTGGCTGCCAGAAGAGCAAGAGCAGTTCCCCATGAGCCTGCACCCAGCAAGGCTATGTTTTTATTCATCAAACAGATTAATTGAGGGTAGGTGCTGCTTGAGTTTGTTGCAAGTGTTGCGCATACAAAGCATCAAAATTGACAGGAGCTAATAACAGTTGTGGGAAACCACCTCTGACGATTAAGTCAGATACTGCTTCTCTTGCGTAAGGAAACAGGATGTTAGGGCAGAAACTGCCGACCATAGGCCCCATTTCTTCATCACTGAAACCCGCTAACGCAAAAATACCCGCTTGATTGACTTCAACTAAATAAGCAACGGTGTCTTTGTTTTTAACGGTGATAGTCAGCGTCAGGTTGATTTCAAAGAAAGCGTTATCCAAAGGTTCAACATGAGAGCCTAAGTTGAAATCAACTGAGGGTTCCCATTGTTCAGTAAATATTTTCGGTGAATTGGGCGTTTCAAAAGACATATCTTTGGTGTAAATCTTTTGAATAGAAAATTGTTTTTCTGTCGCGTTGTTATCTTCAGCCATAACGGAGTATTTCCTGTTTAATAATAATTAAATGAAAGGGTGTTATTTTTTGTACTTAGCAGACATTTTGACGGGCAGTTTATAATCGGTTTCCCATGCTGTCATGCCACCTGTGATGACGAACACTTGCTCAAAACCCGCTTTAGTGAGAATTTTTCCCGCTGAAGCAGAGCGTGTACCATTTTGACATATCAGCAATATCGGTTTGGTTTTTTGTTCAGTCAGTTTGGGTAATTCTTCGGGTAATTTGCTTAATGCTATGTTGGTCGCCTGTTCAATATGGCTGACCACAAATTCGGGGGCTTCGCGCACATCAATAATGACGGTATCACTGTCGTTCATTTTAGCGACGGCTAATAACGGCGAAACCGCCTTTGATTTATTAAATACGCCGTCAAATGCTTCTTGTATTAATAAATAAGTCACTACGGCGAGTGCCAGCACCAGAATGTAGTGATTTAAAATAAACTCTATGTATCTATCCATATTGGGTAAGTTTGTATTTTGTTAAGTGAAAGGTAAAAACAGATTAATGCGCAGAACAAAAAACTTCACGCATCATTTCAATCAGTTTGAGCATCCGTTCATCATCAATAAAGTAATAGACGCGGTTGGCTTCTTTTTTACAACCGAGAATATTTTTTTCTTTAAGAATGGACAAATGCTGAGAAATGTTACTTTGACTGGTACCGACCTGTTCAACAATATCTTGTACGCTGATGGATTTATTGCCGAGCAGACAAAGTATTTTCAGGCGTAGGGGATGAGACATTGCTTTTAAGCAGCGGGCGGCTTTAATTATATCGGCATCATCATACAAAATGTGCGGGTCTTTATTATTCATTATAATTACTAATACTACGGGTTGATGACATCGGATTATAAAATAACTTTTTGCTAACCGTCGGAACACAAGCGATTGCCAACCTGCGTTAAATTTTCAAGCAGTTGGACAGGCTTAGCAAGTATGAGCGTATAGCTTGTTTAACCGCACATACCAGACACACTTTCAGCTGATTTTAGAATGCCAAAGGCAACTAAAAAAACCGAACATCGGGTATAATATCGCCTGAGTGCTTTCGTGTAAAAATACAAAAAACCAGCAAATCTGGCAAAATGATACCTTATTTTTAATCGTTTTGGGTAATTGATAATATAACTTGAGTTTATGCCTATATCCCTTATGTAGGCTTTTTTAGTTTTTGGAGAGATGAATGTCGAATAGACCCAAACCGTTAGTATTGCTGATTCTTGATGGATTCGGCTACACACAGGACACAGAAAACAACGCCATTGCCATGGCAAACACCCCTTGTTGGGATAAGTTGCAACAAGAGTATCCGATGACCTTACTGGATTGTTCAGGTCATTCCGTCGGTTTACCCGGCGATCAAATGGGTAATTCCGAAGTCGGGCATACGCACATCGGCGCAGGGCGTTATGTGTCGCAGGATTTTTCCAAAGTGAATGATGCTGTTGCAGACGGCAGTTTTTACAACAATCCCGTTTTATGCCGTGCGGTTGATTTAGCTAAAACCAGCGATAAAGCCTTGCATATTATGGGCTTGCTGTCTGCGGGTGGCGTACACAGTCATGAAGAGCAGATTATGGCAATGGTTGAGCTGGCGGCGAAACACGGCTTGACTAAAATCTACTTGCACGCTTTTCTGGATGGACGTGATGTACCGCCTAAAAGTGCTACGTCATCACTTGAATTATTGGATGCAAAATTTGCCGCTATGGGTGTAGGGCGCATTGCGTCTATCACAGGGCGTTTTTATGCAATGGACAGAGACAACCGCTGGGACAGAGTGCAACGTGCTTACAATTTAATCGTTAAAGGTGAAGCTGAGTTTAGTGCCGATTCGGCATTGAGCGCGTTACAAGCGGCTTATGAACGTGGCGAAACCGATGAATTCGTGCTGCCCACCGCTATTTTGGATACCAATCAAAAAGCAGTCGCGCTTGAACCGCATGATTCCGTGGTATTTATGAATTTCCGTGCTGACCGTGCGCGTGAAATTTCCCAAGCGATTACCGCTGAAAATTTTACTGGCTTTGAAAGAAATCATGCACCGCATTTAGGTTATTTCTGCACACTCACCGAATACCATCAAGACTTTGATTATGATGTTGCTTTCCCGTCAACCGACATGAAAAACGGCTTGGGTGAAGTGCTGGCAAACGTAGGTATGACGCAATTAAGATTGGCAGAAACCGAAAAATATGCCCACGTTACCTTTTTCCTCAATGGCGGAGTAGATACGCCGTTTGCCGGTGAAGAGCGTATTTTAGTACCCTCGCCACAAGTCAGAACCTACGATTTGCAACCTGAAATGAGTGCGCCCGAAGTGACTGACCATTTAGTCGCGGCTATCACAGGCGGCAAATACGATGTCATTATCTGTAATTACGCCAATTGCGACATGGTCGGACATACGGGTGTGATACCTGCCGCTATTCTTGCCGTAGAAGCGGTAGATGCGGCTTTGCAACGCATTGTTGAAGCCTTAAAAAGTGTCGGTGGACAATTATTATTGACTGCCGATCACGGCAATATCGAGCAGATGGTTGATAAAACCACAGGGCAGCCCCATACCGCACACAGCACCAATCAAGTACCGTTAGTGTATGTCTGCGGCAATCATCCCTTAGCCTCAGGCGGCAGCTTATCTGATTTAGCACCCACTATGCTGGATATTTTGGGCGTTGAAAAACCCATTGAAATGACTGGCAGATCGCTCATTTGTGAATGAAAAAAAGCTGATTTTTTGTTTATTGCTCAGCCTCTCGGTCAACGAGGGGCGGGCTGAACTGTTAGATAAAAGTAGCGAATTGAGCGACGTGCGGGCAGATATTGAGGTCGCCCAAGAAAATATGCAGCGTATTGAGCTGAAAAAAGCCGCATTACAAAGTCAGTTGGCAGAAGTCGAAAAACGTTACGGCGAAATTGCCGCCTCCTTAAAAACGCTGCAAACGCAAATTGAACAAACCCGCCAAAATCTGGGTAAAAACCAACAGGACAGAATTATTTATCGCCGCGAAATAGACAAGCAAAGCAAAGAATTGGCAGTGCAAATAAAATCAGCCTACACCATGGGGCAAAGAGACAAGCTAAAAATCCTGCTAAATCAACAAGACCCCGTGTTATCCAGTCGAATGATGCTATATTACAATTACATCAATAAAGCACGCTTAAAAAAATTGAGTGATCTTAAATTAGCCATTCAATTTCAAGGGCGGTTGGATCAACAAAAAGATACCGAAACCAAACGTCTGGAACAAAGCCTCGAACAAAAGCAGGCGGAGCAGGTGGATTTTGATGAGGTCAAACAAGAAAGAAGCGAATTGCTACAACAATTACTGCGTGATTTTTCTTCGCGCCAACACCAGTTAGCCGATTTAAAAGAAAGTGAAAATAAGCTCAGAGGCTTGATTAGCAGTTTACAGGACGAAAAAAACGCACTAACCGACACACCAACCGTTGAGACGACCAAAGAAACGGTTAAACCTGAGCCAGAAACGCCTCAGATTGACAGTAACTTTGCCGCACTTCAAGGGCAGTTAGCGTGGCCAGTGAATGGCGCAGTCCACAAATTCGGAAGTGCTAGGGCAGAAGGCTTATGGGACGGGGTATTGATTAATGCGGAAGAAGGCACAGAAGTCAAAGCGGTTGCTGCGGGCAAAGTCGCTTATTCAGGACCGTTTCAGGGTTACGGTTCATTAATTATTATAGATCATGGTCAAGGTTATATGACCGTGCATGGTTTCAACCAAAGCCTGTATAAGCGTGAGGGCGATGTGATAGCTGCGGGTGACGTGATTGCGTCTGTGGGTAAAAGTGGTGGGCGTAAACAGTCTGGATTGTATTTTGCCATACGCAAACAAGGTATGCCGATTGATCCACTTGGCTGGTGTGTAAAAAAAAACACCGCTAAATGAGTTATCGTTACATAATATATTTTTAGGAAATTGAAGAGTTGGGGTTTAAGGCAGATGCTAAAAAAGAAAAATATTTTTATTTTATCCTTAGGGATTATGTTGGGTGTGTTTATGGGCATCTGCGGCAGTGTCTTTGCTGACAAAGACGATGAGCCGGCAATAGCAGCACCCGCACCAGCCACTGCTACTACAGAAGCGATACCTTACGAAGATTTACGGACATTTACCGAAATTTTCGGGCGTATTAAAAAAGACTATGTCGAACCTGTGTCGGATAAAAAACTGCTCGAAGATGCCGTTAAAGGGATGTTGAGTGGACTTGATCCGCATTCTGCCTACTTGGATACTGAAGAATATCAGGAATTAAAAGAAGGCACATCGGGGCAGTTCGGCGGTCTGGGTATTGAAGTCACGATGGAAAACGGTTTTATTAAAGTCGTTTCGCCGATTGATGATACGCCTGCCCAAAAAGCCGGTATCAAAGCAGGCGATCTGATTATTAAACTCGACGACAAACCTGTTAAAGGCATGACCTTAACGGAAGCCGTTAAACATATGCGCGGCGAAGCGGGTAAATCGATTGACCTGCTCGTGGTGCGTGAAGGTGCAGAAAAACCGTTAAAAATGACACTGGTTCGCGCTATCATCAAAGTGAAAAGCGTTAAAAGTCGCATGATAGAAAAGAACTACGGTTATGTGCGTATCAGTAGTTTTCAATCAGGCACGGGCGAGGCTCTTAAAGAAGCACTGGC
>JAUYBJ010000164.1 GCA_030693155.1 Methylococcales bacterium
CCGTCTTCTTTGGCTTTTTCTTCGACATAAGAACATAACGATTTCAAATGACGGTCAGATGTGCCTGTGACCAGCACCATGTAATCGGTAAAGCTGGTTTTATCGCGCACGTCCATAGTGACGATGCCTTGACCCTTACGGTCATCTAAAACGTCTTGGACGAGTTTCAACAATTGTTCTGTGTACATAGTTTTCCTGATAAATAATGAGACTAATTCGTCTCGTAAAGCTGGTTGTGTGTAATGTAATCTACTACCGCATCGGGTAATAAAAAGCGTGGACTACGCTGTCGGGCAATCAACTGACGTATCGCAGTTGCCGATATGTCCAGCTGGGTAATGGCTTGAAAATATAATTTTCCTGCGCGTGTGTTTGCCAATGTTGTCGGGTCTTCCGTATGGCGGGCGATAAAAAAATCATCGAGTGGTTGGCGGGTAAAGCTGGGTCTTGTCATAACAACCACATGGGCAAAATCAAACAGCCGTTGCCATTGATGCCAACTGGTCAACTGATTAAACGCATCCGTACCGATAAATAATAACAGCGGCTGGTCGGGAAAATCCTGCCGTAATGATACCAGCGTATCAACCATATACGACTTGCCAGCCCGCTCCAGTTCTCTGGAATCACAGATAAAACTGGCTTGTGCTTGTATCGCCAGTGCGACCATATCGCGGCGCATTTCTGCACTCGTCGCTGGTTGCGTGCGGTGCGGCGGAGTCGCGCTGGGAATAAAACGCACTTCCGTTAAACCAAAAATCTCTTGTGCTTCTAACGCGGAACGCAAATGCCCATAATGTATCGGGTCGAATGTGCCGCCGAATATGCCTATCACTGCCGAATATGCCCATCGCCCAACACGATATATTTTAATGACGTAAGTCCCGTTAAACCGACGGGGCCGCGTGCATGAAGTTTATCGGTACTGATACCGATTTCTGCCCCTAAACCGTATTCAAAACCATCGGCAAAACGGGTAGACGCATTGACCATGACTGAACTGGAATCGACTTCACGCAAAAAACGCCGCGCCAAGGTGTAGTTTTCAGTCACAATGGATTCAGTATGTGCAGAACTGTATTGATTGATATGCGCAATCGCCTCATCAATATCGGTCACGATTTTAATCGACAAAATCGGCGCGAGGTATTCGGTTTGCCAATCGGTTTCCGTAGCACGAAGACAATCAGGAAGCAGTGAACAGGTTTTTGCACAACCGCGCAACTCCACCTCTTTAGCGCGATACTGCTCCGCCAAGATAGGCAACACTTTGGTGGCAATATGTTCTGCGACTAATAAGGTTTCCATTGCATTGCACACCCCATAACGATGAGTTTTCGCATTCATCGCAATAGCAACGGCTTTATTTATATCAGCGGTATCATCAATATAGACATGACAAATACCATCAAGGTGTTTAATGACAGGAATCGTCGCTTCTTTAGAAATGCGCTCAATCAAACTTTTGCCGCCGCGTGGCACGATAACATCAACGTAATCATTAAGCGTAATCAGTTCACCAACAGCAGCGCGGTCAGTCGTTTCAACAATCTGCACCGCCGCAACAGGTAAACCAGCGGCTTGTAAACCCTCAGTAATACAATTGGCAATCGCCCGATTAGAATGAATCGCCTCCGAACCGCCGCGTAAAATACAGGCATTGCCCGATTTTAAACACAACGCCGCCGCATCCACCGTCACATTAGGACGCGACTCATAAATAATACCGATAACACCCAATGGCACACGCATCTGCCCGACCTGAATACCGCTGGGCTGATATTTTAAATCGGTGATTTCACCGACAGGATCAGGCAACGCGGCAACTTGTTTCAAGCCCTCAATCATCGCATCAATACGCGCAGGCGTTAATGCCAAGCGATCCAATGACGCAGCATCCAAACCATTTATCTCACCTGCGACTAAATCTTTCTGATTTTCGCTACCAAGTAACGCACGATTACTCTCAATCGCTTCCGCAATATTTAACAACGCCGCATTTTTCTTGCCCGAATCCGCACGGCTAATCTCACGCCCTGCCTGTTTTGCCTGAACCCCAAGGCGGTGCATATAATCTTGAATGTCCACTCTGTAACTCGCTGAATGAATAAAGTAAAAGCGGATTATAACGGTTAATCAGTGTATTTAATAGTAGAGTCCACTTGACTATCTCAAGATGCAGGTTTAATTTTCAGATTAGCAAATTTATCCGCGTATTCCTGCACCTTATCTTTCATCACCACTTTCAACGGATGCGTATTATTGATAACGTTAAGCAATCCCTCGGTAGTTAAGGCGGTGCGCTTATTCACAAACGCCACTTCAATGGCTTCTTTCACTACCGCTTCAATATCTGCCCCTGAAAAGCCATCGGTTTTTTCAGCGAGTTTTTTCACATCAATAACATCGGTTTTCTTGCGTTTTTTTAGATGAATGGTAAAAATATTTACCCGTTCACTAGAATTAGGAAAAGTGACATAAAAAATCTCATCAAATCGCCCTTTGCGCAACAACTCAGGCGGCAAAGAAGAAATATCATTCGCCGTAGCTAACACAAACACCGCACCCGTTTTATCCTGCATCCATGTTAAAAAATAACCAAACAGCCGCGTAGCAACTTCTGAACCCCCGCCGCCACTGCCGATACCAACAAAGGCTTTTTCCAATTCATCCACCCATAACACACAAGGGCTAACCGCTTCGGCAAGTTGCAATGCGCGGCGCATATTCGATTCACTTTCACCGACATATTTACCCATGAGCGAGCCAACATCTAAACGTAATAAGGGCAGTTTAAATAAGGACGCAGTAGCTTTGGCGGTTAATGATTTACCACACCCCGGCATACCGACAATCATCACCCCTTTAGGAGCTTCCACACCAAAATCTAAGGCATCATTTAAATTATGCAAAACGTGAGCTTTTTGTTGCAGCCATGTTTTTAACTGCGTTAAACCGCCAACATTATCCAATTGTTCAGCCGTTGCCACCATATCGAGAATGCCCGATTTTTTGATGATTTGTTCTTTTTCTTTTAACACCAACGCCACATCATCACTGTTAATTTCACCATCTTGCTGATAACCGCGATACAACAACTGGGTAATTTCATGCTCACTCAAACCCCGAAACGCCAGCGTTAAATCCGCTAACGATTTATCATCAATGGTTTCGCCCAGCTTGCCAACAAAGTCATTAATCACCGCGCGAATTTTTTCTTCGTCTGGCAACGGTAAATCAAACAGGGTAATAAACTTTTCTAATTCAGGCGGAATACACGCTTGCGAAGACACCAAAATCACCGTGGCATTGGTGTCGCTATCATGCAGTAATTTATTGGCTAAGGCTTTTAACCGCGCAATCACCAACGGATTATCACGCATGGCTAAGTGAGCATCTTTGATAATCAAAAAATGATGCGTTAGCTCATCGTTTAACCAATTTTCCAGCGTTTTGGCTAACTCTTGATACTCGATTAACGGTTGTTTATGGTTAAAATTCACCACGCCCCGCGCCAGATTCCATTCAAAAATTTTACGTTTATCTTCGGCAGCAAGTCGCGTAATCAGTGCATCAGCTTGTTGTTCTTCAAACGTAACGAGGTATAACAGCGGGTAATTCGATTCGATATGAGCGCGGATGTTATGGTACAGGGTTTCGGTGTTGGACATAATCGGCTCTCTGGTTTTAAATTAGATGGGTATCAAACAATCAACAAATAAGGCATTTCATATTGAGCGATTTTGCTATCGACCGTCATTAAATGACAGCGATTGTTATGCGCTTGGGCGATTAGGATACGGTCAAATGGGTCTTTATGGATTTGTGGTAATTGCGTGGCAGTTATCATATCCGCAGACGTTATTAACAGCTCTTGCAGATTTGCTTTTAAACTAGCGGCATAAATATCTTCTATAGATTGAATGTCATATTCTGACCAGATAGACGATTTAATACCGATTTCCCATAAATTCACAGGACTAAAAAACACACTGTCCGCTTGATAAATAGCCGTTATTGCTGCTTTCGGTAAGCGTTCAGGACTGGCTAATGCCCACAGTAAAATATGCGTATCGAGTAACAAATTCATAAATCAGCTTTATAAAACTCGTTGCAAATTTCATCGGGTAGCGGGTCATCAAAATTTTCAGGCACTTTAAATGCGCCTGCTAATGTGCCGAGTATGACATTATTGCGTTTCACTGTTTTTAAAGCAGATACGGGTACTAAGGCAACCATCGGTTTACCTGCTTCGGAAAAAATCACCTCTTCACCCGACAAGGCTTTTTCAACATATTTGGCGAGGTGGATTTTGGCTTCGTGCATATTAATAATCATTTTTTGTCTCCTGAGAGCTAAAACTAAAGAGTGTGGTCGTGATTCGTCGCAAAATCTTCAATCCCTGTATCAACCGTAGGTAAAGCGATAGTAGGATTTGTCCAAGGGTCATCTACAGCGGTTTGTTGTTTGGAAAAAATCGCGAAAAACTGAGCTTCCATCAGCAAACTTTGCTCTAATTCTTTTATGCGTTGTTTTAAACGCTCTTGCGGTAAGGTATCAGGGACATCAATAGTCATTTGCATAGTGGTTTCCTTGCGTGTTTTCGTAGGTCGGAATAAGCTCACCCAAGCGTAGCGCAGGGTGGGCGTTTCCGACAGAGCGTGGGGATGTGCAGAACGGTTTGTCGGAAACGCCTGTTTTCGCTTACGCTCAAACAGGCTTATTCCGACCTACACGACTTATTCCGACCTACAAGGCTTTAAAGCGTAGCCCGTGTGGAGCGTAGCGGAACACGGGGAACAATAACATCATTACGAAAAGCCCCGCATTCCGCAAGCTCCATGCGGGCTACTTGCTACCCAAAAAAATTGATACATTATCCACGCACTAGGCGAACAGCATAATTGTTACTCTTGCCAAGCCAATCATGTTTGCCATAACTGAAATTCAAACACCATGCGTAGTAACTATCGTATTTGGATGATGACCAAAAATAATTATAAGTGTTAATAAAAACAGCGGTATTAATGCCGTAATGGTTACTCTCATTAATCAATGTTACTAGCTCAGCAATTGTGGGCAGTCGCCAATCGGTATGTCCAGCATAGCCACCTTGCCGATTAAATAATTTTGCGACCTCAAAAGCACTATCCCAGTCTACTTTTATTGAGTCACCCGATACCGTACCATTTTGCCATGTTTGTCCATGTGCGAAACGACACCATGTTAAACCCGTTTTAGTATCCAATGCTGTACCATCATCATAGGCGATAAATTGTTGAATATGGGTTTCAATTACTCTAGGTTTTGGAGGATTCCTTAATTGTTCAATTTCTTGCTGATATTCACGTTCTTTTTTGGTGAATTCCATTTTAAGTTGTTCTATTTCTTTTTTAAATACTGTTTGAACTGCTTCTAGTTCCATATCGTAACTTTCTTGTGACAAAGGCAATGACCGCTTGCGTTCTGCAATCGCCACTTGCAATAAATCATTGTCAGTTTCACCACCAAACAACCCATATAAACTTTTCAGCAATTGCATTTCTCGTTCATTATCACCAGCAAGCAACGCTTCAACAGCTTCCGCTTGTTCATCCAACTTACGCACTCGCAACCATTTAGCCAATTTCCCAGACCGAAACGGCTCAAGAATTTCAGGCGTTAAATTCCCTTCCAATTGCTCTAAAGTTGCAAT
>JAUYBJ010000165.1 GCA_030693155.1 Methylococcales bacterium
TGAAGCGTTACCGCATTCTTTCTGACAGACTAAGAAACCATCTTATTGATTTATATGATGATATTCTCGGAGTCTGCGCGGGGCTTTGGAACTTCTATCTCGCTAACTGATTGTTTTATAATGGAACAACAACTCTAATGATTGCCAGTGCATTGCGTGCTGATTGCAATATTCTATTTTCAGAGGATATGCAAGATGGGCTTTTTGTTTATAAGCGGTTGCAAATACAAAATCCATTAGCGATGAAATAACACAAAATTACCAACCAAGAGGCAAAACCCGTGACCCTAAACCCAGACTTACCCGTACAATTTTCTCGCACGCACCGTTTACAATGGGAAGAAGCGCAACAAAAAAACGTTATTTTATATCCAGAAGGCATGGTTGAACTGAATCAAAGTTCGGCTGAAATTTTAAAACTGTGTGATGGTTCGCGTACACTTGCACAGATCGTCAGCGAGTTGGAAGAAAAATTTGCTACGCAAGGTCTACATAACGACATTAACGCATTTTTAGAGGTAGCTTTACAAAATGGCTGGATACACCAAAACTAATATCACTCCACCGCGCTGGTTGTTGGCAGAGCTGACTTACGCCTGCCCGTTGCAATGCCCGTATTGCTCTAATCCGATTGATTACGCGAAGCATAGCAGCGAAATCGGCACGGAAGACTGGAAGCGCGTACTCACGCAAGCCCGCAAAATGGGCGCGGTACAACTGGGTTTTTCAGGCGGCGAACCTTTAACCCGTAAAGATTTGCCTGAATTGGTGAAACACGCGCGTGATTTGGGTTATTACTCCAATCTTATTACCTCAGGCTATGGCTTGACGGAAGACAAAATCATCGAGCTGAAAGAAGCGGGATTGGATCATATTCAAGTCAGCATTCAAGCCAGCAGCCAAGAATTGAATGACCATATCGCAGGTACTGCATCGTTTGAGCATAAAAAACAGGTTGCGCATCTGGTCAAAAAACACGGCTATCCGATGGTGTTGTGCGTGGTGATTCACCGCGAAAACATTCACCAAATGCCCGATATTTTAAAAATGGCAGAAGCCTTGGGTGCGGATTATCTGGAATTGGCTAATACCCAATACTACGGCTGGGCGCACGCCAACCGTGATTTATTATTGCCAACCAAAGAGCAATTTGCGGAAGCGGAAAAAATCGCCCAAGAGTTTAAAGAAACGGTGGCAGGTAAAATGAAAATTTACTACGTTGTCCCCGATTTTCACGAAGACCGCCCAAAAGCCTGTATGAACGGCTGGGGAACAACGTTTTTAACTATTGCACCTGATGGCGTTGCCCTGCCCTGTCATTCGGCGCGTGAGTTGCCTAACTTGGAGTGTCCGAACGTCAATGATTACAGCGTTGAAGAAATATGGACAGATTCCAAAGCGTTCAATTTCTTCCGTGGTTTTGAGTGGATGACTGAGCCGTGTCGGTCATGTGATGAAAAAGAAAAAGATTTCGGCGGTTGCCGTTGTCAGGCGTATTTATTAACCGGCGATATGTACGCGACGGATCCTGTGTGCAGTAAATCACCGAATCGTCATGTCATTGATGAGGCGATTGCATCGGCGAGAACTGCCGCGTTGTCTGACAATGAAAAGCCGCTGATTTTTCGGAACAGTAAGAATTCCAAGCTGTTATCGTAGTCATAAACCGTAGAGACGTTGCCGTGCAACGTCTCCACACCATCATGCCAAACACATTTTATGCTCGAACAAAAACACCACCCTCATATTCTGATTTTTATTGCCAGTATCGCGGTGATGGCGATGCTGTTTTTTGACCGTATTCCCCAAGACCCTGCGTATCATCAATTTGCCGATACGCGACAGATTGCGGGCATTGCCAATTTTTGGAATGTATTTTCCAATGTTCCATTTTTGCTGGCGGGCGGGTATGGTTTGTGGCGGTGGAAATACATCATTGCGCGTCAAGATCATCGGGCGTATATCGTGCTGTGTATCGGCGTTTTACTGGTGAGTGTCGGCTCGGCTTATTATCATTACGCGCCCTCCACGGCAACGCTGTTGTGGGATAGGTTGCCGATGACGATGGCGTTTATGGCGTTGTTTTCGCTGTTGCTGGATGAGCGGGTGATTCCGCGCGAACAATCGCTGACCTTAGTGCCATTGCTGATAATGGGTATTGGTTCGGCGGTGTATTGGTATTGGTCGGAAACCAGAGGCGCGGGTGATTTGCGCCCTTACGCGCTGGTGCAGTTTTTGCCGCTGGTACTGATTCCGCTGATATTGTGGTTATTTGAAAGCTGTTATTTAAAGGGTCGGCTGTTGGTAACGGCGTTGGGATTGTATTTACTTGCTAAACTCTGTGAACATTTTGATAGACAACTATTTGAACTGCTCGGTGTTATCAGCGGACACACGCTGAAACATTTTCTGGCAGGCTTTGCGTCATTGTGCATTATTGTTGCTATTGCCCGTCGGCAGGATTGAACGTTTACTCTCACAATTGCCGTTGTCACAGATAATGTGCGTGGGCGTCTCTACCTTATAAACATTCACCTTGCTGAGAATCTCAGTTCGCCGTAATGCCAAATCTTTGATGTATTTGGTCGTGGCTTCAGACCAGAAGCCTTTATAACTCTGCATTTCATTGACTACGGCAGTGACTTCTTGATTTTGCAGGATGATTTTATACGCAGCAATCATAACACCCGTACGATTTTCACCTGCACGACAATGTACATATATCGGTTGCTTTGCCTGTTTAGCAATGGCGAGAAAGTGGATAACATCGTCATCTGCCGCATCGTGGGCAAATGCGTATAAGGGTTCCCACGTTTTCACTCGAAAGTAATCCAGTTGATAGAGTCCTGCGTGATTCACGTTTGCTTCATGCAGGGTGTCTATATCGTCATATAACAATTCAAGATTGATGATGGTTTTCACACCATTTTGAATAAGCCACGCGCTGGCATTCTGGTCAGGCTTAGCACCGCGCCAGAGCACCTTGGGCTGTACTTCGCAAAAGTTGGCGATGGGTGATGCGAGGTTGTTGGCACAATGAGCTGGTTCAGGTGTTGCAGCCAGACAATCATTCAGCACGAACATAGCCACTATCAGCGATACGGTACATTTAACAGCATGATTGACTTTCATAACATCCCCTTCATTAGCTCATTGATAACCAACTTACAACCCTTCCCAATGTGTAAACAAACCCTCCACAGGCACACCGAAAAAATCCAATACCCGCCCTACGGTTTCATCGACCATTGCAGCGATGGAATTGGATTTATTATAAAACGCGGGCATGGGTGGATACATAATACCGCCCATTTCGGTAACGGTTGCCATATTACGAATATGCACCAGATGCAACGGCGTTTCACGCGGCATGACCACTAAACGCCGCCGTTCTTTTAACACCACATCTGCGCCGCGTGAAATTAAATTATCCCCAAAACCGTGCGCAATCGCTGCCAGCGTTTTCATGGAACACGGCGCAATTATCATGCCTTCGGTTTTAAAACTACCGCTGGCAATACTGGCGGCAATGTCATTGATACCGTGCGTCACATCGGCAAGCGCGGCAAGTTCGGCGCGTTTCATGTTCAGTTCGTACTTTAAATTGACGACCCCAGACGATGAAATGATTAAATGACTTTCCCAGTCGTCCAGCGGCTGCAAAATCTGTAACATTCTGACTCCGTAAATTGCGCCAGTCGCGCCCGTCATAGCGATAATTAAGCGTTTTTTCATTGTATTAATCCATTCTGTTCAGTAGACGCATTCGATTGCGCTTTAAATCGGCGTAGTGTATGCCGAAAGCTCTTCTTAGTGCGTACTAAATTGAGTAAGATGAACCCACTTTATCCAGCGTTTTTATCACTGACATCATGACAATGACTACAACCAGCCCAGAACCTCTGCCATTTTCGCGTCTCGATACCGCTTTTGCACGGTTTTTGGAAGACCGTTCGACCTTGAATGACGCGCAAAAAAAGGCGTTTAAAGACATCGTGCTATTGCTGTCTTATCAACATAATCAAGGACATAGCTGTATTGTGTTGGATAAAGACAAGCAGGTATTGGTGTTGGCATCGGGTTTGGCGGTGTCGGCATCTGACGCAGCCACTACTCTCTTACCTTTGGTGCTGGAAAACAACCGTTTATATTTACAGCGATACTGGGATTATGAACACCGTTTGGCAAATGCCACACTAGCCATTGCCCTGCATCCGCACAGTGTTGAACGGCTGAATGACTTGCTGGATATTTATTTTCCGCCTGCGAATGGTAAAGATTGGCAACGTGAAGCCGCGCGTATCGCGGTTCAGCACAGTTTCAGTATTATTACAGGCGGGCCAGGAACTGGCAAAACCACGACGGTGGTTAAAATTCTTGCGGTATTGCAAGAACTCGCCGAAGAACCGCTATTGATAGCACTCGCCGCACCGACGGGTAAAGCCGCTATGCGTTTACAGGAATCTATCGGCTCTAATAAATCCGCCTTGCCCTGCTCGGATACCATCAAAAGCACTATTCCCGAAACGGTCACCACCTTGCATCGGCTATTAGGCGCGAAACCCGACTCACCTTATTTCAGGCATGATGTTAATCACCCGTTAATTCATGATTTAGTGGTCGTCGATGAAGCGTCAATGGTGGATTTGGCATTAATGAGTAAATTAATGGATGCCTTGAAACCGAACGCACGGTTGATTTTATTGGGTGATAAAGATCAATTGGCATCGGTGGAATCAGGTGCGGTGTTGGCGGATTTAACCGAAGCTTTGTCCACACATACGGTGGAATTAAAAACCGCACACCGTTTTGATGGCAATATCAAACAACTGGCAGAGGCGGTTAATGAGCAAAACGGTGCAGCCGCTTGGCGGTGTCTTACTTCGGGTAATGAACATACGCTGTTATTGCAAGACGATTTAATTGCTTATATTGCAGCGCAACAAACCGCCTATCTGAAATTAATTAAACAGGGTGCGGATTTTACTGATATTTATCAAGCGTTTAATCGCTTCCAAGTGCTGTGTTCCAACAAGGAAGGCAAAAACAGTGTTACGGATATTAACAGCCGCGTCGAACAAAAACTGGCACAAAACGGGCGCATTCACATAGCAGGCTTATGGTATAGCGGTCGCCCTGTGCTGGTGACGCAAAATAATCCCGCGCTACATCTTTATAATGGTGACATTGGGCTATGTTTACCTGATAAAGATCAAGTCGGTAAATTAATGGTGTTTTTTCAACGCCCAGACGGTAGTGTAAAAAGTTACTTGCCCAGTCGTATTGCGCAATGTGAAACCGTGTTTGCAATGACCATTCATAAAAGCCAA
The DNA here is from genome assembly GCA_030693155.1 of Methylococcales bacterium. Classification (GTDB taxonomy): domain Bacteria; phylum Pseudomonadota; class Gammaproteobacteria; order Methylococcales; family Methylomonadaceae; genus UBA4132. Next base: position 5,331 of record JAUYBJ010000165.1, read on the forward strand.
GGCTCTGAGTTTGAAGAGGTGTTAATCGTATTACCTGAACTAATTAATCCCGTATTGACTAAAGAATTGCTTTATACAGCAATTACGCGTGCCAAAAAAACCGTCAAGCTGGTCGCTAATGAAGCGATTTTTATGGCTGCCATTCAACAAAAAGTCGCTCGTGTAACGGGTTTGGTTGATAAATTTTGACCCGCAGAGGAAAAATTATTCACTGCGTATCCCTGTTTTTGGCAATAAACAACAAATTCGGACATAGCAAATTAATCTCGGTAAAATATGCTTATTATCCCTACCAAATACTTGCAAAGTATATTTTTGCCATTCCAAAACGCATGATAAAAGTTAAACATCACGTTGTACCTTTTTTGTTGAGTTTAATGCCTTTTGTTACTGAAATTGCAATGGCGGACAGTAAACTGTCTTCGTGGTCTCTCAAAGGATTCGGCACATTGGCAGCCACAGGAACGGATACCGATAAAATAGGCTTTTATCGTGATAAATCACAAACTCAGGATGCTGATAGCGGGTGGGGAATAACCAATGATTCTCAACTTGGCGTACAAGTTGACTGGAAAGCCAACGATTCACTACAAGCAACTGTGCAATGGATAGCCAGAGATCACGCGGGTAATTTTTTCGAGCAGAATCTGGACTGGGCATTTTTACGCTGGAGCATCCAAGATGATCTGGATATACGCTTCGGTCGCTTGGGTGTGGGTGTATTTTCGTTGTCCGACTATCGCAACATCAGCTATGCCTATCCGTGGATACGTCCACCGCATGAATTTTACAGTACCATCCCTTATTATCATATTGACGGTGCGGACATCACCAAGAAGTTTTCCGTAGATGACGGTTATTTATCCATCAAAATTTACGGCGGTTATTCTTATAATCAATTGCCCACACAAACATCTGGTGTTCATAATCAACAATCCCCTGCAACGGGTGCTAATATAAGTTATGAAAAAGGGGCGTGGCAGGCGCGGTTGGGCTATACCTATGCGACCATCACCTCCAATCCGCCTATTCAAGATCTATTAACCCCTATTAACAGTCCTTTATTCACACAGTATTGGCCTGATATAAAGCAATTAATACCGGCAATGACGATGAGAGGCAAAGAATATCATTTCGGCAGTATCGGTCTTGCTTACGATGACGGCATCTGGCTATCACAAATGGAAGCGGCTTATATCGCCTCAAATACCTTATGGTCTCCGCCGCGTAGCAGTGCCTATCTCAGTGTCGGCAGACGCATCTCAACGATTACACTTTATTCGCTGCTCGGCATTGCCAAAACCTTCCAGAATGATGTGGATGTGCCAAATCCCCTAGTCAAAACCCCTGCTTTACTTGCCAATCAACAGCAGTTAACCCGCATATTAAATAACAACGCCATCAATGAACAATCCGTTTCACTGGGGATGCGCTGGGATTTTTATGACAATATGTCATTAAAAGCACAATGGAGTCATTATTGGCTGGGTGCTCATAACGGCTCTCAGCAATGGCAGCAATCAGTGGGTAGTGCGACACCTGACACCGTTAATGTCATGTCTACAGGTATTGATTTTGTATTTTAATGCGATGAAAATTTTTACCGCACTGGTGCTGTTTTTTTTTACTGCGGGTGAGTCACACGCCGATATAGTCGTCATCGGCAACTTAAAAAATAACCTGCAATCGCTTAATTCTGTTCAAGTAGAAGATATTTTTATGGGGCGTACCCGCTCACTGCCCAATGGACACTTCGCACTCCCTGTGTGTCAATCGACGTTACGCCCTGAATTTTATCAAAAACTCACGACAAAACCGATTGAACAAATCAATGCGTATTGGGCAATGCTTGCATTTAGAGGACAAATCTCCCCGCCTATGGAATTTCCTGACGATAACAGTGTATTATCCATCGTCAATGACAATAGAGATGCCATTGGCTATATCGACAGTAGAAGTGTTAATAATAGTGTGCGCATTTTATTAAGATTAAATTAACTTATGAACTTATTCAACGGTAAAAACCTGCATCACAAACTGCTCGGTTATATCTTTTTAGCCACACTTGTTTTTACCAGCATTGCAACATTCATTTCTTTTCGTATCGAGATGAATCACGCGAATCAAAAAGCAGAAGTCATGATTCGCCAGCTGATAGACACCATTGAACCCACAGCGGCAATAGCGGTTTATTCAAATAATATACAGATTGCTGAAGACGTACTGAACGGTCTATTGCGTAATAATGTCGTGCATAAAGCAATCATTACCAGCGATCAGGGCTTATCTCTTGAAAAAACCAAAGGCACGCAGACCGATCATCAACAGGAAATTATTCGCGAGCTGTTCTCGCCGTTCGGCACGAAAAAATCCATTGGGCAAGTCAGTGTTACCTCCAATGCGTCTTTTATTCTCAGCGAAGCCCAAAATGCCGCGCAGACTAACGCATTACAATTTCTCATCCTCGTCGGCTTAACCCTGTTGTTTATGTTAATGCTGGTTCATTCGCTATTTTCCAAGCCATTAATACGCATTTCCAATACCTTACGCGATATTCTTGCGGGTGAGCAGGAGAGCATCGAACCACTGGAAGACAATAAAAATGATGAATTAGGCAGTCTGGTCGTCAATATCAATAAAATATTAGCCCTGCTGACCACTAAACTTTCCACGCAACAAGTGCTGCGCAAACGGGTGGAATTTGCCGAGAAAAAACTGCGCAATATCTTTGAATCCACCAGTGCGGGCTTATTCTTACTGGACAAAGAAGGCAAAATTTTAACCTGTACGCCCACGCTACTGAAAATACTGGGCTACGAAGACAATAATTTAATAGCCATTAACGGACAACATTTTGCCTCGCTGTTTTTTAAAGAACCGATGCAATTTCAGCAAATGATGCAGAACGCGCTGGAGATGGAACAACTGGAAGCGCAAGATTTAATGCTGCACAACGATACCGAAGAACACCCGTTATGGGTACATTGTCTGGTGTCTAAAATCGTCGATGCGTTTGGTGTCACCCGTTTTGAGGGGGTTGTTTTTGACATCAGCAAGCGCGTTGCCAGCGAAAAAGCCATGCACTACGAAGCTAATCATGATGGTTTGACAGGCTTGCTGCGCCGCAATGCAGCTGAACTGCAATTAAGAAAACATCTGGCATCAGCAAAGAGTGCCTCTACCATCGTATTACTGCTGGATTTGGACGGCTTCAAGAAAGCCAATGACACTTATGGACATGATGTAGGCGACATCGTGCTGATACAATCCGCACGACGGCTGGAATCCTGTGTCCGCCATAATGACATTGTGTGTCGCTTAGGCGGCGATGAATTCCTCATCATTTTATTTAATTGCGACCCTATCAGTACAGGTTTCAGTATTGCCGAAGAAATCATCGTCGCCATCAAAAAACCTGTTGTCATTAACGCGGACGTAACCGTTAATATCGGTGTCAGCATCGGCATTGCGCTGTTTCCAATGCACGGAAACAGTGTAGAAAGCCTGATAAAATCAGCCGACGAAGCCATGTATGAAGTCAAGCGTAAAGGTAAAAACGGCTACGGCATCAAAAACAAAAACGGCATCATCTCCGTTAATCGTCCTTCTGAGAATAAATACGCACAAGACGTAAGGCGTTAACTCGATAACTGCTCAGCTCAATAATTACGCTGTACCGAGAATTTTGCCAGCAATGTTAATGCCGTTTTATAATCTGAATCAGGTAATACGCCAAGCGCGTCTATGGCTTTTTGTGCCGCATCTTCCGCACGTTGTTCCGTATAAGCAATCGCCTGAGTGCGTTTCACCACCGCATACACCTCATTAAACGCCTCACGCTTACCGTTTCTAATCGCATCAACGATAATCGCCGCTTCTTCTGGCGTACCGTTTTGAATCGCATAAATTAACGGCAACGTCGGCTTACCTTCCGCCAAATCATCCCCTAAATTTTTGCCTAATTCTTCTTTAGTTGCCTTATAGTCCAGCGCGTCATCAATCAACTGAAACGCAACACCCAGTTGTTGACCATATTCTGCTAAATTTTCCTCAACCTCAGCCGACGTATCGGCAAGCACTGCGCCTAAACGCGTCGCCGCACTGAATAAAATTGCCGTTTTACGCGCAATCACTTCCAGATATTTTGCCTCAGTGGTTTCAGGATTATTGCAGTTTAATAATTGCAATACCTCGCCTTCCGCAATCGCCGTCGTGGTTTTAGACAGAATCTCCATCACCCGCATATTGCCAGTGCGTACCATCATTTCAAACGCACTGGAATACAGATAATCGCCGACCAATACACTGGCAGCATTGCCCCAGACCGCATTGGCGGATTCTTTGCCGCGTCTTAAATCAGACTCGTCCACCACATCATCATGCAACAACGTAGCAGTATGAATAAATTCAATCACTGCCGCTAAAATAAGATGATTATCATTGACCCCGCCCAATGCCTTGGCGGCCAACAACAACAACATAGGACGCAAGCGTTTACCGCCATTGCCAACAATATAATGCCCCATCTGGTTAATGAGAATTACGTCAGAACTCAGTTCATCAATAATGAGTTGATCGACGGCTTTAGCCTCGATTGCAGTTAAATTCTTAATTGAATCAAAATCAATCGGCGAAATATTTTGTGATGCCATTAGTGCGAGCTACATAGTTAAGTTGGGGCGAATTTCAGGGTAAAAACCATGAAACACAAATTAATCTTCCCATTATAACGCAATGAAAAGCTAACTGACCAATAAACTACAGTGGTGTCAATTCCTTTCTTGTGTTACTCTAATGAGGTGTGGTCGGTTGGTTTTTATTGACGCGACTTTAGTTTAAAAATATAATTCTCTGTTCACTTTTAACAGATTATGCTTGATGGAGCTTGCGCCGATGTATGCGGTAATTCAAACAGGTGGTAAACAGTACCGTGTGGAAGAAGGTACTTATTTAAAAATAGAAAAACTGGAGCTAGGCACAGGCGACAGCATTGAATTTGATAAAGTGCTGATGATTGAATCAGACGGTAATGTTCAAGTCGGTCTTCCTTTTATCGAAGGCGGCAAAGTAACAGCGACCGTATTGTCTCAAGGCAGACACAAAAAAGTCAAAATCATAAAATTCAGAAGACGTAAGCACCACATGAAACAAATGGGTCATCGTCAATACTACACAGAAATCCAGATTACTGGCATTTCTGCATAATTAGGGGTTAAAGAAATGGCTCATAAGAAAGCTGGCGGTAGTACGCGTAACGGACGCGACTCTAATGCCAAACGCCTAGGCGTTAAAAAATTCGGCGGCGAAAGTGTCTTAGCAGGCAACATCATCGTACGTCAACGTGGAACACACTTTCACGCAGGTGTTAATGTCGGTATCGGCAAAGATCACACCTTGTTTGCAACCGCAGAAGGCAAAGTGGTATTTAAGGTTCAAGGCCCTAATAACCGCAAATTTGTCAGTATCGTTGCAGCATAAAACTAAGCTGTAGCCTATAAGGCGGCAGCTTAAGTTATCAAAAAGCTCCTCCCCGTGTGGTTGGGGCTTTTTTTGTTTTTATCGGTTAGATTTGAGTAAGTTATGAAATTTGTTGACGAAGTACAGGTGCGCGTTGAAGCGGGTGATGGCGGTAATGGCGCGGTTGGTTTTCGACGTGAAAAATACATCCCTATGGGCGGCCCTGACGGCGGTGATGGCGGCAACGGCGGCAGCGTCTATTTAATCGGCGTGGAAAACATCAACACCCTCGTTGATTTTCGCTACCACACCGTACACAGAGCGCAGCGCGGACAAAACGGCAGCGGTCGCCAATGCACAGGCGCGAAAGGCGAAGACTACTTCGTCTCCGTACCACTAGGCACACGAGTATTCGACGCGAATACCGACGAACTGATTGGCGAAATCACCAAAACAGGTGAAACCTTATTAGTCGCACAGGGCGGCTTTCATGGCTTAGGTAATACCCGCTTTAAAAGCAGTATCAACCGCGCCCCGCAACACGCCAGCAAAGGTTCAGAAGGCGAACACCGCTTACTCAATTTAGCCTTAACCCTGATTGCTGATGTCGGCTTATTAGGAATGCCCAACGCGGGCAAATCCAGCTTAATTCGCGCTGTTTCCTCCGCCACCCCCAAAGTCGCCGACTACCCGTTCACCACCCTCTACCCCAACTTGGGCGTAGTGCGCGTCGATGACTTACGCAGTTTCGTGATTGCCGACATTCCCGGTGTGATTGAAGGCGCGGCAGAAGGTGCAGGTCTTGGCTTACAGTTCCTCAAACATCTGGAACGCACAGGCTTATTACTGCACGTCCTCGACATCGAACCCTATGAAAGTTCAGAATCGCCCGTCCAAGCCGCGCAAAAAATCAGCCGCGAAATTGAAAAATGGAGCGAAGATCTTGCCAACAAACCGCGCTGGTTAGTATTAAATAAAATCGACCGCGTGCTGGAAGAAGAACTGGAGGCCCATTGCCAAGCCATCATTGACGAACTCAACTGGACAGGCGCCGTGTTTAAAATCTCCGCCATCAATGGCGAAGGCACACGCGAATTAACCTTCGCCATCATGGACTTTTTAGAACAACCACGGCAAATAGAAAGTAAAAAACTAGCAGACCCCGCAATCTCTTGGGACTAAATTCTGTCCTGCATGACGTTGGAACGTCAATAGTGGTATTCACATACCAGAGCGTGGGAACGATATAATTTTGGATAATTTGCAAATGAATTTAGAAACAATCGTTATAAAACAAGACAAAATTGAACGTCCTCATATTCCAGAACTGGATGGTGTTCGTGGGTTAGCTGTGTCACTGGTTTTAATTTTACATTGCGTGGTTGGATTAACTAAAACTACTTCTGGAACTGTCATTGATAGCATAAAAACTGCTGTTTTGCCTTTTCTGATTGGTGGTGTGGATATGTTTTTTATTTTATCAGGATTTCTCATTGCTGGAATTCTTATTGACAATCGAAATGCAACCAATTATTTCCAAATCTTCTGGACAAGACGGATAGCAAGAATTTTTCCTGTCTACTATTTTGTTTTCGCCAGCTATTTTTTGCTATCTTTTCTCAATACAACTTACTTGCATGGAACACTGAACTATTTAGTTTCAGTTTTAGATTCTGGGCAGAAATCCGTGCCTATGTGGGCTTATGCGCTATTTATGCAAAACAATTTTATGATCTTCATGAAAAATGGAGCTCCCTTTATGTTTGGTGTCACTTGGTCTGTAGCAATCGAGGAACAATTCTACCTTATTTTACCATTTCTGATATTTTTCCTGCCACGCAAACATATTACTTTTCTTGCAATTGTTGCTATTGTGTTGTCCTTTTTGATCCGTGTGCTTGTTTGGTACAATTGGACGTGGAACGCTTCATATCTTTTTACATTCAGCCGCATTGATGCGTTAATGATGGGAGTTTTAATTGCATCGATTATTAGAGATCCCCACAAACTAGCAGTAGCAACGCGACTTAGGTTGCCTTTTGATATTTTGACAGTTTTCTTTATCCTTTGTATCGTATTTAATATTTTCGGAATGGTGTCAGCAATTGTTCAGCAATATCAATTTGCCAGCATATTTATAAGTGCCTTGCAATATCCAGTCTTGAGCCTGTCAATGGCTCTGTGCTTACTTCGACTGTTCACCACACAAAACAGCATTCTTCATTTCTTTTTGCAAAATACATTGTTGCGCAAAATTGGTCTTGTTTCCTATGCTACATATATGTTTCATCAAATGGTAAATGCTACTGTACACCACTTGTTTCGGGGTCACATACCTACAATCAATGACTGGGGAGATGCCTAGTTGCCTGCGATTGTTATAGTTATAACTTTTATGCTTTCGACTATTTCTTATTTTCTTATTGAAAGACCGATTCGGCGACTGGCTACAAATAAGCATTACAACGCGATAAGGTGCGCTAATCATAGGATGTGCTAAGGTACAAAGCGCATCGTTTCAGTTGGGGGCCTCGAAAAACCTCAATCTCCAAAAAACTTACACAATAAAATCAATCAGTTAAGATTCTGATTTTGTCAAAATTCGCGGTTTTTCGAGGTTCCCAGTTGTTGACTCACAAGGAGTATGACCAATGGAAACCTTAAGCCCTGTTTCTAGCGATATTCTTAATCATTACACAACTTTGTGCGAAAGTATCCCGCTTTACCCATTACACACTGAGCAAGATTACGATAAAGCAGTGATTATTTTAAATGCGTTATTAGATGCAGGTGGAGCGAATGAAAACCATCCATTGGCGCGTTTAGTTGAAGCACTGGGGGTTTTTATTGGGGATTATGAAAACCATCATGCGTTTTTGTAAAAACGGAATAATATTTATCTTAATCCATACATAACCTAACAAAAAAGCCTTATGAATCACATCAACGCAATAACAACGCATAGTCAGCAATTACCCGAAAATTTACAAAAGGAAGTGTTAGATTTTATCTGTTTTTTAGAAGCGCGTTACGGGTATCAAACTGCAACAGCCGTTGAGAATGAATTGACGGATGCCGATATTGAACAGGCTTGCGGTATTTTAAGTGCGCCGCATGGCGTTACTTTAGCCCAAATGGATGAGGCGATTAAAAAACGCGGTGGGAGTTTATGATTGCTGTTGATACTAACGTATTGGTGCGTTTATTGGTCAATGATATAGATTCACAAGCACAAGTTGCTTTAGCTAAGACGTTGTTAAAACGTGCTAAACAAGTTTATGTGCCACAAATCGTGCAGGTTGAAATGGTTTGGGTCTTGGAAACAGCCTATCAGTTTGATAAATCAGCCGTGCTAACCGCCTTAAAACATCTTCAACAAACCGCGCTTTTTGTTCTGCAACACAAGAAGCAGTTTGATACTGCATTGGCTACTTTTGAAAAGCACACGGCAGATTTTTCTGACACCCTCATTTTGTCCAACTGTTTGGAAAATGAGCATCAGTTATTTACCTTTGATAAAAAGTTTGCCCGTTTGCAGTCTGTAACGTTACTGAATGAAAAACGATTAGCGTAGCCCGTATAAAAACAACAGAGAACATAATCCGTGAGTAGAACAAATTTTCATAGCGTTAAGCGCGTGGTCGTTAAAATTGGCAGCTCCTTATTGACTAAGGGCGGTAAGGGCTTGGATAAAACGGCGATTGCTGAATGGGTTCGGCAAATGTCGGTGTTAAAGCACCAGAACATTGATGTTATTTTGGTGTCTTCGGGTGCGGTTGCCGAAGGCGTTGCGCGTTTGGGCTTGAAATCACGCCCAACAACACTACATGAATTACAGGCGACTGCCGCTGTCGGACAGATGGGTTTGGTGCGGGTGTTTGATGATAATTTTCAGCAACATAGCCTTCATGCCGCGCAGGTGTTATTGACGCATGATGATTTGTCGGACAGACAGCGGTATTTGAATGCGCGTAGTACATTATTAACATTGTTGAAATTCGGCGCAGTGCCTGTCATTAATGAAAATGACACGGTGGCGACGGAAGAAATTCGTTTTGGTGATAATGATACCCTCGCCGCGTTGGTGGCTAATCTGGTAGAAGCGGATTTATTGATTATTTTGACCGATCAACAAGGTTTATTCACAGGCGATCCCAGCGTGTATCCCGATGCGACGTTGATTTCTGAAATCAGTGTCAATGATGAGCGACTGAACAGTATGGCGGGTGATAGCCGCAGCGGTTTGGGGCGTGGCGGTATGTCTACTAAAGTGCGTGCGGCTCGCTTGGCGGCACGTTCGGGTGCGGCAACCATTGTGGTGGCAGGTATCGCAGAACAGGTGATTACCGAGGTGCTTGCTGGAGCCGATATTGGCACGCATTTCTTGCCTGACGTAGAACCGTTGGTCGCTAGAAAACGCTGGTTGGCGGGGCAGTTGCAGGTGAAAGGGCAAGTGGTTTTGGATGCGGGCGCGGTGAACGTCTTGCAAAGTCACGGTAAAAGTTTGCTCGCCGTTGGCGTTAAATCAGTTTCAGGTTCGTTTAATCGCGGCGAACTGGTATCGTGTGTTGATGATGCAGGTGTAGAAATAGCGCGTGGTCTGATTAATTATAATCACACCGACAGCCGTTTGATTGCAGGCAAAAGCAGCACTGAATTTGAACAGATCCTCGGTTATGCTGATGATTTGGAATTGATACACCGTGATAATATGGTAGTGGTATAAAATTTCTCGTTCCCACGCGCTGCGTAGGAACGACTTTGCACCGCGCCTGCGGTGCGAGACGCGGCGCGTCTCCAACTGCATTCCCACGCGGCGCGTGGGAACGAGTAAACCTAGGCTTTAAAAACTATGTCTAAAAAATATTCCATCTTGCTCCTTCTGATATTGATTGCATCGCTGATAACAGCGGTGATTTTTCTTGTTCCCAGTGCCAGCGAAAAAGCAGAAATCGCACCCCCTGCTACCGTGTACAGTCGTAGCGAAGAAACCAGCAGTGTCGAAAAACCCTGCTTGAATGAGCATCCTGAATGGCGAGCCGCACAAGAGATTGAAGGGGTAAAAATTGCAGCCTCTAGTTTGTGTGAACCTGATAATCCTTACGATGTCGCGGTAGCAGTCAAGGGTACGAATAACGTGTCTATGATGACCTTGATGCAGACTCATTTTGCGCAAGACGCACTGATAATGGGCAAAGACCTTGATGGTGACGGTGATCCTGATGAGATTTATATTAAGCTGGAAGTGGTGGAGCTGAATGGCGCAACACCTGACGGTAATTATTTAATCAATACTTACGATGTCGCCCCCGGCATTCAACCTGCAATGTGGGTATTCGCGCCTAAATCCAGCGGCATGGCGTTAAAAAACTTTAATTCCAGAGTGGCAAATCCGTTGTTGCGTGCGCCCTCCCCTGTGATTCGTGTCGAACAAGGCGATAAGGTTTATATCACGCTGGAAAATACCCATTATCTGCCGCATACCATTCATTTGCACGGTGTCGATCATCCGTGGATGACAGCGGCAGGGCATGATAATGACGGCATGGAAGAACACGCGGTCTTTCCCGGCAAACAGCATACTTATGAAATTCAGCCGCGCCACACAGGAACGATGCTGTATCACTGTCACGTCCAAACCGCACAGCACATGGGCTTGGGCATGGGCGGGATGTTTATTATCGAAGAAAATAAACCCAATAACTGGGTGCAGACTTTTAATATCGGTGCGGGGCAAGTGCGTCATCCTGCGGTGGGCGTGAAAGAACAGCACTATGACCAAGAATATGATTTACAGTATCAATCGGTGGATAAAAAACTGGCGGGTATTGTGCAAGGCGCAGTTGATCCGCGCTTGATAGCCGAGCGAATGACGCGCCATTACAACATGACCGAATCGTTTGAAAATTACTTTTTGCTCAATGGACATTCATTTCCTTATACCTTGCGGGATGCGTCGATTATTGCCGATGAAAATGAAACGATAAAACTGCACGTTGCCAATTTACAACGCTCGGCGGTGGCAATTCACACGCATGGCCATAAAGCGACCGCCATTGCTTATGATGGCGTAGAAGCACCCGCTGGCTTACAAATGACGCGTGATGTGTTTGATATAGCTCCCGCGCAACGCATAGACTTGGCACTGAAAACTATCAACGATGGTTTACACAGTTACGGGGCGGGGGCGTGGATGTTTCATGACCATGTTCCGACGGGCGCAACCACAGACGGTATGGAACCGGGTGGTAATATCGCGTTAATCCTCTATAAAGCCTTGACCGATGAACAGGGAATGCCCAAAGGACATTCAGAAATGCTCGATCAGGTGTTCAGTAAAGATTATTACGCGAAAAAACAGGCAGTGTGGGAGAGTAATAAGGAGTTCGCGCCGCTACTGGGTGACGCGGGTTTACTGACACCGAATTATGTGCGCATTATCGGTTTCGGCTTGGCGGTGGGGCTGTTGATTGGCTTGCTGTTGCTTGTGTTACGTCTGCTTAAACGGAAATCCTCATGAAGCTAAAAACGATTGTTCTGCTCAGTTTATCTGTACTCAGCCCTGCTCATGCCGCTATGAATCATAGCCGTATGATAATGGATGACAAGATGATGATTATGAATGCCAATCCTGACAAATTACCGCAAGATTGCCCGAAAATCTCTGAAAATGTCGATATAACCATTCGTGCAGGACATAAACACGCGCTGAAATTCGCGGGCAAAATGTTCGCCTTTGACCAGCAGGAATGGAATGTAAAGCCTTGCGCCAAGATTAATATCACCTTTATCAATGATGACCAAATCCGTCATCAGCTGATGGTGCATGGTTTACCCGGCTATTTATATCCCGATGGGATGGTGCATTTGGAATTGTACGGCGAGGGGCAGTTGCAAGCGTCGTTTATTGTTCCCAGTCAGAAAAAAACTTATCTGGTGCATTGTGAACTCCCGCAACACGCTGAAAAAGGCATGAAAGCGCAGTTGAAAGTCGATGGCGGTGATGGAGATTTACCGAGTATTCCAGGTATCAGCGCACCTGTGAATGCCGATAGTTATAGTGTTGAGTGGACTATGAACACTTGGATAACATTGGCAATATGTATTGTGTTTGGCTTCGCGTTGCCGCTGGTTATTATTATGAATGCGGCGAGTGCCAAGGCATTGGTGGTGTCGTTGTGGATGTCGTTAAAAACACGCTGGAAACGTAATAGTTAGTCCATTTTATTTTGACAGACCGCAAATAAGACCTGCGAGGTTTTTAAAACCTCGCAGGTCTACTGACTTATCCGTTATTACTAAACTGACTGCGTTAAAGATTAATCCGAATCCCTAATTCAATCACACGCCCAACAGGAATTTTAAAGAATTCTATCGCGCTTGAGGCATTGTGAAACATGAACAGGAATAACGCTTTACGCCAACGCGCCAAGGGGGTTTTTTCCTTAAACGTGATTTGTTCACTGCCGATAAAAAACGAGGTTTTATTAAAATCGAGTTTAATGCCTTCTTTTACACACAGCTCTAAATCCTGTCTTACGTCTGGGCTTTGTTGAAAACCATAATAAAACTTCACACGGTAAAAATTATGGTTGGTTCCGAACTGACGCACTTTAACGCGATGTTCATAATCAATGTAGGGCTCATCTTTGGTGACGATGGTTAAAACAATAATTTGTTCATGCAGCACATGGTTATGTTCAAAATTATGCAAAAACACTTGTGGTACACCGTGTAACGTTCTTGCTAAATAAATCGCCGTGCCTTTGGTGATAACCGCTTCATGAGCCGCTATTTTTTCTTCTAAATCCTCAAATAACATTCGATGTTCATCCATGTAATTTGCCAATAAAGCGCGACCCCGAATCCATGTGGTCATGATTAAAAATATTACTGTGCCTATCACTAACGGCAACCAGCCGCCTGTGGGAATTTTTAGGCTGTTGGCAAATAGAAACAAAAAATCAATAATCAAAAACGTCGATAAAAACAAAAAGCTGGTAGATTTTTTCCATTGCCATAAGCCTTGAATAACAATAAACGCCAACACGGTATCAATAATCATCGTCCCTGTTACTGCGATGCCATAAGCAGAAGCCAGTGCGGAGGATGATTGAAAACTTAACACGACAATAAAGACGCACACCATTAACAACCAGTTAACGGTAGGTAAATATACTTGCCCGATTTCCTGACCTGAAGTGTGAGCAATGTTCATGCGTGGGCAATAGCCCAATTGTATCGCTTGGCGAGTCACCGAAAACGCGCCAGAAATAACCGCTTGTGAGGCAATGACAGAAGCCAGTGTTGCCAGTACCAATAACGGATACATCGCCCATTTGGGCGCGAGCAGGTAAAACGGATTTTTTACCGCCTCAGGGTGTTCGAGCAGTAACGCACCTTGCCCAAAATAACACAGTAATAACATCGGAAACACAAAGCCGAACCACGCGTAACGAATCGGTTTCAAGCCAAAATGCCCCATATCCGCATACAGGGCTTCCGCGCCTGTGATTGCCAAGACCACTGATCCCATAATTAACAACCCAGTCCATCCTGCTTCAGTCAACAGGTGTACTGCGTAATAGGGATTAACCGCCATCAATACGTCGGGGTTTTTAATGATATTAACAACACCCAAGCCGCCCAGCGTTAAAAACCAAAGACACATAATCGGCGAAAATAATGCCCCGACTTTGCCCGTACCGCGTGCTTGTAAAATAAACAAGCCGCTCAGGACAACAATGGTAATGGGTAACACATAATGCGCTGAACGCGGGGCGATAATCTGCAAGCCTTCCACCGCACTTAATACCGAAATGGCAGGAGTAATAATGCCATCGCCATAAAATAATGCTGCGCCGAATAAGCCGATAATAATAATAAATTTACTCAATTTGGGATTATCTTTAGCACTATGCAGAGCCAATGCCATTAATGCCATGATACCGCCCTCACCTTTATTATTGGCTCGCATAATAAAAGTGGCGTACTTAATGGCAACCACCAAGGTTAATGCCCAAAAAATTAACGATAACGCACCTAATACATGAAGTTTATCAATGGGTAAATGATTGCTAAAAACTTCTTTAATAGCATATAAAGGGCTGGTGCCAATATCACCGAATACCACGCCAATGGCACTGAGCGATAAAGTTAGCGTGTGGTTTTTCGAGCTGGTTATAGACATAGTCAATTAGGAAGCGGGTTCTAAAAAAAACGACCATTAATAAGAAAGTGAACGGCGATACTGCCGATATAACCTATGGCAATCACAGGTGTCCATTTTAAATGGCTGGTAAAGGTATAAACGCCTTTTGCCTGTCCCATCAGCCCGACACCAGCGGCAGAACCGACGGCTAATAAACTACCGCCCACACCCGCCGTTAAAGTAACCAATAACCACTGACCTTGAGAAATATCTGGCATCATCGTTAATACCGCCAACATGATGGTGCCGTTATCAACAAAGGCAGAAGCAATGCCAACCGCAATATTGGCAATCGTCGGATCAACAGTGGGGCCGTACAAATAATGGGAAGTCAGATCTAAATAGCCGATAAAACTCAAGCCGCCCACGCACATCATGACACCGTAAAAAAACAGTAACGTATCCCATTCTAAATTGGCTACTTTGTGAAACACATCAAATGATTGATCTATTTCTTGATGTGGTTGCCCACCTGCTTTTGGGTTGCTCATATATTTCATCGGTGCAAAGTAATCAACTTTTACAGGAGCAAAAATATGGGTTGATGATTTGGTCTTTTGTAAGTAATAACTAAAAAATGATAAGTAAGTTAAACCTAACATCATGCCGGCTGCGGGCGGTAAATCCAGAAAATTTTCAAAGCAGGCGGAGGTAATAATGGTCGCGACAAACAGACCGATAATAATCCAGCCACCGCGCTTCATTTCCTGTGCTTCCATGACCGCCGCTGGGCTTTCCTTGGAAATACAAAAGTTCATGATAGCGGCAGGCAGCACGAAATTAACAATCGCGGGCAGTAATAACACAAAGAAATCGCCGAACGGTACAACACCTTTTTGCCAAACCAGTAACGTTGTAATATCACCAAAAGGACTGAATGAACCGCCTGCATTTGACGCAACCACCACGTTAATGCAGGACAACGTTACAAATTTTGGATTATTTTTCCCCATGGCAATAATCACTGACCCCATCAACAACGCTGTAGTTAAATTGTTACAGGCTGAGGAAATGAAAAACGCCTGAAACCCCGTAATCCAAAACAATTTGCGATAGCTGAAATTTTTGCTGAGCAACCAAACGCGCAAGTTTTCAAACACACCTCGGTCTTCCATAGCGTTTAAATACGTCATCGACACCATAATAAATAAAAACAGTTCGGCATACGCTTCCAAGGAAGATCGGAAAACCAATCCAGCCTGTTCACTCATACCACCATTAGCATAAACCGCCGCAATCAATATCCAGATAACGCTAGCGGCAAATACCATTGGTTTGGATTTTTTTAACTCAGTCACCTCTTCAATCATTGCCAGCAGGTAAGCAATCGAAAAAATAACCAACGCAGCATAACCCACCCAATGCTCGGTTAAATCCAAGGCTTTTGCTGGTTCTGCTGCTAATGTGACAGACGGCAAACACAACATCAGTAAAATGCTAAAGTATTTAGCACAAGGCGATTTCTTTAATAAATTAGGTACAGACAAAAACACGTCAGAATTCATGGTGTGAGTCTCAAAAATACATAAGGCTAAGG
The DNA here is from genome assembly GCA_030693155.1 of Methylococcales bacterium. Classification (GTDB taxonomy): domain Bacteria; phylum Pseudomonadota; class Gammaproteobacteria; order Methylococcales; family Methylomonadaceae; genus UBA4132. Next base: position 21,536 of record JAUYBJ010000165.1, read on the forward strand.
GGAATAGAATTGTTCCTTGGTATTGTATATCAAAATAGTCGCTTGAGCTTTGCAAGCGGCATTATTCTTAGGGTGAGCGTGTATAAATGACTTAAAAATTGACAATGCTGCGCCTTTTTCAGTAATGGGTCAAATCTGAAAATCACGCTAAATATAACGATTGGTATGGGTTGCTATAAAGAAACTAATGGTTTAGAACCTAAATCCTGAATAAATAAAACCAACTTGCTGATTATTAACCACTATGTCATCATTGTTGCCTTTTTCACACTTAATTTAAGAGACACTACTATGGCTGGTCGTAACCACCTTTATATTCCAGGACCTACTAACGTACCGAATGAAATTTTAAATGCGATGCACATTCCGATGGAAGATCATCGTTCGCCCGTATTTCCTAAATTATTGACTCCGTTATTACAGGATTTGAAAAAAATCTTTAGAACTGAAACCGGGCAAGCGTTTATTTTCCCCGCCACAGGCACAGCAGGCTGGGAAGTCGCCTTAACCAACGTGTTAAACCCAGGTGATAAAGTGTTGATTTACCGTTTTGGTCAATTCAGCCATTTATGGGCAGAAATGGGCAAACGTTTGGGTTTTGATGTGGAAATTCATCAGGAAACATGGGGCAAAGGTATTCCCTTAGACAAACTGGAAGCGCGTTTAAAAGAAGATACCAACCACGAAATCAAAGCCGTCTTAGCCACGCACAATGAAACTGCAACAGGCGTAACGTCTGACATCGCAGGTGTTCGTAAAGCAATGGATGCGTCCAACCACCCTGCATTTTTGTTTGTTGATGGTGTGAGTTCAATTGCCAGTATTGATTTTCGTATGGACGAATGGGGCGTAGACGGTGCAATCAGCGGTTCACAAAAAGGCTTCATGATGCCCGCAGGCGGCGCATTTTTAGCGTTCAGCGCGAAAGCCTTAAAAGCGACCGAAACATCCACTTACCCGCGTTGCTTTTTAGATTTAAAAGATCAAATCACCAACAACGCCGCAGGTTACACACCGTACACCCCCGCATTACCTATCCTGTACGGATTGCGTAAAGCCTTGGATATGCTGTTAGAAGAAGGCTTGGAAAACGTCTATGCGCGTCACCACCGTTTAGCCGAAGGCACACGCCGTGCGGTTGCTGCATGGGGTTTAACAACCTGCGCTCAAGAAGGCTTTGCCTCGGATACCGTCACGGCTGTTATGGTGCCTGAAGATAAAGATGCGCGTGATGTCATCAGCACCGCATTCTCTAAGTACAATATTTCTTTAGGCGGCGGTTTATCTGAATTAATGGGTAAAGCGTTCCGTATCGGTCATGTCGGCGATATGAATGATGTGTCTATGTTGGGCGCGATTGCGGGCGTGGAAATGGCGTTGTTAGATTGCGGTTTCGATATTAAAGCAGGTAGCGGCGTTGCTGCGGCGATTGAGTATTATCGTTCTACTGCCAAGTAATACAGCACCACTCAAACCTGTGAAGCGTTAAAAACCTCGCTGGTTTATGGTAGTACCGAATTGATGAGGAGTAAAAAATCATGATTTTTTACTCCTTTTTTCTTTCTAGTTAGGAGTATGTCATGAATAAACCTAAAGTCGTGGTCACACGTCGTTGGCCAGCCGAAGTTGAAACACAATTACAAGCACTTTACGACGTACAACTGAATGAATCCGATGTACCGATGAGCGCGGATGAGCTCAAGCACGCACTGCAAACCGCCGACGCGCTATTAACCACCGTTACTGACCCTATCACCGCTGATGTGCTGAATACACCGAATAAACGCGCCAGAATCATCGGTCAATTCGGTGTCGGTTATAACAATATCGACATTCAAACTGCCAAAGCACAAGGCTTGACCGTCACCAATACCCCGCACGTTTTAGATGATTGCACCGCCGATATTGCTATGCTGTTGCTGTTAATGTCGGCGCGGCGTGCTTCGGAAGCCGAACGCATGGTGCGTGCAGGGCAATGGACAGGCTGGACTCCCACGCAATTATTAGGACAGAAAGTCACAGGTAAAACGCTGGGCTTGATTGGTTTTGGACGTATCGCGCAAGCAATGGCAAAAAAAGCCCATTACGGTTTCGGTATGAACATTTTGTTTTATGTACCTCGCTCCACGCCTGAACAACACATTATTGATGACTTGCAGGCCACCCGTTGTGCTTCAATTGAAGACTTATTGGCGCAAGCTGATTTTGTGTCGTTACATTGCCCTGGTGGCGAGGCAACTAAACGTTTAATCAATGAAACACGCTTGAAATTAATGCGTCCGACCGCGCATTTAATCAATACCGCCAGAGGTGATGTGGTGGATAGTGAGGCGTTGATTAAAGCGTTAAAAGAAGGCTGGATTGCAGGCGCAGGTCTGGATGTTTTTGAAGGTGAACCGCATCTTGATCCTGAGTTTTTAACGCTGGATAATGCGACATTACTGCCCCACTTAGGCAGTGCCAGTCATGAAACCCGCACCGCAATGGGTAATCGAGTTATTGCCAATATAGGCGAATTTTTTGCAGGTAGAGAACCGAGCGACCGAGTAGCCTGATTACTGTTGTGTTGCTTTACCTGAACGGTAAAGCAACACAACAGTCTGTTTATTTAGGCGGCAAAGCCAAGGCTTCCTGATATTTCTTTTCATCCACGCCACGAATGATTACGCCATTAATAACAACTAATGGCATTCCCGTAAATTTAGGGTCTATTGTCTTTTTACGCGCAGCGGCTTCGGCATCAAGATCAATATCGTAAGCATTCACTACGACATGATTATCGCGGAAAAACACGATGGCTTTATTGCTATAAGGATCCCAGCTGGCATAGTAAACATCGACTTTGGGTGCGGTGCTTTTGGGTGGTGCTTTGGGTTCTTCTACTGGTTTAGACTTTCTGACAGGTGCTTCGGCGAAACCTGATTTTCCATAGACAACTTTACCGTTAGCACCCACCGTTTTACGAACAGTCGTTTCCGGAGAAAATGTGGGTGATTCCGCCTGTACCGCTAATGAAAAAATAACGGCTAATAAAAGTATAACTGTTTGATTCATACGCATGGCTTATCCTACAGAAGGTGAATAGTTAATTGGGCAGTTTAGCATAGATGTTGTATTTTTTTCGCGTCCGAGCAAGCCTGTATATGCCTATTTATTGGGCTGATAAGGCGAGAAAGATTTAGAAGGTGATACATTAAGTGGTGCAATAACAGGGTTTGGATTATTACGATAGTCATGCTTATGACGATTATCATAATCGTTATATCTGGGATAAGTAATCATTACAGGATTCTCCGCTTGCTGTCTTGCCGCCGCCGCATCTTGCCTTGCTGCTTCGGCTTCCCGTCTTGCCGCAGCTGCTTCTTGCCTTGCTGCCGCCGCTTCTCGTTGAGTTGCGTCAGCTTTCCATTTCTCAGCTGCCGCCTCACGTTGTAATTTAGCCGCCGCATCTCGCTGCATTCGCTCCGCTTCAACGGCATTCAGTTGGCGTTGAGCTTCCTCTATCTGTTGCGGACTTTGTTTTTGTATCTCGATGATATTCTGATTGCCTGAGTCTGCTGAACAAGGTGTCGGCTGATAGCTGACTTTTTTTGATGGCGTGTAGCATTTATACACTTCTGCGTGAACTGAAGTTGCTATCACGAACAATAACA
>JAUYBJ010000186.1 GCA_030693155.1 Methylococcales bacterium
TCTCCCTCCAACATCGCCGATAATCCAGTTGCGGTAGTGAATCCGTTAGTGCATATCAAGTAATCAGTGTATATAGCTAAATTTTCTCTGTTCATCTTTTAATAGTACGCTTTCGGGGCGAGGTGTGCGTAACATCAGTGAGTAATAGAATTAATGAGCGTTATGCCTTGTGATTGCCGCTGTGAAGTGACAATAACCGTGCTGATATGACTATAAAGAGTGAACATTATCAAGGTGACAGGAACGGCATAAATCAAACCCAGCACAGTAAATTTTTGCGCATAGTTCAGCTTGTTCATCAGTGTGACAGCAGGGAGAAATACTTTTTTCATGACGCGCTCAAAATAATAATGAGATGCTGAGGAACAGAGGATTTTATTAACCGTGATTTGCTGAAAAGAGGGCGTGAATGATGAGAACTTAGCAACATTTTTCCATCCAGCGCACCTGAAAAGTCAAAATAAGCCAACGATGATAAACCAAAAGTCAGGCTATAAATAGCGGTAGACGAATTGACAGGGAAAGCCGCGTTTTACCAGTCATCACGCTGAAAATCAGAGCGTACTTTATATTTTGCGGGGACTGTCCAAAATGCCAATATCCTGTTTTAATAGCCACACTTAAATAACCGACCGATCGCACTCAGGAAAATGTTATGAAAAAACTAACGAGCCTATCGCTTATTATCATGGTGATGATATTTTTAGGCGTACTCTCAACAGCAGAAGCCAGAACAGGAAGCACCTCAGACAGTTCCAGTTCTTCAAAATCACGCTCCACTACCAGCAGTAAAACCACCACCAGCAAACCCAGCAGAACCACCAGTGCTACCAATTCAATATTTGCCAATACGGCTAAAAATAATGAGGCAAGCAAAGCGTGGCAAAAAATCAATAAAAAACCAGTGGATGACACGCCTGTTGTTGTCGCGCCTGTTCCTGCGCCCGTGCAAAACGATAACACCAGCCGACAACTGGCCGATATACAAAGACAACTTGCTGAGAATAAACGCCAGCAACAAATCACGGATGCAGCCAGATTTGCTGCGGAAATGGCTTTACGCAATAACAACAACCGCCCGCAACCTGCCTATGTGACTCCCTCGACTGTCACTACGCCGCCTGTTGCAACTGTCACTGATACAGCGGCAGACGCTACGCCAGCTAAAAGCGGCGGCACATCATGGTTCATGATATTTTTAATCATAGGCGGGATTCTCGTCATCTATTTCTGGCTTAAAAACCGTAACAGCAGCTCCAGCACGAATTACCGACTCTAGGAACAGTAAATGAATATTTTTTCTTACTTCAGTAAATTATTCGGTGGCGAATCAACCGCACAAGATGCCAACCTGCCGCTGAAAATAAACTTTAACAGCACCATCACCTTTGAAATCAACCCCATTCTTTCGGCGATGACCTACGGGGCAATGATTGACGTGCTGCTTGATAATCTCAAGGTGTTGAGCGTTAAATCTATTTCCAGTATTAAAATTGAAGGCATGGATAACAAAAAAATCTATCGCTTTTATTTTAATAAAGAAGGCGATAGAAAAAGACTGTTCTTACAAGTGCTGTGTGACAGCAATAATGTTGATAACATTGACGAAATTTTATTCTGTTCCAGCGTCACCGAACCGCCTCAAGGTGAAGAGGATATTTTATTTTTTCTGGGCGATAATGGCTCAGGTTTGGGCGAACCCAGCTACAACTTTTCCCGCGAAGATTTATACACCTTTTTATCCCGCGCCGAAGTTGATAAACGCCTAGCAGCCAATAACGATGAAGACGGTGTTGAATACAGCCGTGTTGAACCTGAACAAGACTTTATGCCCGCGTTTAGCGGCGAAGAAACCGTTATTTTCGATGCGAACGGTGTCACAGGCGAAAGCCGCCGTATTATGAACTTAATGCCGCATTCGCGTGGCTTGCAGGACACACTATTTGAGGAACTCATCGTTGCCTTTTGGGTAACAACCTCACACAATGGTAATGAAATTACCATCGAAGACCAACTTCCTTTAGCAGAATATATTTTTGCGATAAAGTTAGAAAGAACCAACATCAAAGTTATTTAATTCACATTTGGAGAGAGCTCAATGGGTACGTTTTCGTTATTAGGTAGATTGTTCGGTGCGCAAGTAGATCAAGCAGGCGAAAGTTTAGTCGGTGCATTAGTCGCTTTTGATCCTGAAACTGCAACAGAAGTAGACAGAGATGCCTTAGCTGACAAAATTCAAGGAGTCGCTAGAAAATTTGCCGAAGCTAAACACGATTATGACAAAGAACAAAACGATGTCGTGGTTAAAGAATCGCAGATTGCCCAATATTTAACCACGCTGGACATTATGGTCGGACAATTAGAGCGTCAGGAAATCAGCCAAGCTGCATTTGATGATTTTTTTGCAGGCATTGAAGAAGCGCAAGCCCAACTGATACAAGAGCAAGAAGAAGCGGCAGAAGCCAAAGCAGTCAAAGATGAGTTGGATGATATTTTAAAAATCCTAACCTCACAACTGAATGACTTTGACAAAATAACCACCAAAGCCCTACGCGACGTAAAACTGGCTGAAAGCCAAGTGGAAAAAGAAAAACTTAAAGCCGATCGCCAAGCTGAATTGGCAAACTTGAAAAACGGTATCGGTGCAGAATCTACTGCGGTAAGAAAATTGCAGGAAATTGCCCAAAAAGCCAAAATTGAAGCCGAAGCCGCGAAAACAGTGCGTGAAATCACTGCCAAACCACAAAGCCAAGCGGAAAAAATGGAAGCAATGATGGCACAAGCCAAACAAGCAGGCGCACCTGCGGTCAGCACCATGTCAGCCGCAGAACGTGTTGCCGCGTTAAAAGCTAAAACCAAAGCGTAATACACCATTCAAGGATTTACCTTGCCACGGATGGCATCATTTCACACACGTTTTTCCAGAAACGGAACTCAATCTAGGTAGAATGGGTAAAGGCTAGAGGGCCTCTCGAAAAACCCAGAGTCATGGGATAATAATGTTTAATCACCCATCGATGTATTACCTGCCATGATCAAAGAAAGTTTATTTGCCGCCGAAAATCGAGAAGCCAAGCTGAACAAGCTGGGTGATAGCTTGCAGCTCCTGGAACAGCATGTTGATTTTGTAG
>JAUYBJ010000189.1 GCA_030693155.1 Methylococcales bacterium
TCTCCCTCCAACATCGCCGATAATCCAGTTGCGGTAGTGAATCCGTTAGTGCATATCAAGTAATCAGTGTATATAGCTAAATTTTCTCTGTTCATCTTTTAATAGTACGCTTTCGGGGCGAGGTGTGCGTAACATCAGTAATATCACATATAAACAAGCCCCTTTATGGGGCTTGTTTTTTTCTCAAATTATTATGTTATTCGCGTGCGCCAAACAACGCAGTACCGATTCTGACGATGGTTGCCCCTTCTGCAATGGCAGCGTCTAAATCGTCGCTCATGCCAAACGAAAAAGTATCGAGTTCTGGTTTATTAAGCTGTTTGACGGCTTGATAAAGGGCTTTATACGGCTGGCATTGTTGTTCAAAACTGTCGCTGGGAGCAGGAATTGCCATGACACCACGCAGTTTTATATTGGGTAGCGTACTCACTTGCTCACATAATTCAGCTAATTCATGTAAGCGAAAACCTGATTTACTCATCTCATCACTGATATTCACTTGCAAGCATATATTCAACGGGGTCAGGTGAGCGGGGCGTTGTTCACTTAATCGCCGTGCAATTTTTAAGGAATCCACGCTGTGTACCCAGTCAAAATGACGGGCAATGGCTTTGGTTTTATTGGATTGAATCGGCCCTATGAAATGCCATGTGATGTCAAATGCGCCGAGTGCCTGTTGTTTACTCAAGGCTTCCTGTACATAATTCTCACCAAAATGACGTTGTCCCGCTTGATAGGCTTCGGCAATTATTGCTGCGGGTTTGGTTTTGCTGACCGCCAGTAACAGCACCGAATTTGCAGGGTGGTGGTAGGTTATTTCGGCAGTTTGAATGCGTGTGCGGAGTTGTTTTAATCTATTAATAAACGTGGTCATAATAACTAACTAAACTATTGTGAATAGTCCACCATATCACAGCTTCAAAAAAGTAATAAGTTAGGTTATGGTATAAGCTATTTTTATTTTCACTTTCCGAGGGATGTTATGGATATTACCGAGTTATTGGCATTTTCTGTTAAAAATAAAGCATCAGATTTACATTTATCAGCGGGGCTTCCGCCGATGATTCGCGTTGATGGTGATATTCGGCGTATCAATATTCCATCATTGGATCATAAAGGCGTTCATGGGTTGATTTATGACATCATGAATGACAAACAGCGACGTGATTATGAGGAATTTTTAGAGACTGACTTTTCATTTGAATTGCCAGGGGTGGCTCGATTTCGGGTCAATGCGTTTAATCAGGAGCGTGGTGCAGCAGCAGTGTTCAGAACCATTCCGTCGGTGGTATTAAGTCTGGAAGAGTTAAAAGCCCCAAAATTTTTTGAGGAGTTATGTAAAAAACCGCGTGGTCTTATTTTAGTAACAGGCCCTACAGGTTCGGGTAAATCAACCACCTTGGCGGCGATGATTAATCATATTAACTATAATGATTACGCGCATATTCTGACGGTAGAAGATCCTATCGAGTTTGTCCATGAAAGCCAAAAATCGTTAATCAACCAGCGCGAAGTTCACCGTGATACGCACGGCTTTAACGAAGCCTTACGTTCAGCCTTGCGTGAAGATCCCGATATTATTCTTGTGGGTGAGATGCGGGATTTAGAAACCATTCGACTGGCGATGACTGCCGCAGAAACAGGGCATTTGGTATTCGGTACGCTACATACTACCTCAGCCGCTAAAACCATTGACCGTATTATTGACGTATTTCCAGCGGCAGAAAAAGAGATGATTCGCTCGATGTTATCGGAGTCATTACAGGCGGTTATTTCCCAGACACTACTGAAAAAAATTGGTGGTGGACGTATTGCGGCGCATGAAATTATGGTGGGTACGGCGGCGATTAGAAACTTGATTCGTGAAGCTAAAGTGGCACAAATGTATTCTGCTATTCAAACAGGGCGCAGGGATGGTATGCAGACACTGGATCAGAATCTGAAAGAGCAGGTTGAAAAGGGTTTAATCACCTCGGCAATGGCAATGCAAAAAGCCGTTAATAAAGAAATGTTCCGTTAAGGAGACCGTGATGGAGTTTGAAAAGTTATTAACATTGATGTGCCAGAAAAAAGCCTCGGATTTATTTATCACCGCAGGAAGACCTCCTTGTATAAAGGTTGATGGCGTGCTGACCGATGTTTCCAAGGTGTCGCTGACAGAAGCGCAGGCGTTTAAAATCGTCGAAAGCATTATGAGTCCGGCGCAACAAATGGAGTTTGAAAATACCAAAGAGTGTCAGTTTGCGATTACTTATCCAAACTTGGGCAGATTTCGAGTCAGTGCTTATACACAACGTGATGCGGCTGCGATGGTATTACGTCGTATTGAGCATGAAATACCTGATGCAGATGATTTGAATTTACCGCCTATTTTAAAAGACCTCATCATGGAAAAACGGGGTTTGGTTATTTTTGTCGGCGCGACAGGTACAGGTAAATCAACTAGTTTAGCTGCGTTAATCAAGCATCGTAATCAAAATAGCCGTGGTCATATTATTACTATCGAAGACCCGATAGAATTTCAGCATCCGCATCTGGGCTGTATTATCAGCCAACGTGAAGTAGGGCTGGACACTGAGTCTTATGAAGTGGCGTTAAAAAACACCCTGCGCCAAGCCCCTGATGTTATTTTAATCGGTGAAATCAGAACCCGCGAAACCATGCAAAATGCCATTACCTTCGCAGAAACAGGGCATTTATGTTTATCAACGCTACACGCCAATAATGCCAACCAAGCTATAGACCGTATCCTGCACTTTTTCCCCGATGAACTGCATGATCAATTATTAATGGACTTATCATTAAATCTGAAAGGTATTGTCGCGCAACAATTGATTAAACGCGCCGATGGTAAAGGGCGTTACCCCGTCGTGGAAATTTTCCTCAACACCCCGTTAGCTAAAGACTATATTCGTAAAGGCGAAGTGCATAAGCTCAAAGAATTAATGAAAGATTCTAAAGAGCATGGCATGCAAACCTTTGATTTGGCACTGTATGAGTTGTATAAAGAACATAAAATTAGTTATGAAGACGCACTTAATTCCGCTGATTCTAAAAACGAAGTGCGCTTGATGATTAAACTGGGTGATGAAAATACTGTTTATGGGGCGAGTGGGATTTTGTTGCAAAACGAGGATGAAGATGAAGACGGTGCTTTACAGCTACACCGACCTTCTTCACACGATAAGATATGATTAGATATTTCCTGACTTTTGAATCGTCTGATAAGCCTTGCTAATCTGTTGGGTTTTTTCTTTAGCGCGTAGCATTGTCGCCTCTGATAAACCTTTCGCCGCCATTTTATCAGGGTGATGCTTGCTCATCAGGCGACGGTAAGCCTGCTTCACTTCGGTTTGAGTAGCAGCAGGCGTTAAACCTAATATCTTATACGCTTCGGCTAGGCTGGATGCTGAACGAACCTGTGGGCTACGCGCTTGTTGCTGATAAAAATACTGTTGTGAAAGCAACTGTATTTTTACCCGCTGATAATGAAAGCGCGACACGCGCAATTGAGCGCAAATATGCCATAACAGCGTATCTTCTTTGCTTGTTAAAGTGCCGTCAACCGTCGCTGTTTGTAACTGAACTTCTACAAAGCGGTCAATTAAATCCTCACGCTGCCGACATTCACGATAAAACTCCGCCAAGACATGATTAAGCTGAAAATCAACGCGCTTACCCTGATTAAAAAGATCAATTGCCGTTGCGCGTAATGACGCATCCAAATTCATCTCCGTCATCACCCGATTTGCATAACTGATAGCCTCAGGACACACCCTGCCATTCACTTTCGCAACATGACCCATCACCGAAAAACTCGCCACAAAAAAAGCCATTTGTGCCTGCGATGAGTTATCAGCATTCATATCTGGCGTAGCATCATTACCCAATTGATGCGCAACAGTCGCCCCCACAATAGCCCCCAAAGGGCCGCCGACCATAAAACCAACTGCACCACCGATGACAGCCTTTAATAAACTCATTCAAACAACCTTATGTTATTAATAATGTTAAAATTATAACATCAACCATCTTGCACCTATCGAGGACTTATGACCGCTACCGATACACTTTATCAATCAGAACTGCCTTCTTTAACACTCATAGCGCGTGGCAAAGTTCGTGATATTTACGCCATTGACGACGACACCATGCTGATAGTCGCCACCGACAGACTGTCCGCATTTGATGTCATCCTGCCCGACCCGATTCCCAACAAAGGACGGGTATTAACCAGCATCTCCAACTTCTGGTTTAAAAAAATGCAGCACGTCATGCCCAACCACATCACCAACATCCCCCTAGAACAAGTCATCCCCAACGCCGAAGAACGCGCCCCGATTGAAGGACGCGCGGTGGTTGTTAAACGCCT
>JAUYBJ010000190.1 GCA_030693155.1 Methylococcales bacterium
GCAGGCTGGTGCATGATAAAAACACAACTTGAATACAAGTCGATAGCGACGCAAGGCGTGTTTGTAGAAGTCAACGAAAGCTACACTACCCAAACCTGTTCTTGCTGTGGCTTGATTAGCCAAAGCAGTCCGAAAGGTAGAGCAGGTTTGCGAATAAGAGAATGGACGTGTGCCGAGTGTGGCACGACGCATGATAGAGATATTAATTCGGCAAAGAACATTCTCGCGCTTGGGCATAAGCGTCTAGCAGTAGGAATCACCCGCTCTTTAGGCGGGTGAGGATGTCAACCTCCAACAAAGACAACTCCGTCAAGGTATTCACATTGGTAAAAATCTCAGGCGATGCGCTGAAATCGACCTGTACGGCGTGGTGTTGTGCTAACCACGTTTGCACTTTGCGCTCACCGCTGGCTAAATAATCCTGTAAGCTGGTTTGTAAGCGGCTATGAATGCCTAAAAACACAGGATGCAGACGTTCGCCGTCAAACGCCACTGCCACATCCGCATTCAACGCCGCACGGGTCGCTACTAATTTTTGTAAATGTTCGCTGGTCATCAAGGGCGCGTCACACGGCACAACCAACGACACCTCGGCATCGGTATTGAGCATCGCGGTTAAAATACCTGCCAAAGGGCCGTCAAAACGGGCGGTTTGATCTGCCACTACCCGCAAACCGAATTGTTGATAGTCTTCATGGTGGCGATTGGCGTTGATAATCGTCTCATTCACCAGTGGCGCGAGTGCGGCAATGGCATAACTGACCAGCGGACGACCGCGATAACACACCAAGCCCTTGTCTTGATAATTCATACGCCGCGCCAAGCCACCTGCTAAAATCACGCCTGTTATTTTTGCTGAATTGTTCATAGTACAATACCCTCACTACTTTTTTGACCCATTAGGAATAAGTGCCTTACATGAAAAACAAAACTCTATTATCCATTTTAAGCATTGCCTTGATAATGACCTTAAGCGGCAACGCGCTTGCTGCCAAAAAATCTAAAAAAGCCGCGAAAACCACACCGACCGCGCCTTTAATAAATGATTATCCAACCCGCGACCGTGTGGAATATGTGTTGAATTGTATCGCGCAAAAAGACGGTAATTTGAGCAAAATGAATTACGTCACGCAATACGCTTGCGGGTGCAAAATCGACAAAATCGCTGAAAAACTGTCGTTTTCTGATTTTGAAGCCGCCAAAACATTTGGTTATTTAAGCAAACAAGCGGGTGATGCAGGCGGGGTATTTCGTGATCCATCACAGGCGAAAGATTTAAAAACCCGCATGAAAGAAGCGGAAGACTATGCGCAACACAGTTGTTTTGTGAAATAACAGCATCTGTCCACGAAAGGCACGAAAAATTTCATTTATAGTTCCCATGCTCCAGCGTCACTGCCCACAGTTAAGGATTTTTATAGCATTGTGGGAGTGGCTTTAGCCACGATGATCGTGGCTAAAGCCACTCCCACATGAATACTTTCACAGTCTCTGGAGCGTTGGAACGATGTCTTTTTTTCGTGCCTTTGGTGCTTTTCGTGGACAATATTTAAACCAGCAACTCAACCAACATCTGCTCGTAAATGTCGCTCAAAATATCCGCATCATCCACGCCGATATGTTCATTGATTTTATGAATACTGGCGTTTAACGGCCCCAATTCAATCACTTGCGCACCTGTCGGGGCAATAAAACGCCCGTCTGACGTACCGCCGCCTGTATCATCCAGCGTTTCAAAACCTGTGACGGTTTTAATTGCCTTATGCGCCGCCTCAATCAACTCGCCACCTGAGGTTAAAAACGGATTGCCTGATAATCGCCATTGGACATCATAATTCAAGCCGTGTTTATCAAAAATCGCGTGAACCCGTTGTTTAATCATGTCTTCGGTCAGTTCGGTACAAAAACGCAGATTAAACAGCACTTCAACACTGGCAGGAATGATATTTTCCGCGCCTGTGCCTGCGTTGATATTGGACACTTGCAAGCTGGTGGGCGGGAAAAACGCATTGCCGTTATCCCAGACTTCTTCGGTGAGGGCTTTTAATGCAGGGGCAAACCGATGAATAGGATTGTCGGCAAGTTCTGGATACGCGACATGACCTTGTACACCTGCCACCGTCAATTTAGCGCATAACGAACCGCGCCGCCCGACCCGAATTACATCACCGATTTTTTTATCGCTGGACGGTTCACCGACTAAACACCAGTCGATTTTGTCGCCGCGTTGTTCTAATACTTCCACAACTTTCACCACGCCGTTGGTGGCTATGCCTTCTTCATCACTGGTCAGCATGACGGCAATTGAACCTTGATGGTCGGGGTGTTTGGCAATAAAACGCTCTACCGCTGTCATGAAAGCCGCGATACCGCCTTTCATATCTGCCGTGCCGCGTCCGTATAGCTGACCGTCTCTTATAGTGGGTTCAAACGGCGGCGAATCCCACGATTCCAGCTTGCCCGTCGGTACGACATCGGTATGACCAAGGAAGGTTAATAGCGGTTTTGCCGTGCCACGACGCAACCAGATATTTTGCGTGTCATTAAAATCCAGCCGTTCTTCATTAAAACCGAGTGGCGTTAAATAAGCCGCTATCATATCCTGACAGCCAGCATCATGAGGGGTGATTGATTCGCGGCGAATTAAGTCTTTTAAAAGTTCTAGGGTTTGGGTCATGGTTTAATTTGAATGCAGGTTGGGTTGCGGCTCTTTCGCAACCCAACGAATTTTAGAGAATGTTGGGATGCCAAAAAGACGGCAATCTATCCTACGCTGCTTAATTTTGCAAAAATAATAATAATAGTCTTCCAATTTATAAAAATAGTGATACTATCTTTTCACGGTAGTCATACTTTCACGAATGATCTTTAAGGTACGATTACTCAGTCTGTAATTTTCAGGCAACCAACAAGGGTAGACTTTCAAGTTTATTCTATAATTAATCAGTATTTGGAGAATTAGTCATGAAAAAATTAATTATCGGGCTTACTTTAATTGCTAGCATGGTAAGTACAACAACCGTATTTGCAAAACAATCCGATGTCATAAAAACAGTAGCTCATGAAGCGACTCAGGAAGAATGCCAAGTACATTCTGACGGCACCCTTTCTTGTTAATAGCAAAGCACTATTCGCTTGCTACTTATTAACAAAATGAATAAGGATGGAATAAGAAGCCGAGCAGTAGGGTTAGCGTAATCCTACATTTTCAGCAGTAACATCATCGTATACGGTGACTCCGCTCCAGCGTCTTCATGTACTCGTAACGCTGGAGCGGTAAGAACTATGTGTGCGGTTTTTTCTATTTAGCGGATTTTGTCGGACTGGCTATCGCCAACCCAACCTACACGGTATAGGATGCGACGAAGATAAGAGACGTTAATTCACATCAGTTTCTCGAACGAGTGCGTTCGTGCCTCAGTACATCCTATAAGCACATCTTATCGCGTTAGAAAATTTATATTTTTCCTGTCAGCCTAAAAAGTAGCCCTGCGATAATTGTTATTTGAAGCAATCCCACACCCACTACCCAGCGGATTAAGTCAGCTTTAGTTTCGGCAATCTTCAATTCAAGCCTTAATTCAGTCTCTTTTAAATCGCGCTTGGTGGCTAAATCGTCCAGCTCATAATCATGCCGCGCCTGCTCCAAAGTGTTAAGCACGGTTGTTTTTTGTAAATCAGTTAGCGTTTCGGCTTGTTCCTCACTAAACCCAACACCTTTGAGCTTTTTAACAAATTCATGCGTATCAAAAGTTAAAGTTGCCATCGTTTTACCCGTTTTGTTATCTATTGATTGATACTATCACGCTTTCGCAACCCAACGAATTTTAGAGAATGTTGGGTTGCCAAAAAGACGGCAACTCAATCTACGCGGCTAAACAAATTTTACGAATAACATCATAATCAAGTTCGCTGAAATCGCTTATGATGAAATCCTTTTGTATTCCAGTACAAGCCATTATTAGTTCATTTTTACTATTAACAACCGCAAATCTTCTTCGCATCGGAGCGGTTATTGGAATCCAATGTATAAGCAAAAGTTTGTCTATTTTTCGAGGCGGTTTTTCATCCGTTTCATACACGAAATTGATTATAAGAAACCTGATGTCATCTTTCGGCAATTGAGCTTGAGCAATAATGTCTTGATATGAGGTATTAATATCAGCCTTATCAAGCAATATTAAGTTCTGATTAGCACTGTCCAAAGTTAAAAATAATGCGCTAGCATCACGGTGTATTTTCATCGAATTATACGTTTCGATAATATCTTCAGTAATCATGATTATCTCGCCTACTCTTATCGCTTCATAAGCATGGATTGCGCCTTTCTTTTTCCAAAATGGGCGGGTTCAGGATATTCCGCTATAGGATGCGCCGACGACAAGAGACGTATAATTCACATCAAGTTTCTCGAACGAGCGCGTTCGTGCCTCAGTACATCCCATAAGCGCATCTTATCGCGTTCCGATTATTTCAGCGGAGGTGTTCAAAATTGTAGGTTGGAATAAGCACGTCCAAGCGGTAGCGCAGGACGGGCGTTTCCAACATCGCATAAGTTTGTCGGAAACACCTTATTTCGCTCCCGCTCAATAAGGCTTATTCCGACCTACAGGGCTATGCGACTCCACAATTTCATTTATTGTGGAGTACCACCGCGCCGAAGAATTATTTCAGTCTCACCTGATGTTGCAACCGGCTTCCCAGTGTCAAGATCAACAAGTTTGAATTTGACTGTCGTATCTTTATAGTCACTTTGAACTTGGTAATTTCCGTTTGGGCGTAACGTAGCTCTTAAATCCACCAAATCAGTTTGATAGAACATTTGGTCTACACGATCCCTATTTGCGTAGTACCAAACGCTAACAACTACGTCTTCTCCTGGATCAACCGTGAATGTTTGATCATTTTCGTATACAGGGAGGTATCCAAACTCAATACTTCCAATTCTAAAGATTTTAGTTCCACCCCAATTAAGTGGGCTAGTTCGGATAAACTCCTGTTGCACTCTGACTGGATTGCTTGATTTGGCGAAGTTTGAAGTTGCGCATCCTTGGATCATGAAACAGAAGCATATCACTATGAACAAATTTTTTAGCATTGACTTTCCTTTTGATTTGCCTGGTTCCCAAGCTCTGAAGACTATAAAAGCGCGTAGGATGGCTAGAGCTTGCGAAACCCATCACAATTCCGCGTAAATGATGGGTTTCACTGCGTTCTACTCATCCTACGAACTTGTATCTCTCCAAACAATGATATATTGCCTAGCTAGCAGTATATCACGGTGCATGATCAGAGTTTGACT
>JAUYBJ010000195.1 GCA_030693155.1 Methylococcales bacterium
TTGATGATTACAATAATCTTCAAAACAAAAACATTGATGACGTTATTAAATCAGCAAGATATAAGCTAGAAGGCATGGTAAAAAGCGGTCTTTTCGGAGATACAGAGCAGTTTAAAGAGTCGATAGTCAATGATATGCTGGAAAGGCTTATGTCTGGCACAGAGGATAATTCAGACTTTAAAAACAAGGTTGTTGTTCCTGAATTAAGACGGCGTTACGACCAAGCTCAACAGCGCGTGGACGATTCCAGAAAACAAGCCTTGAATGCAGAAAAAGAAGCCGATACCGAAGATTACGACAATCCTAAAGAACCTAAATGGTCTAACGTATTAGGCTTTGATGCTACGATGTACAATCAAGAAAAAGCCGCTAAAAAGATTGCTTCGTGGGTTAAAACATTGAGTGAGTCGCAGGTTCATAGTGCTTCGGCGTTTAGTCGTGCCTTGAATCAATCAAAATTATCTGACTGGTTAAGTATTGAGCGTGGCAGAGACAAAAAAGACCTGTATTTTTACCTTAAAAATAAAGGCATTCGCATTACTCCAAGCGATAGAAGCACAAACCATTTAAGCCTAATTAACACGATTATGAAAATGGCTAATCAGGCTATTTTTGATAGTGTTGATGGGTATGATTACTTTAGCTTTAGTGATGATGACGATTACTTTTTAGACGACACCACAACCATGCAAACATCAATCCAAACCCTAAAATCACAATTCCCTGCTAACAACGGCATGGGTAAAATTGCACTGGCTAGACAGATAATTGAATTACGCCAATCAACTAAATATGTGTATACAGTAAAAAATATAAGCGATTACTTTTACAGGGCAGATGGAAAAGTAATGGGGCGTAGTGGAAATAAAAACTATGGCATCATTAATAGCGATGGACTAGCCGCTAGTTATGATGGTCAAATGCCATCGGCATGGCGTTATGCTAAGGCGGCAAAAGAAATAGCTCAATATGAAGCTGGAAAATTCAAATGGGTAAAACTTTACAATTCAATCGAAGAAGCAAAGCAAGGAAAAAACAATGCACCAAGTACCAATGAAATACTGGAACGAAATAGCCAAACGCCCAGAAATGCTAACAGTGGCAATGAAAAACCTGTTCGCAATGACGGAAGCGCAAATGGAACAAACACAGGCACACCAAGCGCAACTGCTAACCAAGCGGGGAATCAGCAACAAGGCGATAATCGCGTATCAACTGACAGCCCCGTTATTGCTGGAACACAAAGCGATTCAAGCGTGGTCAAGGGAGACGGGGATTACCGCCCTGCCCGAACTGTTGACGATACAGGAAGCGGTGACGTTAGCGGATCGGGAATATCAGATGACCGACAACGAAATGAAACAGTTGCGGGAATTGCTCAAGGCACTAAGAAGCTAGACCGTGCGGTAAAACTGGCATTACAGGCGCAAGCGGAGGGTATCGACTACGAACCTACGGAGGAAAATATCCGCGCTACCTTGCCATTCCTGTTACCCGAACAGCAAGATGATATTGTCAAAATTGAAGCCCGTTTTAAAGAAAATCATGGAATGCTTATTACCAATGGCACAGGTACGGGCAAAACCTATTCCGCTCTAGGCGCGGTTAAGCGTTTCCAAAAACAAGGTAAACACAGTATTTTAATTGTCGTTCCCAATGACAAAATCGGTCAAGATTTTATCGACTCGGCGGTCAATATGAAACTGACCATTAAGCTGTTAGATGGTATCAAGGACAACGGCGGTAGTGGTATTTCAATCACGACTTATTGATGTGGCTACACTAAAGAGGACACTTTTCTATAAAATCACTGAAAAGACCTGAGAGTATTTATATGACAATCCAAGCCAAACAAAAATACACTGCCGAGTTTAAAGGAAACGCAGTTAAGCGTGCGAATGAATCGGGGAATGTGGCGGAAACTGCCCGCGAGTTGGGAGTAAAGCCAAATACCCTGTATAACTGGGTGTATCAGTATAGCCAGCGGACGATACCTGATAAGCCAGCACGCAGCGATGAACATTTGTATGATGAGTTGAAGCAGTTGCGGAAGGAAAATGCGCGTTTGAAGGAGGAGCGCGATATTTTAAAAAAGGCGGCAGCGTACTTTGCCAGAGAAACACGGTGAAGTACGCATGGATTCAGGAGCAGAGCGTGGATTATTGTGTCGCCTCGCTGTGTACTGTTTTGTCAGTCACCCGCAGTGCGTACTACGCGTGGGCAAAAGCAGTGCAAACCCCTAAAGCGAAGCAGGATGAGGCATTGAAGTCAGTGATAACGAGTGTCTTTACGAAAAATAGGGCGGTGTATGGTACGCGCCGCCTTAAAAAAGTGTTGGCGAAACAAGGCTACACGGCGAGTCGGCGACGGATTGGGCGACTCATGCAAGAAGCGCAGTTGCGCTGCAAGACCAAACGGCGATTCAAAGCGACCACGAATTCCAAACACAATCTGCCCATCGCCCCCAATCAACTTGACCGCCAGTTTAACGTCAACAAACCTGACCAAGCCTATGTCGGTGACATCACTTATATACACACGCAACAAGGTTGGTTGTACTTGGCTGTCGTGATAGACCTCTACTCGCGGCAAGTCGTGGGCTGGTCTATGGCTGAACACATGAGAGCAACGCTAGTGAATGACGCACTGATCATGGCAATCTGGAAACGCAAACCTGCCAAAGGCTTGCTCTGGCATACCGACCGAGGCAGTCAATACGCCTCCGACAGCCATCGAAAACTGCTTAGACAACACGGCATTCAGCAAAGCATGAGCCGCAAAGGCAACTGTTGGGACAACGCCGTCTCCGAGAGCTTCTTCCATACCCTAAAAACCGAATGCGTGAACCATGAAAAATATGCTACCCGCGAAGCCGCCAGAAAACCCAT
>JAUYBJ010000198.1 GCA_030693155.1 Methylococcales bacterium
GCAAACTGCTACACGCTATTCACGGTATGTTGAAACACAACCAGCCTTTCGATAACTCCCGTTTTTATGCTATCCCCGTCGCTGAAAATTAATGGGCTTTGTTAGCAAAATGCGCTTGATTTTGAACAGAGTATCTACGCATTAAATACTCGTACCGCCCACCGTCATGCCATCAATTTTCAAGGTTGGTTGACCGACACCGACAGGTACACTTTGCCCTTCTTTACCACACGTTCCCACGCCTGAATCCAGAGCCAAATCATTACCGACCATTGATATTTTGGTCATTACATCAGGGCCATTGCCGATTAAAGATGCGCCTTTCACCGCGCGGGTAATTTTGCCGTCTTCAATCAAATAGGCTTCACTGGCAGAAAACACAAACTTGCCTGAGGTTATATCGACTTGACCGCCTGAGAAATTATGCGCATACAGTCCTTTTTTCACGGAGCGAATAATTTCTTCGGGATCGCTTTGTCCTGCCAGCATATAAGTATTGGTCATGCGCGGCATAGGCAAATGCGCGTAAGATTCACGTCGTCCGTTGCCTGTCAGTTTCACACCCATTAAACGCGCATTGAGTTTGTCCTGCATATAGCCTTTCAGAATACCGTTCTCAATCAATACCGTGCTTTCGGTCGGCGTGCCTTCATCATCAATACTTAAAGAACCTCGCCGTCCGTGTAATGTTCCGTCGTCAACCACGGTACATAAATCAGAGGCGACACGCTCACCGACGCGACCGCTAAATGTCGATGTGCCTTTGCGGTTAAAGTCACCTTCCAAGCCATGACCAATCGCTTCATGCAATAAAATACCCGGCCAGCCACAACCTAATACCACAGGCATATTGCCCGCTGGAGCTTCACCTGCATCTAAATTGATTAACGCAATTCTGACCGCTTCACGTCCATAGCCCAGCGCGGTGTCTTCATCAATAAAATACTGATAATCACAACGTCCGCCGCCGCCCATACTGCCTTGTTCACGTTTGCCATTTTCAACCACAATTACACTGACATTCATGCGTACTAAGGGGCGCACATCGGCAGCTAATGAACCGTCCTGATTGGCAATCAAAACGTGTTCATACACGCCGCTGAGACTGACAATCACTTCTTCAATACGGCTGTCAATCTGGCGCGTTTCGCTATCGACTTTTTTCAGAAGCGCGACTTTTTGGTCATCGCTTAATGATTTTAACGGATTCAGCGGTGCGTAATAATGCGTCAACGGTGTGGCGTTTTTGCTGATTAAACCGACTTGCGCGTTCTGTCCTTGGCGCACAATGGCTTTCACATTATTCGCCGCTTCCAGCAACACAGGCAATTCCAAACGGTCGCTATAGGCAAAGCCCGTTTTTTCACCCGACACCACGCGCACGCCTGCACCTTGTTCAATGCTGTGACTGCCTTCTTTGATGATGCCGCTTTCCAGCACCCACGATTCAGAATGACTGGATTGAAAATAAAGATCCGCTATATCAACAGGCGAGCTAAGCAGTTGATTGAAGATTTTTTCAATATGATGTTCCTGCAAACCCGCAGGGGCGAGGATGGCTTGTTTGGTTAGGTTTAATAGTTCCATAGGTTTTTTTTGTATTCAAGGTGTATTAGGTACGAAAAAAATTAGACTTTGTTATCAAGCGCATAAATACTGAATAATTAATCAGCAGACCAGCGATATTCAAAATCTTCGTTTTTCAATGCAGTGGCATCAGTTAGTTTCTTTTTTATATCTGCACCACCAGGTATCATTGGTAGCATACTGAAATAATTTCGTATTGCCCCATTGATACCTGCCAAGCAAGTTTTTGACTTAATCCAATTCTGTGGACTAAAGACTCTATTTGCAGGCTGTTGTTCATTTGCGGCTGCCTCTAATGCCATGTTTAAACTTATTCCAGCAATTTTTACTATCTCTTCCATCATGTTTGAAGCCATTGCAATTTCATATGCTTTAGATGGAATTGGCACTCGTTCAGATTGATTGTTAGTGATAGAAAAGCACATAGCTATTGCATATAAATGGTGATATGGGGCATAAGCACGCATCGCAAGGAGTGTTTCATTTAAGTTAAGCGGATTTTCAGGAACCCATGTTTTTAGCACTTGATTCATCCAAAGATTAAGACCAAGAACATTTTCTGGAGAATAGTCCTTATTTTTAAAAAGTGTTTCAAAATATTTATCAAATATTTTCGTTTCTCCATACGAAAGGTTTGGTCTTTGCGAGTGCCATGCAACAAGATTTTTTGCAAAACCTGATAAATCAACTACATAATCTTTATTTTTATCTGCTGGAGCAACTTCACCACGCTTTGTAATAAAGTATCCGCTCGAATATTTTAGTTCATATGTTTTCTTAATCGCTAAAACACGCTTATCATTGCTCCGCAAATCGCGTGCTTTTACCGCACTTTGTGAGTTTGTATAAATCGATATTTTATCAGCGCGGTCTCTTTGTGGAATTTCATAGAATCGAACCAGAATAAAAGAATCATTAACTTTCTTTACTGTTTCACTACATGAAAGTATTGTGTTTAGAGACTGACAACCATTTACTACGCTCAAACCATGCAATGAAAGCGTTTCACCATCTAACTCCATTTTATTGCATAACGCGGTTATGCCATTATGAAAAAAGAAAAAATCAGCGCGTTTGTCGCCTGTAATAGTGCTTCGGATACCCTTATTGACAGCGTTACTTGACCCTAGACTTTGACGGACATTTTTTTGAAAAAGAGTACCATCCTTAATACCAGGAAGTTTGATACATTCTCTCAACGAAAGAGCAGCAACCACGACGGGTGTTCCTGCAATTTCATGAAACATGAATTTACTTTCAGCAAGGCTGAGCTTGTAATTAATACTGGGATTGTCTGACTCAATTGCGTACTCATAACGTCTCTTAAGTTCATCATTGTCTATAACATGAATAGTAGCGTCAAAGTCATCATTCTCGCCAAGTTTCGCTAGTTCTATTTGGAAAGCCTCTAGGTCATTCTGAGCGGATGTTGTCAATTTTCCAGTTGTAATAAGTTCAAATGAAACCTCGTAGTCTTCATCAATTGCCGCTGCGAGTTCAGATAACTTTCTCTGTAATTTCGTGTTTGCATTATTCTGAAGCCGTGCTAAATCTTTAATTTGAATCCACGATGATAAAACTTCACGGAGCGGTTCAGCATCTACAACGCCGCTTTGAATAAACTTTCCTTGCACAATACGGATTAACGAATTGTCATCATCAATAATAATTGCATCTATTTGTTTATCGCCCGCTCCATCAGTGATGTCATCCCTCGTTTCATTCATATCACGAAAAAGAATATTACGCAGATACCAAGCAACAAAGCGTTGCCCATCATTTGAGAAACGCTGATTAAAGTAGTCTGTTGTAATTTGCTTCTTTATTAAGTCGTACATTAGTGCTTTCCTTGATATTACTAACTGCGGAATTAAACGGCATCCGCTAAAGCCGAGTAGCACGATAAGATGCGTTAGGTACGATGGAAAAACCTAAGAGCCGTTATAGTCGAGTTTTAAATCTTCACGCAATGTTTCATATAACAGATGCAAGATTTTATCGGGGTTGGCATCTGCTCCAGTATGTGTACCATCCTGATTATCTGATGCACCGCTTTGTTCTGAGGAGGTGTTTATCATAACGGCAGTTTCGTTGTCTGCGCCTTTCATACTGATTGCATAATTGATGGTTGTATCGCTGGATAGAAAACTCAACAGACCATCAGATGCTGCGGTGGTGCTGATATAGTAAATCTTCTTGCCGCGATCATGATCGGTCAATTTTAGCGTATCGCTGTTTTGTTTAATTGCCTGTGCCAAGGCGTACCATGCCTTGTCTATCGGCAGTTTGATTCTTAATTGCAGAGGGGCTGCCGTTGTTAAATAGACCGTATCCCCTAAACCCAATTTTTCTGATTGCTTTTCGATGCGACTATCGTCAGCGGTATAGGCTTCATTGGCATTGTAAGTCGGATTAGCGGGCAGGCTAGGGGGGCGTTCAAGATGTGATATATCTTTATAACGGCTATCGGTAGGCGTTCCACAAGATACCAGCACAGCAGTTAGTAATACACTTTTAATTAGACGTTGCATATTTTTTCACACGAAAAACGTTGATGACTTAACACAGGAAAGGTGTTGCGTATTTTTTTTAAGCGTTCTAGGTCTATGTCGGTGCAGACAAAACCGCCGCCTGTTTTATAGCAGTCAAGGATAACTCCCCACGGGTCGATAATCATGCTGTGTCCGAAAGTTCTGCGCCCGTTTTTATGAAAGCCGCCTTGATTAGGGGCGATGACGTAACACAGGTTTTCGATAGCGCGGGCGCGTAGCAGCACTTCCCAATGTGCCGCACCCGTTTCGTGAGTAAAAGCGGCAGGAATAATCAGTATTTCTACGCCTTGGTCGTGCATCCCACGGAAAAATTCAGGGAAACGCAGGTCGTAACAGATGGCAATGCCGATGCGACCAAACGGTGTATCTATCACTAATGGCTGATTGCCTGCTTCAATTGAGTCTGATTCACGGTACACTTCATTAGTGCTGGGAACGACAACATCAAATAAATGTACTTTGTCGTAACGGGCGACGCGCTCACCGAGGTCGTTATAAATCAGACAGGCGGCGCGGACTTTGTTAGGGTTATCGCCGACTATGGGTATAGTACCGCCGACTATCCAAATGCCGTATTTTTTGGCGGTACTGGATAAAAAGTCTTGAATGGGCCCTGTGCCCTCAATTTCTTTTACCTTGAATTTGTCAGATTCGTGATCGCCCATTAATGCAAAATTTTCAGGTAAGGCAACCAGTTTCGCGCCTGCTTTAACCGCTTCGGCAATCAGTTTTTCAGCTTCCAGTAAGTTATAGCTGACTGTTGGACTTGATGCCATTTGTATGGCGGCACATTTACTCATCCTATTTTTCCTGTGTTGTTATTACTTCACGACTTGCAGTCGTTAAATAAGCGGGTTATTTTTGTTGATTTATCCATGAAAAATCAGTGAGACCATTCCACGTTTTTTGTAATAAGCCATCGTTTTCATGGCGTGGCGTAACCTGTACTTTACCCCATTCACCGCTGACTGAATATTGTGAGCCAAAGAAAAAACCATCCTGATCTTTGCCTGTTAAAGACCGCCCGATTAAAGAGCTGACTTTGCCCATAATTGTACCAGCTATAGGTAGGGCATCGGCACTTTTTGGCGCGACCATGATGCTGTAGTCTACGGTGCGGCGCAGTAAATCAGTATCACCTGTGAGGGTGATTTTGGCGGGTATGGCATCTACGATAAGATTGTCGGTGTGTACTTTGCCCTGTGCGACATCAAAATGCCCTGTGATGCTGTTAAACGTCAAACCTTCTTCGTAAATATCACTGAAATCCAGTTGTAAGCGTTTAATCCACTGGGCAACCGCCAATACGCCCAGTACGCGCCCGAAGCCCGGTTCAACGCTGAGTAAACGTCCTTCTTTAAATTCGGTATCCAAATGTCCGCGTAGCGTGGCGAGGGAAAATTGTTGCGGCGCACCTTGCCACTGCACATCAAAATCAATCACGCCGCTGGTTTTGGTGAAGTCTTTGTTGATGTCCAGTTGCTTGAATAATTCATCGGCACGAGTCATATCCAAACGACCTTTGGCGCGGGTGACAGATTGTTTGCCGTTTACCTGCCAGTCGCCCGATAGCGTCAATTTCTGTATCTCGCTGTTGAGGGTGATATTTTTAAAACTGATGCCGTTACTGAGCCGTTCGGCAATCAGGCTTAACTGCCCCAGTTCTACATTTTGCCAACGGGTTTTATTGCTGGTCAGGGTAATTAAGGGCATTTCTGCGGGTATCAGTGCGGCAATTTCCGTGCTGTCGCTGTCTTTGCTATTCAGTTGTTTAGCCAGTGATAAATCCAGTTCATCCATGTTGAGCGTGACACGGTTCGTTCCTTTCAGGTCAAAGGGAATGCTGAGTTTACCTTTGGCAAACTGGCTGTTAAGTTGCCCTGTCCATTGTTTGCCATTGGGTTTCAGGTTTAAATCAAATGCACCCAGCGGCGTTTTTTTCCACACGCTGGAGTTGCTGTGAATACGGATTTCATTGATTTGGCTGGTGGTCTGCGTGGGTTTACCTTGTGCCATTGAAAAGCCGAGACCCAGCCAGTTTTGCAGGGCAAGTTGCTCGCTGTTAATCTCCAGTTTAATGCCTTTTTCAGGAGCTTCGACTTTGCCCGTGCCGATAAGAATATGCCCCGCTTGCAGGTTTTGTTGTTTGACATCGAAATTCAGCGCGGCTTTCAGTTGATTGTCATAACTTATGCTGATGGGTAGCAGCGGCTTATCCACCAGACTGAAGTTCAATGACAGTGCGCGTTGTTGCTGAGCGGTTTTTGCCAGACCATCGGGTAAATTGAGACTGATACCCGCTAACATCGACTCTACGTTCAGATCTGGCGGACTGTTGTTATAAGGCAGTTGCAGCTGGACTTTATAATCGCTGACTCCTGTTGCTGCCGACCAGTCAAATAATTTGAATTGTTTACTGAGTTCATTAATATCCGTGCGCCCTGCGACACTGATAGTGGATTTTTGCTCATCATGTTTAATGGCGATTTTTACGGGATAGCCTAACGCCTCTGCATTGATGTTATCCGTATAAATGCCCAGTGCATCAAATTTTAAGGTGCCAGTTATTTTATCAATCAACAAGTCCAGCGCGTTGACCGTTAAATTGGCATTATTGATAGTCGCCACACCATCAATTTTCGGTTGAATATTGGGGACTAAGGGAATGCTAAGTGCCAGATTTACCTCGGTGTTACCGCGTGGGGTAATAGCATTGGTCACGGCATTGATTGGCAGGATTAATGGGGTTTTTTGTAAGAATGCCAAGGTATCGCCAACCGTGGCGACAAATACACCATCAACTTGCAAACGATCACATTTATTGAGTGTTTTTGTACCAATTCTTGCGCGTTTAATATCCAGATTATTGGTTTTTCCCGTCAGGTTAATTTCCAGACTGTTTTGCGAAAATAACACTTCACCCGCTGCATCTGTTATGTGCGGCCAATCAGGGTGATAAGTGAGATCCAGTTGTTGAGCTTCAAATAAAGCTTCAAACACGCCTTGTCCGCTAATAAAGGGAAACTCATCCAGATTACCGTAAAACAACACGCCGCCTTTAGGAACATGACCACCGACAAACGCATGATCCAGCCAATAGACCAGGTTAGGATCCATCACGCTCACAGGATAATACGTTCCTGCTTTACTCATGTCTTTACCCGTAAACGCAATTTGTAGATCCATAAATACAGGTTTATCGGTTTTAGGAATAATGAGTTGCAAGCGGCTTTTACTGTCTATATCAGGCGTGTTTAATGTCAGCAGTGAACTGGCTATTGTCCAATTATCAGCGTTTTGTTGCCATGTTAATGCGCCGTTGAGTGTGTTGATGGGTATGGGAGTGCGAAACAAATTCGGGGCTTTAAATTGGGCATTTTTAGTGCTTATCTGCACACTGCCTTGTTGCTCGGTGCCGTTAATGTGTCCTGAAAAGTTATCCATGCCCGGCAGTGTCTGAATGGACGCGCTACTAAGCTGGGAAAATTGCCCGTTAACAGTGAACTGGTGGGTATCGAGATTGGCGGAGAGCGTAAAATTATCCAGACGACCTTTTAACTGCGCTTGTGTCAATAATTTGGCTTGGGCTTCGGGCGCGAAAAATTCGCCCAGTGTGGCAAACGCTTGTAAATCAATGTGCGGTGCGGACAGTGCCAGTTGATGCAGTTGTTGATCGTCTGCACTGACTCCTGAGATCGTGAACGCGCCAGAAGGGTATTTTTTATCGGCTGTTGCCAAGGCAAAATGATCGACATCAACGCTCCATTGACTGTCATGCTTGAGCCAGAAAAACAGGGTGGAAAAATGCTGGGCGATAAAGTCGGCTTTATGTGCTTCGCTGATGCGTAACTGCTCTGCCTGTACGTCAGCCGTCATGGAAATTAATTGTGAGCGTTGCCACTCGCCCCAGACTTTAAAATCGCCGACTCCTGATTTAATGCCCAGTGTCAGCGGTAAATCAACCGTAATCCACGCAGGTAAGTTGATGGCTTTGCCTTCAATATAACCGGTGCCGTTAATTGCTAACGGCTCAAAAATATTGCCGTTAATGTCAAATGAGGCTTTGAGTAATTCGCCTTGTTTTTCTTGCAGATTAATCAATACATTCACGCGATGCCGATCGCCGTTATTGCGTATCATCACATTGACATCGTCAAACACCAGCGATTTACCGTGTTTTTGTTCATCCTGCCACGTTAATGAACTTTGTAATACCTGATATTGCCGCCCTTGCAATAACCACAGCGGCTGTCCATCGCCTGCTTTTAAACCCACAATGGCAAGGCTACCATCGACCTGTTTTTTGACCGTCAGTTTTGCGCCCACCAGCGTTATCCACGATGAGGACAGTACATCCTGCGATAAAATTAAATTAAGTAAATGAATGCCGATGCGCAGTTCTTTCAGTTGAATAGGCGGCGATTGCTGATGGTTGTCAGGCGCGGCAATAGTAATATCTTGCAGCACTAATTGCGGGCTGAAATGGCGAAAGCGGGTTTTTAAATGCCCGATAGTCACAGGTGCATCCACCTGTTTGCTGATTTCGGCGGCTAATTCAATTTTGTAATGATTGATAAGGTGCAATGACACGCGCACTGCCAACAGACCCAATGCCGATGCAATCAAAGACCAAAAAATGAGGTGTCGGGTGGCGCGTTTAATATGATGAATCATGAAAACAGGTTCAAGGTAAAAGGTGAAAGGTTAAAATTTGCACTTTGTACCTTGAGTCTTGAACCTCAAAGAAGTACCACATCATACTGTTCCTGATTGTATTCTGATTCGGCTCTGAACTTGATTTGTACATCTAAAAATATCTCTAACTCTGCCAGCATATCGGCTTCTTCATCCAGTAACATATCGACCACCGTATTAGAGGCAAGTACCAGTAAGGTTTGTACCTTATATAAGCGCACTTCACGAATAATTTCCCGAAAAATTTCCAGACACATCGACTCGGCAGTTTTTAACACCCCGCGTCCACCACACGCCCCGCAAGGTTCACAGAGAATATGCTCCAGACTTTCGCGGGTGCGTTTGCGCGTCATTTCCACCAAACCCAGAATGGATACTTCGGTAATTTTGGTTTTTGCCCAGTCTTTGGCTAAATTCCGCTCCAAGGCTTGCAACACCTGTTGCTTATGCTCTTCGCTTTTCATGTCAATAAAATCAATGATGATGATGCCGCCCAGATTACGCAAGCGCAGTTGCCGCGCGATGGTTTGCGCCGCTTCCAGATTGGTTTTAAAAATGGTTTCTTCCAGATTGCGCCCGCCGACGTAACTGCCTGTATTGACATCTACCGTGGTCATGGCTTCGGTCTGGTCAAATACCAGATGACCGCCTGATTTTAATTTAACTTTACGTTCTAACGCGCGTTTAATTTCATCTTCCACATTGTAAATATCAAACACAGGGCATTCACCCGTGTAATGTTCAATAATGGGGACGATTTCGGGAGCAAACACCTCGGCAAATTCAATTAATTTATGATAGGTTTCTTTGGAATCGACGCGAATCCGTTCCAGCCCTTCTTTATGTAAATCGCGCAAAGTACGGACGCTGAGCGGTAAATCTTTATGAATAAAGGACTTCGCTTTGGTGGTGATGATTTTTTCGGAGATGGATTCCCACAATTTCAACAAAAACATCATATCAGCAACCAGAATGTCTTCTTCCACACATTCTGCCGCCGTTCTGGCAATAAAGCCGCCGCAGTTATGTTCCTGTCTGAAGGCTTCTACACAGGTTCGCAAGCGGTTGCGCTCAGGTTCGCACTCGATACGTTGCGACACCCCCGACATATTGGCATAAGGCATATAGACCTGAAAGCGCGACGGAATGGATATATCGGTAGTCAATCGCGCGCCTTTTGTACCCAGCGGATCTTTGACTACCTGCACAATAATATGCTGCCCTTCATGCAGATAATGCTCAATATTCTCCGATCCCGTGCGTTCCAGTTCCTGCGTCGATAAATCCGACAAATGCAAAAATGCCGCTTTAGGTAAACCAATATCAACAAACGCCGCCTGCATTCCCGGCAATACCCGACACACTTCGCCTTTATAAATATTGCCGACCAAGCCGCGTTCACGACTGCGCTCAATAATCAGCTCCTGCAATACGCCATTTTCAATGACGGCAACGCGGGTTTCAGGCGGGGTAATGTTGATTAAAATTTCTTCGCTCATAATGTTTTTATAGTTATAGTTATAGTTATAGGATGGGCTGAGTCATGTAGGGTGGGCAGCGTTTTTCTGCCCACTGATTATCGGTAAATGGTGGGCAAAAAAGCGTTGCCCACTCTACGCAAGCTACACGTCTATACCGTGTTGTTTTAAAAGCAGAGCAGTTTCAAACAACGGCAACCCCACCACGCCCGAAAAACTGCCCTTAATCGCCGTGACAAACACACTGCCTTTGCCTTGAATGGCATACGCGCCCGCTTTATCCAGCGGTTCGCCGCTGTGCCAATAATCGAGTATTTCCTGCTCACTCAATTCTTTGAAAGTGACATCGGTAATACTTACTGCTTCACTGTGCGTATTACTGCGTAAAGAAATCGCACTATACACCTGATGGGTTTTCCCTGATAGCTGGCGCAACATCGTCAGTGCGTCTTCTTTATCTTTAGGTTTGCCCATAATGACATCACCCAAGATGACGCTGGTATCGGCGGCTAATACAGGTTGTGTCGTCTGCAATAGCGAGGCACATACGGCAGATTTTTCTGCGGCGACCCGCTGTACATAGGCTAACGGGGTTTCGTTTATCAATGGCGTTTCATCAATATCCACCGCATACACGGTATGGCGCACGCCTATCTGATCCAGCAGTTCTTTACGACGTGGCGAGGCAGAAGCCAAAATAAGGGTTGTGTGGTTAGTCATGGGTATTCCTGACATCTGTTTCAAGGCGGGCATTGTAAATCAGGAACGATGGCTTAAGTAGCAGAAAAACAATTAGTAGGGTATTAAATCTGGTGTTTAATGACTGCCAGTCCTTGAAGGACTGGCAGTCATTAGTATCCCAGTAACAGGTTTAACCCACTACCAAACAATTAACAGCATTTGCGGATTCCGATGTTTGCAGGTTATTTGCTCAACAACGAATACAGAGATTTGTTTTTCAGTCCTAATGCCGCTTCGTGCAGGGCTTCGCACAGGGTAGGGTGGGCGTGTATGGTGCGCGCGAGGTCTTCGCTGCTGGCAGAAAATTCCATTGCCAGAACCGCTTCGGCAATCAGTTCCGAGGCGTGTGAGCTGATGATATGAACACCGAGTAATGCGTCGGTATCGGCATGGGCAATCATTTTTACCAGACCTTCGGTTTTGCCTGTTGCCTGAGCGCGGACGTTGGTTTTGAGCGGAAAACTACTTACTTTTATGGATTCGCCCATGGCGCGTAAGGCTTGTTCGGTTTGCCCGACCCACGCGATTTCAGGATCGGTATAAATAACGCTGGGCAGTACGTCATAATCAATCGGATTGTGAATACCGGCAATTTGTTCGGCGACAAATACACCTTCTTCTATGCCTTTGTGCGCCAGCATCGGCCCTAATAAGGATAAATCGCCGATGGCATACACGCTGGGTAGATTGGTGCGGCAGTTTTCATTGACATGAACGTAGCCATTTTCATCCAGCAATAATTCGGCATTGGGGTCGGCTAAACTTTCGGTGTTGGGAGTGCGACCAGAAGCAACAATCAGTTTATCAACGCGCAGAGTGTGCGTGCCATCGCGGTCTTGATAGTCGATGGTGACTTTTTTGTGGTCTTTTTTAGCAGAGGTGACACGCGCACCCATGCGTATTTCCAAACCTTGTGATGTGTAGATTTGAAAGGCTTCAGTGGCGAGTTGTTCATCGAGCAGTGATAAGAATTTTTCTTGAGCGTCCAGTAAAATAACTTCTACCCCTAAGCGACTCCAGATACTGGCCAATTCCAGTCCAACCACACCCGCGCCGATAATGGCTAATTTTTTGGGGACAGCGGTTAAATTCAGCGCGGCGACCGAGTCGATAATGAATTCATTATCCACAGGGGCGCAGGCTAATTTAATCGGGGTGGAGCTGGTTGCCAGAATAATATGATTGGCTTCCAGTATGACCGTCGGGCGTACTGCATCATCAACAAAGGTGACTTCAACTTGTCGGTTGTTGAGTAATCTGCCTCTGGCAGGGTAACGGTCAATATGGTGATACGCAAAGGATTCGGCAATATTGAGTCTGAGATTTTGAATAATATCGTCTTTACGTTTGACCATTTGCGCCACGTCCAGTGTGACGGCTTGCGCGGATATGCCGTGATTTTTCAGCTCATGCGTAAGCGTGTAGTAAATTTTGGCAGATTCCAGTAATGCCAAGGAAGCAAGGCAACCCGCATTAAGAAAAAATCCGCCCAGACCGCTTTGACCGTTTTTATCCAGCCAATTATCAATGCAAGCCGTCTTTAAGCCGAGTTGAGCACAACGCAGGGCGGCGGTATAACCCGCAGGGCCTGCACCGATAACGATAACGTCATAATGTGTTTGTGAGTCTGTCATAGTCTTAAATGTTCAGCAGTAGGTGGGCGGGCGATTCCAGACACTCTTTAATGGTGACCAGAAACTGTACGGCTTCGCGACCATCAACCAGACGATGATCATAAGAAAGTGCGAGATACATGATGGGTCTGATAACAATCTGACCATTTTCGACCACTGCGCGTTCCTTGATGGCGTGCATTCCCAAGATGGCGCATTGTGGCGGGTTGAGTATCGGGGTGGACAGCATTGAGCCGAATACGCCGCCATTGGTAATGGTAAACGTGCCGCCTTTTAAGTCATCATAAGTCAGCGTGTTGTCACGGGCTTTGCCGCCGAAGTCACTGATTGTTTTTTCGATACCTGCAAAATCCAGTTGATCGGCATCACGCAACACAGGCACGATTAAGCCGCGCGGGGTGCTGACTGCGATACCTAAATCATAATAGCCATGATAAATAATATCGGTTTCATCAATAGAGGCATTGATGGCAGGGAATTTTTTTAATGCTTCGATAGAGGCTTTGACAAAAAAGGACATGAAACCGAGTTTGATGTTATGTTTTTGTTCAAAGCGGTTTTTGTACTGGTTGCGTAAATCCATAACCGCCTGCATATTCACTTCATTAAACGTAGTGAGCATGGCAGCGTTTTGTTGCGCTTGTAATAAGCGTTCGGCAATTTTGGCGCGTAAACGGGTCATGGGGACGCGCTGTTCTGGACGTAAACTGGCGGGCGGTAGCGTAAGTTCGTTATGTTTGAAAGTTTCAGTTTTAGGTTCTGCGGGTGCGGGTGCAGGTGTAGCAACGGGCGCAGGTTTTTCAGCTGGTTGTTTATTGAGATGCTCCATCACATCAACTTTAGTGAGGCGACCGCTTTTGCCTGTGCCTGTGATTTCCGCAGGGTTGAGGTCGTTTTCATTCACTAAACGGCGCACTGAGGGGCTGAGTGGAATGTCGGCTTCTTTATGTTCAACAGCCGATTTTACGTCCGTCGCAGGTGCGGCGGCCTGTACATCCTGTGCGTCTATGATTGCCAGTAGTTCGCCGCTGGTAACTATGTCGCCACTGTCTTTGAGAATTTGGCGCAGCACACCCGCTTCTGGCGCGGTCACTTCAAGCGTGACTTTATCGGTTTCCAGATCAACAAGACTTTCGTTTTTGTTTACCGTATCGCCAGCTTGTTTGTGCCAAGTAATCAGTGTTGCGTCTGCAACGGATTCGGGTAAAACGGGTACTAAGACTTCAATGCTCATGTTTATTTTCCTGAAAGTTTGCCGTAGAGCGCGTCATGCACGACGGCTTTTTGTTGTTCGATATGGACGTGAAACTTACCTACCGCTGGTGATGCAGAGGCTTCGCGCCCTGCGTAAGTCACCGTGATGCGCGGGTCTAAGCTATCAATGAAATGATGGTTGGAATTATACCAAGCCCCTTGGTTTTTAGGTTCTTCCTGACACCAGACAAATTCTTTTAAATGCGCGTACTTGGCTATTTCAGCTTTGAATGCGTCGATAGGAAACGGGTACAGTTGTTCAATACGCGCAATGGCAACGTGTTTAAGTGCTTCTTTATCTTCACGTCGCGCCTCCAGTAAGTCGTAATACACCTTACCTGAACAGAGTATCAAACGAGTGACCTTTTTCGGGTTGATTTCATCCTGTTCGCCGATAACAGGTTGAAAGTGTCCCGTCGTCAAATCTTCCAGTGTTGATACCGCCAGTTTATGACGTAATAAACTTTTGGGACTCATGATAATTAACGGTTTGCGATACGGGCGGTGCATTTGCCGACGTAATAAATGGAAAATCTGCGCGGGCGTGGTCGGGTTGCAGACCTGCATATTATGTTCGGCACACAGCTGTAAATAGCGTTCCAAGCGTGCTGAGGAATGTTCAGGGCCTTGCCCTTCAAAGCCGTGCGGCAATAACATGACCAAACCGCATAACCGTCCCCATTTGGTTTCGCCCGAACTGATGAACTGGTCGATAACCACTTGCGCACCATTGGCAAAATCGCCGAATTGCGCTTCCCATATCACCAGCGTAGTGGGCGTGGTGGTGCTGTAACCGTATTCAAAACCCAATACGCCTGCTTCGGACAGTAGCGAATCAAAAATCTGCACATCGCCTTGTTGTTCAGTCAGGTTTTGAATGGGAATGTAGGTGGTGTTATTGATTTGATTATGTAACACCGCGTGTCGATGTACAAATGTACCGCGCCCTACATCTTGCCCTGTTAATCGAATATTATATTTTTCCGCTGCTAAACTGGCATAGGCTAAGTTTTCAGCAAATCCCCAATCCAAAGGCATTGCCCCTGCTGCCATTTTGCCGCGATTTTCTATGACCTTGGCAACACGCGGATGTAATTCAAAGCCTGTAGGCAAATTCTGCATACGCAAATTATAAAACCGCAGTTGTTCCATCGAAATGTTGGTGTTGCAGGGTGTTTCCCAAGTGTTACCCAGAAATTGATTCCATTGTTTAGTGTACGCATAGTGATCGCCCGTTAATACGGGGCGGGATACCACTTGTCCTGTTTCTAATAAGTTTTGGTAATCCTGTTCCATTGCCGTTGATTGTTCGGGGGTAATCACACCTTCACCAATCAGTTTTTCTGCGTACAGTTTGCGTGTCGTTTTGTGACTGCGAATTTTTTTGTACATCAGCGGCTGGGTAGTCGCAGGTTCATCGGCTTCGTTATGTCCAAGGCGGCGATAGCAGATAAGGTCGATAACCACGTCTTTTTGAAACATCATCCGATAATCCAACGCGAGACGTGTCACAAACAACACTGCTTCGGGGTTGTCACCGTTGACATGAAATACGGGCGCGTGAATCATGCTGGCAATATCGGTGCAGTACAGGGTACTGCGGGCATCTTCGGGATTGCTGGTGGTAAAGCCGATTTGGTTGTTAATGACAATATGCACTGTGCCGCCTGTGCTGAAAGCGCGGGTTTGTGACATATTGAGGGTTTCCATGACGATACCTTGCCCAGACATGGCGGCATCACCGTGAATCAGGATGGGAATAACCAAGGCTTTGCCGTTGTCACCCGTGCGATCCTGACGGGCTTTAACCGAGCCTTCGACCACAGGATTGATAATTTCTAAATGCGAGGGGTTGAAGGCGAGGGTTAAATGCACCGCACCGCCCTCTGTGCCGACATCGGATGAAAAACCCATGTGATATTTAACATCGCCTGATTTCACACCGGGGGAAGGTGTGGATTTGCCGACAAATTCATCAAATAAACTGGCAGGGCTTTTGCCTAATATATTAACCAGTACATTCAAGCGTCCACGATGCGCCATACCGATAACGACTTCTTTAACGCCTTTCGCGCCCGCACATTGAATCAGTTCATCCAATGCGGGAATTAAGGCTTCGCCGCCTTCTAAAGAAAAGCGTTTTTGCCCGACAAATTTGTTTTGTAAATGGGTTTCTATGCCTTCGGCGGCGGTTAATAATTTTAACGCCCAGCGTTTTTTTTCATCGGCTGTTATCAGATTAGTTTTAGAGCTTTCCAGACGCATGATTAACCAGCGGCGAATTTGCGTATCAACGATGTGCATATACTCATAGCCGATACTGCCGCAATAAATTTCTTTTAAACTGGTAATAATGTCGCGTAACGGTAAGCGTTCAATGCCGTATAACGCCCCTGTATCAAACAAGGTATCCATATCAGGTTCGGCAAGACCGTAATAGCTGGGGTCAAGATCAGGCGGGGCTGGATTGGTTGCACCTAAGGGATTGTTGTTGGCGATTTGATGTCCACGCACGCGGTAATGATTAATCAAGCGGGCAACAGCAGATTGTTTTTGTACGCTTTCTTGGGTGAAGCCTTGTAATTGCGCCAGTCTGTTGGGCGATTTGACGGCTAACTGTGCAAAACGTTCGACCACTGCACTGTGCGGCGTTTCATAAGTGCTGCCTTGATGAATGGTATTGAAGTGTTCTTGCCAGCTGGGTTCAACCGACTCTGGGTCTTCTAAAAAACGTTCGTACAAGTTTTCAATAAAGCTGGCGTTGCTGCCATAAAGTGACGATGAATCTTGAAAAAGTTTAATCAGTTTACTCATTAGTAATAGTCATCCAACTTATGCGGTGAGAGTTTTTCTTTATGGTAAAGCCGAAGTCGGTTATTGCCAAGCAGTAAGGTAATGAATTGAGTAATTTATTGCGACAGAGCTTTTTTTGAGCAAAAAAAAAGCCCCGTTAAGGGGCTTTTTTCGCTGTGATGCAGTGATTATTTATGGCTAATGCCTGCGGCAATTCGTTTGGCGCGCTCTTCACTGGCTTTTTCAATTTTGGAAAACACGCGCAGGATGTCGGTTGCCGAGATGATGCCTAACAGATGATTGTCTTTATCAACCACGGGTAACGCACCAATACGATTGTTTGCCATGACAGTTGCCGCTTCCGAGGCATAGACATCGGCATGAATAGTGATGACTCCCCGGTGCATGATAGTTTGCACTTTTTTGTGGACAACGTGCATTTCTGACTCACCTTCGATGACATTGGAGTTGTTTTTTGGCCCTAAGACCTTATATAGGTCACGGTCAGACACAATACCAATCACTTTGCCTTTTTCAACCACGGGTAAATGACGGATTTTTTCATAGTGGATAAGAAAGAAAACCCGATCAATCAAGTCGTGTTGCTCGACGGTAAATACCTTTGTTGTCATTAAATCTTCAACACGCATAATAAACTCCTTAAAACTAAGTGAATTGGGAAAGGATAGGGAAATAATCAACTTTTTACAAGAGATAAAAGTTGATGTGTTATAAAATGAGCTATCTGGTCATACGTCTTAGTTCGTTATGACTTATCTAAATTTTAATCATTCAACCGTCATCGCGCACAACGGAGTCATTTTATGCGGATTATTTTGTTAGGAAGCCCTGGTTCAGGCAAAGGCACTCAAGCTCAGTTTATTACCCAAAAATACGCTATTCCACAAATCTCAACAGGTGATATGTTGCGTGCTGCGGTGCGCGAAGGAACGCCGCTGGGCGTAGAAGCTAAAAAAGTCATGGATGCGGGTGGTTTAGTGTCTGATGATATTATTTTAGGCTTGATTAAAGAGCGCATCACGCAGGCAGATTGCCAAAACGGCTTTTTATTAGACGGTTTTCCGCGCACTATTGCTCAGGCAGAAGGTCTGGAAAAAATGGGTGTTATTATTGATAACGTCGTTGAAATCGTCGTTGCTGATGAAGAAATCGTGAAACGCATGGCAGGTAGACGGGTACATATGCAATCTGGTCGTAGTTACCATACGCTATTTAATCCGCCTAAAGTCGAAGGCATTGATGATGTCACGGGCGAACCGCTCATTTTGCGTGATGATGATAAAGAAGAAACTGTGCGTAAACGCTTAAGCGTTTATCATGAGCAAACCAAACCGTTAGTAGGTTATTATTCTGCTGTAGGGCGAAATGTTCAATTCGCGTCCATTGAGGGTGTCGGTAGTGTGGACGAAATTACCGCAAAAGTGTTTGCTGTTCTAAACTAAGTAGCACTGATTGGTAGTGTGCAGGATGGGTAAAGCGATAGCGTACCCATCATTTATAATAAAATGGAGAACAATGTGACAAAACTGTATAACGTGGCTGTCGTTGGTGCAACTGGCGCAGTAGGCGAGGCCATGCTGTCTATTCTGGAAGAACGAAATTTCCCCGTCGGCGAAGTGTACGCCTTGGCAAGTAGTAATTCGGTCGGTAAACGCATCCCCTTTAAAGGCGGATCATTAAAAGTAGAAGATTTGGCAACGTTTGATTTTTCTAAAGCGCACATCGGTTTATTTTCTCCGGGTGCATCCATTTCAGAAATTTACGCACCTATTGCCGCCGCCGCAGGCTGTATTGTCATAGATAATACTTCGCAGTTCCGCTATGACGATGATATTCCGCTGGTTGTTCCCGAAGTAAATCCTGAAAAAATCGCGGATTATAAAAATCGCGGTATTATTGCTAATCCAAACTGCTCAACCATTCAAATGTTAGTGGCATTAAAACCTATTTATGATGCAGTAGGCATTACCCGCATCAATGTGTGTACCTATCAGGCAGTATCGGGTACAGGCAAAGACGCGATTGAAGAATTGGGCAGACAAACGGCCAATTTGCTGAATTTACAACCCATCGTTCCTAGCGTGTATCCCAAACAAATAGCGTTTAATGTCTTGCCGCAAATAGATGTCTTTATGGACAATGGCTATACGAAAGAAGAAATGAAAATGGTCTGGGAAACCCAAAAAATTCTCGGTGATGACAGTGTTCTGGTGAATGCAACAGCGGTGCGTGTACCTGTTTTTTACGGACATTCAGAAGCCGTACATATTGAAACCCGCGATAAAATCACTGCTGAAGCTGTTAAAGCCTTGCTTGAACAAGCCGAAGGCGTGACAGTCATGGATGAGCGCGTTAATGGCGGTTATCCTACCGCAGTGACTGAATCAGCGGGTCATGACAATGTATTTGTCGGTCGTATCCGCGAGGATATATCACACCCGCACGGAATTGATTTATGGGTGGTTGGTGATAATGTTCGCAAAGGAGCTGCACTAAACAGTGTGCAAATTGCAGAAGTGCTGGTAAAAAAATACATCTAGGCTAAGCTTGTCTGTATATTTTACTGTTAGTGGTATGAGACTGTGGTAACTAGTGTGAAGGAGAGTGGTGTGCGCAATTTAACTAAAACTTTAGCGATACTATCGTTACTGACCCCCGTTGTCGGGTATCCGCTAGGGATCGGCGATTTTAAATTGCACTCGGCTCTGAATCAGAATCTAAATGCGGAGATTCCATTAACCTTGTCGGCAGGCGAAAACGCCGCTGATATAAAGGTGAATCTGGCTCCTGCGGCTAAATTTGATGAAGCGGGTGTGCCGTGGACTTACTTCCTGTCGAAAATTAAATTTCAAACGGTTGTTAATGCGAATGGATCGGTAGTTATTAAAGTGAGTTCAAAAGAAGCACTGAAAGAGCCTTTTTTGAATCTATTGGTCGAAGTAAGCTGGCCTAAGGGCAGTTTGCATCGTGAGTTTACGGTGCTTATTGATCCACCCACCACTTATAATTCAGCAGCCTCTGCACCTCCCGCAGAGTCTGGTAAGTCGTCTGTGGTTGCTACTATGCCAATGGCGGCTGTCAAGCCCCCGGTCGTTACCACCACACCAGTTACAGCCGTCAAACCGCCTGTTGTGCCTGTCACTGCGGGTAAACCGCCAGTGGTTGCCAACGCACCCATAACAGCGGATAAACCGTTAATCCCCACCCCAGCAACTCAGCCATTAAAATCGGCTGGTTATGAGCCGTCAAAACCGCCTGCAACTGTTCCATATAGTGCAGGTAGCAGTTATGGGCCGGTACATAAAAAAGAGACGCTGTGGAGTATAGCGGTAAAATTTAGTAAAGAGCGCGATGCGTCTGTTGAACAGACGCTGATGGCAATTTATGAAGCAAATCCTTATGCGTTTCATAGAAACAATGTGTTCGGACTTCTATCGGGCGAAACGCTGCAAATTCCAGACAAAGCCGAGGTTGCAAAACTATCGCGTGAAGAGGCGATAGCAGTATACAATTTGCAAAAAAAAGCCTGGAAGAATGGTGTAACACTCAATTCTCCTGATGTTATAGCACCTACGGCAAAAGCCAGTGTTCTGCCACCCGCTGTTGCTGTGGTAATACCTGAAAAAGTATCGAAACCCGCGATGCCTACTGTCAATATCGCAGACAATCAGCCAAAAGAAGTGACGGCTGAATCGCTAAAAAATCCAGAAACCAGTAAAGAAACCGTCGTACCGACATCGGAAGATGACTCTTTACTGGATAAAGTGACTGCGCTTGAAAAACAATTAAAGGCAACAAAAAAAGCACTTGCCAGTAAAGAAAAACAAATTGATGAAATAAAAAGTGCTCAAGTTGCGCCTGCTGCAACAACAGAGCCTGTTGTTGCACCCATTGAAGTGGCAAAACCTGTTGAAGCTATAAAACCTATAGAGTCTGTTGTTGTACCTGTAGTACCTGTTGAAGTAACAAAGCAAGTGGTGAAGCTTGAAACAATAAATCCAATAGTACCCTTTGAATCAGTAAACTCAGCAGCACCACTTGAAGCAATAAAACTGGCAGCACCAATTGAAGTAATCAAACCTGCTGAAGTGGCAAAACCACCTGTTGAGGCATTAAAGCCAGTTACACCAACACCTGTTGAAGCGGTAAAGCCAGTTCCACCCACACCTGTTGAAGCGGTAAAACCAGTTACACCGACACCTGTTGAAGCAAACCCAGTTGTACCCCCCGAACCAGAATCAATTGAAGAACTTGTATCATTGGATTCTTTCCCTTTGATAGTGGGCGGCGGTGTTGCAGCGTTAGTGTCAGTTCTCGGATTTATCTGGTGGAGAAAACGTAAAAAGGCAATGGAAACGCCTATATATCCACCTTCAATTTTAGTTAAAAATGAAAATCAGGGAATTTCATCTACGATAGATAACGATGGCGGTCTCGGTGATGGCTGGAATGCCTTTAATCCAGATAATACTCAAAATGAAGGCGAGAGCGTTTTTGGCAATGACTGGACTAATATTAATATTGATGAAGATCAAAATGATATTGACCCGATTTCGGAAGCAGATGTTTATTTAGCTTATGGGCGTTATCAGCAAGCCGAAGAGTTAATGCGGGATGCTATTAAGGAACAGCCTAATCGTGATGAGTGCAAGTTAAAACTGTTAGAGCTTTTTTATGCAAGTGAAAACAGAGATGCTTTTGAAGTTTATGTTGGCGAATTAGTTTCAGAAGGCAAAAAAGGAGACACTGATTTTTGGGAAAAAGTGGTGGAAATGGGTAGCGAAATTTGCCCTGATTCAATCTCTTTTTCTTCTGGAGGCAATGTAGGGAAGGCAACAAGTGACCCTGCTCTTGAAAGCGATCTACCCAGTTTAGCGAAAGAAGAGACGGGCTTTAATAGTGCTGAAAATAATGTTGTCGTCGATAAACAGTACGATAACAAAGATGACTTCGAATCAGTTGATTTAACAGATAGTGCCGAACCCCAACTTGATAATAATGATGATTTTGAATCGTTTGATTTTAATGACTTTGCAGTGGACGACAGCAAAACCGAAGCAGTCGATGCGGCTCCAGTCGCTGCT
This sequence comes from Methylococcales bacterium, assembly GCA_030693155.1. Lineage (GTDB taxonomy): Bacteria > Pseudomonadota > Gammaproteobacteria > Methylococcales > Methylomonadaceae > UBA4132. Next base: position 21,840 of record JAUYBJ010000198.1, read on the forward strand.
GCAATAGACAGCAAAGACGACTTTGAATCGTTTGATTTTGATGACTTTGCACTGGACAGTAAAACCGAGGTTGCTGATATTGAACCAGTCGCGCCTGCAATAGATAGCAAAAATGATTTTGAATCGTTTGATTTTGATGACTTTGCACTGGACAGCAAGCCCGAAGCCGCCGATATTGCGCCAGTCGCTGTTGCAATAGACACCAAAGACGATTTTGAATCCTTTGATTTTGATGGTTTTGCACTGGACAGCAAGCCCGAAGCCGCCGATATTGCGCCAGTCGCTGCTGCAATAGACACCAAAGACGACTTTGAATCCTTTGATTTTGACGACTTTGCACTGGACAGCAAAACCGAAGTAGCTGATGTTGCGCCAGTCGCTGTTGCAATAGACACCAAAGACGATTTTGAATCCTTTGATTTTGATGATTTTGCACTGGACAGCAAGCCCGAAGTAGCTGATGTTGTGCCAGTCGCTGCTGCGATAGATACCAAAGACGACTTTGAATCCTTTGATTTTGATTTATCTGCAAAGAGTGGTGAAGCAAAAGAGTTGGATGATTTTGATATTGCCAATAGCGATATTGACTTCGACTTTGACCTTGATATGCCAGCAACGGCATTAGATGGACAGAAAGGTAATTTTGGTGTTCCTGAACTGACCGATATGGATGAGTTTGAAACTAAACTAGATTTAGCCAGAGCGTATATTGATATGGGTGATGCTCAAGCAGCCAGAGATATTGCTGAAGAGGTGCTTAAAAAAGGTACGGCCGAACAAAAAAAATTAGCGGAATCCATACTTGATATTCTCAAGTAAAAATATCCCGCCCATAAAAAAAGCCCTGTAAAGGGCTTTTTTTTTGATCAAGAAATTTTTTAAATAAGTAACAAAAAGAACAGCCCACTAGCGGCAACGAACAACTTGATTTTATTAATACCTGACTCGTGCCAATAACTCAAAAGATAAGCTATTTCATCCGACAAAAAAGTGCGTAGTTGCCGCTTTTTCTGGCTATAAAAGTCAGGAAAGTCTCGCCATGCCCGATAAAGTCCATAGAAAATAGCCGCTATTAAAATATAAAAAACAATTATTTGAGTTGATTTAAGCGAAGTGTCAAAAATAACTTCAATAATGAAATCTAACGTGGCTTCACTCCACTCATACAAGGTATGAAGCAAGTCCAGCAATAAGTGAAATACCTCAAGAGGTGCTGCAAAAAGAATCGCAACACCCGCCCAAAATGATACCCGCAGTATCGTGTTTTTATCAGGGAAATTCAAAGCCAACTCCAAGTGAAAACTAAAAACTTAAATAAGCTCCTCCTGTCCGTTGGAATTATTGCGTCCATACTCTGGCGTTTCTAAATAAACGCATCCACACGCCGTATTCACGCCACTCATCGGGATGCCATGAATTCTGTACCGTTCTAAAACAGCGTTCAGGGTGCGGCATCATGATAGTAAAGCGTCCATCATTAGTAGTTAAGCCTGTTATACCAAATGGTGAACCATTGGGATTCGCTGGAAAATCAGTAGTCAACGCACCGTAATTATCAACATAACACAACGCTATCGCTTGTGCATCAAATGCCGCTTGCGGATTGCCTGCAAATACCGCGCGTCCTTCGCCGTGCGCAATGCTGACAGGCATTCTTGAACCTTCCATGCCTGCAAATAATATCGACGGTGATTTTTGTACTTCCACCATTGTCACGCGGGCTTCAAATTGTTCAGAGGTGTTACGCATAAAACGCGGCCAATGCTCCGCGCCTGTGATGATGTCTTTTAAGCCCGACATCATCTGACAGCCGTTACACACGCCTAAACCAAAGGTATCGGTGCGTTGGAAGAATGCGGAAAACTCATCGCGTGCGCGGGCATTAAATAAAATGGATTTTGCCCAGCCGCCACCTGCACCGAGTACGTCACCGTAAGAGAAACCGCCACACGCAGCCAACCCTGTAAAGTCGTGCAAACTGACGCGACCATGAATAATATCGCTGATATGCACATCGACACTGGTAAACCCTGCACGGTCAAATGCTGCCGCCATTTCGACATGACCATTCACGCCTTGCTCACGCAAAATGGCAATTTTGGGGCGTGTCAGCACAATAAACGGCGCGGCGACATCGTTATGCACATCAAAGCTCAGTTTGGTATGTAAACCGATGTCGTTATCATCGCTGATACGGTCAAATTGTTGTTTAGCACAATCGGGGTTGTCCCGCAATGCCTGCATTCGGTAACTGACTTCTGACCAGATAGTTTGCAGCTGGGCGCGGCTGGCAGAGTAAATCAGCTCGTCGGCGTGGTGAATATTGATGCGCTGTTCAGCAATAACCTGCCCGATGACATAAATACAATCGACCAGACCTAAGTGTTTTAACAGTTTAACCACATCATCCGCATCACTGCCACGAACTTGGATAACCGCGCCCAATTCTTCATTGAACAAAGCGGCTAAGGCATCTGTGCCTAACACATCGATGTTAAGATTCGCGCCGACTCTACCCGTAAACATCATTTCCGCAACGGTAGTGAATAAACCACCGTCCGAACGGTCATGATAACTCAGCAGTTTGTCTTGATTGTTCAGGGTTTGAATGGCTTCAAAAAAGGCTTTTAATAATTCAGCGTGGTCAAGATCAGGGCAGTTATCGCCTAATTGTGAATACACTTGTGCCAGTACCGAACCGCCTAAACGATTTTTACCCGCGCCCAAGTCGATTAACATCAATACGCTGTTATCAACGGCGCGTAATTGTGGCGTGAGGGTTTTACTGACATCCAGCACAGGCGCGAACGCGGTAATAATCAACGACAACGGTGAAGTCATGGTTTTATCGCCCTTGTCATCCTGCCAGCGGGTTTGCATGGACAAAGAATCTTTGCCGACGGGAATAGCGATGCCGAGGGCAGGGCAGAGTTCCATGCCGACCGTTTTAACGGTATCAAATAACGCGGCATCTTCACCTTCTGCACCTGCTGCCGCCATCCAGTTGGCAGACATTTTGATTTTTTTCAACGAATCAATCCGCGCGGCGGCAATGTTGGTAATGGCTTCGGCGATTGCCATACGTCCTGAGGCGGGCGCGTTGATGACTGCAATCGGGGTGCGTTCACCCATTGCCATGGCTTCACCCGTCAGCGCGTGAAAGCCTGAGGCAGTGACCGCAACATCAGCAACTGGCACTTGCCACGGGCCAACGAGTTGGTCGCGTGCAACTAAGCCTGTTACGGAACGGTCGCCGATATGAATCAAAAAACTTTTATCAGCGACCGCTGGAAATGACAGTACCCGTTGCACGGCATCGGCAAGCGTCACGCCGCTAAAATCCAAACCAGCAAGCGCAGGTTGGCTATGGGTAACGTTACGGTGCATTTTCGGTGGCTTGCCAAATAATACCGACATCGGAATATCAACAGGTTTATCGCCTAATAAACTATCAGTTAGCGTTAAATGTTCTTCATCAGTTGCTTCGCCAATGACGGCAAACAAGCAATGTTCACGCTCACAAAATTCAGTAAATAACGGAAGCGATTCTGGCTTAATAGCAATCACATAACGTTCTTGCGCTTCGTTACACCAGATTTGCATCGGCGACATACCAATGTCGTCATTATTAACCTTGCGTAATTCAAAGCGTCCGCCTTTATCGCAATCATGAATAATTTCAGGTACGGCGTTTGATAAACCGCCCGCGCCTATATCATGGATGGAGATAATCGGCGTGTCGTGTCCTAGCGAGTTACAGTGATTAATCACTTCTTGACAACGCCGTTGCATTTCAGGATTTTCACGTTGTACGGAGGCAAAATCCAGTGATTCTGAGCTTGCGCCTGAGGCTTGCGACGAAGCCGCACCGCCGCCCAAACCAATCAACATGGCAGGGCCGCCTAAAATAATAATCAAAGAACCAGCAGGAATTTTTTGTTTTTCCACCAGCATAGGGCGAATATTGCCCATGCCGCCTGCTAACATAATCGGTTTGTGATAGCCGCGATAGGCGTTATCAGTGCCTAACACGGGCTGTTCAAAACTGCGAAAATAACCCGCTAAATTAGGACGACCAAATTCATTATTAAACGCCGCGCCACCTAAAGGGCCTGCCAGCATGATGTCTAAGGCAGAGGCAATACGCTCAGGTTTGCCGTTGTCTTGTTCCCACGGTTGCGCAAAATCAGGGATTTTTAAATGCGACACCGAAAAACCTGTTAAACCTGCTTTGGTTGACGAGCCGCGACCTGTCGCGCCTTCATCACGAATTTCCCCGCCTGAACCCGTCGCCGCACCTGAAAATGGTGAAATGGCAGTTGGGTGATTGTGGGTTTCGACTTTCATCAACAAATGCGCGTGTTCTTCTGTGTAGCGGTATTCGCCCGTTTTTGCGTTGCGAATAAATACTTTAGCGTGTGAGCCTTCAATCACCGACGAGTTATCGCTATACGCTGATAAAATGTCCGCAGGGCTTTGTTGGGCGGTGTTGCGGATCATGCCAAACAGCGTGTGCGCTTGTTCTACGCCGTCTATTGTCCAGTTGGCATTAAAAATTTTATGGCGGCAATGTTCGGAATTGGCTTGTGCAAACATCATCAATTCCACATCGGATGGGTTTCTGCCCAGAGCTTGAAAACTGTCCACCAGATAAGTGATTTCATCGTCTGATAATGCCATGCCCAGTTCAGCATTGGCTTTAATGAGTGCGTCTTGTCCTTGCTCGATAATAGCAACGGTTTGTAACGGTGCGGGCGTGTGTTCGGCAAATAAATCTAACTGGCTCGCGTCATAGATAACCGTTTGCGTCATACGGTCATGCAGCAATGCGGCTAGTGTGTGTTTGCTGTCTTCTGATAATTCACTGCTGGCGGTGAGCATGTATTCAATACCGCGTTCCAGTCGTTTCACGCTGGACAAGCCGCAACGTTGCGCAATTTCGGTGGCTTTACTTGACCACGGTGAAATTGTGCCTGAGCGCGGCACGACTAACAGTGTTTCGCCTTGCGTTTCGCCGTCGATACGGTCGCCACCATAAGCGAGCAACTGCTTGAGTATGGTTAATTGATCGTCGTTTAAATCGTGTTCAATGCCGACAAAGTGCATAAACCGCGCAGTCACAGCGGTAATAGATGGCTCTATCGCTTGCAGGGAAACCAATAGATTGTTGATACGAAAGTCGGATAAAGCAGAGCTACCAGAGATTTTTAGCATGATGAGAAAACAGTCAATGTAGGTCGGGTTAGTGCAGCGTAACCCGACTAGCGGTCGTGTGATTGTGGGTTACGCTGACTAACCCAAGCGATGCGTTATTTTAAATTCGCTTTAATGCTTTGTTGCAATACTTTCAGTAATTTTAAACCACCCTCATCAGACGTTGGTTTCTGCTCTTCATCAAGAATCACCACATCGGTTTGCTGATTGGTTTCAACTAACTTGAGTTTGTATTCTTTATCGTTGCCCTGAAAGCCGTGCAGCATAAAATTGATTTCATCCAGATAAGAGCTGTCTTCTATAGGCTTCTCATCGGGGTCATACTGTACGGTGAAGATTTTATCAGCTTGATTGCGCTCACTGACTTCAATTGATTTGCGACTCAAGCCTTTGCTGACCACACGCCACGCCGTCGTAAAAGGCACATTCATGCGTAAGTAACCGATTTTATTACTGGATTCCAGTAAGTCTACGGTAATAGACTTCGGATCTATTAAAGGTTGTTCTTCGGCGGTGTTATCGGCGGCGGCAGTGGATTCTTCAGCTGGTTTTTTGTCAGCTTCTTCACTGGCGGTTGTGGTGCTATCGGTATTCTGAGTGCGTGCGCTGCTGTTAGCGGATGAGGGTAGCGTGCTGCCGTTGGCTAAATCAGCGGGAATAATCAGCTTGGGAATTTCGGTAGTGAACTGATAGTCTTTTTCCTTGTCAGGAAAGGCTTCTTTAATAGTGGTACAGGCTGATAAATTAAACAGTACAGCCGCACTACAAAGTGAAATTAGGGATTTGTGTTTCATTGAATCACTTCTGCTTGGCGCATGGCATCACGCACCGCTTCAAAACAATCATCCGTCAACCATGTCAGCGGCAAACGAATACCTTTAGCCATCAAGCCCATTTCAGCAACCGCCCATTTCACAGGGATAGGATTGGACTGAATAAACAGATTTTTATGTAACGCCATTAACTTATTATCAATCGCCAACGCAGTGTCATTATCACCCGCCATTGCCGCCATAATCATCTGGTGAACCAAGCGCGGTGCAACATTGCCTGTCACAGTTATCGAGCCATTGCCGCCTAATAAACAAAACTCGCGACTGGTGGCATCATCGCCCGTATACAACGCGAAATCATCACCCGTTAAATCACGGATTTGTTGAATGCGCGATAAATCACCCGTAGCTTCTTTTACGCCGACAATATTGGTGATGTGAGATAAACGCCCGACAGTCTCAGGCAACATATCACACGCAGTACGCCCGGGAACATTGTATAAAATCTGTGGAATATCCACCGCTTCGGCAATGGCTTTATGATGTAAATACAGCCCTTCCTGCGTGGGTTTATTGTAATAAGGCGTAACAATCAAACAGGCATCCGCGCCCGCGTGTTTGGCTTTTTGCGTGAGGTTAATGGCTTCGGTAGTGGAATTTGCACCGCTGCCCGCAATCACAGGAATTTTACCGTCCACATAATCCACCACCGCTTTAATCACCATGCAGTGTTCAGCCTCATCCAGCGTAGCAGATTCGCCTGTTGTGCCTACCGCAACCAGTGCATCCGTGCCTTGTTCAATATGAAAAGCGACTAACGATTCCAGTCGTTTAAAATCGACTGCACCGCTTTCATCCATCGGTGTTACTAACGCTACGATACTACCTTGAATCATGAAATCTCTCGACCAGAATGGCTACAATTACAAAACAACGCGCATTATAACAAGCAAACCGCTAAAAAAGTACACGATGCGACAATCTTACACACGACACAGTCGTGACAAAGTACAATAGAATCGACTGACGAAGGAAGCTCATCCTATCGTGTATTTCCCACACCCTTAAAAAATAATCCTACCCAATGGCAAAAGCACCAAAACCCAAAAAACAAATCAGCATTGAAGAAACCCTATGGGATTCAGCCAATAAATTGCGTGGTTCTGTTGAGTCGTCTGAATATAAGCACGTTGTTTTAGGGCTGATATTTTTAAAGTTTGCCAGTGATAAGTTTGAAGAGCGTAGGCAAGAACTCATTGCCGAAGGCAAAGAAAAATATACCGACATGGTGGAGTTTTACACCATGAAAAACGTGTTTTACCTGCCTGAAATTTCACGCTGGAGTTATTTGATTGACCACGCCAAGCAAGAAGACATTGCCCTGAAAATTGATACCGCCTTGTTTACCGTTGAGAAGAACAACCCCGCCCTAAAAGGTGCATTGCCTGATAACTACTATTCACGCCTAAATCTGGATATAAGCAAACTCGCTTCTTTGCTGGACACCATCAACAATATCAACACGCTACACGACAAACAGCAGGATATTGTCGGCAGGGTGTACGAATACTTTTTAAGCAAGTTTGCCTTAGCCGAAGGCAAGGGCAAAGGCGAATTTTACACGCCTAAAAGCATTGTCAACTTGATTGCGGAAATGTTAGAGCCGTATAAAGGCAAAATCTACGACCCCGCTTGTGGCTCAGGCGGTATGTTTGTGCAGTCAGTCAAATTCATTTCAGCCCATCACGGCAATACCAAAGATATTTCTATTTACGGGCAGGAATACACCGCCACCACCTACAAACTGGCAAAAATGAATCTTGCTATCAGGGGAATTTCTGCCAACTTGGGGGATATGGCGGAAAACACATTTTTCAAAGACCAACACCAAGACCTGAAAGCCGATTACATCATGGCAAATCCGCCGTTTAATCAAAAACAATGGCGAGCAGAAAATGAACTCAAAGACGATCCGCGCTGGAGTGGTTACGAAGTACCGCCTACAGGCAATGCTAATTATGCGTGGATACTGAATATCGTCTCTAAGCTGTCAGAAAATGGCGTAGCAGGTTTTTTATTGGCGAATGGGGCATTAAGTGGCGGCGGGGATGAATACAAAATTCGTCGCAAATTGATTGAAAACAATCTAGTCGAGGCTATTTTGGTATTGCCACGAAATTTGTTTTATACCACCGATATAAGCGTTACCTTGTGGATTTTGAATAAAAACAAAAAAGCCCGCACCATAGAATTAAACGGCAAGTTAAAAAAATATCGCAACCGTGCAAAGGAAATCCTGTTTATGGATTTAAGGCAAATGGGCATACCGTTTGAAAAGAAATTCATGCAGTTTTCAGAAGAAGATATTAAAACAGTCAGTGAAACTTATCACAACTGGCAACAAAGCAATTTTGATAACACTTATCAGGACACCGCCGAGTTTTGTTACAGTGCTACGCTTGAAGAAGTGGAGAAAAAAGATTTTTCTTTAGTACCGAGTAAATACATTGAATTTATAAATCGGGATGAAAATATAGATTTTGATGAAAAAATGCTGGAGTTACAAAAAGAGTTTTCTGAATTACTGAAAGCCGAAGAAAAATCTAAAAATGACTTACTCACTGTTTTTAAAGAATTAAATTATGAAATCCAGTTATAAGCGGTTAGGCGATTTTATCCATAAGGTTGAGAATAGAAATACTGACTTAAAGGTAGAAAAATTATTAGGTCTAAGTATGACCAAAGAATTTAGAGAAACTACTTCAAATATTGTCGGCACAGATATGTAAGTATATAAAATTATGAGTAAATGGCAGTTTGCTTGTGATTTTATGTCAGTTATTCGAGTCTATAAATTGCCTGTTGTTTTAAAAAATGATGATGAGCCTATTATAGTATCTCCTGCCTATACTGTGTTTGAGGTAAATAATCCAAATGAACTTCATCCAGAATATTTGATGATGTGGTTTAGAAGAGCAGAGTTTGACAGGTATGCGGTTTTTAAATGTGATAGTGCTATTCGTGGAGGGTTTGACTGGGAAGAGCTTTGTGATACAACTATCCCAGTGCCATCTATCGAAAAACAAAGGGAAATTGTCAAAGAATACAATGTGATTGTCGATAGAATAAATCTCAATAACCGCCTTATTCAAAAACTGGAAGAAACCGCACAGGCGATTTATAAGCGGTGGTTTGTTGATTTTGAGTTTCCTGATGAAAACGGAAATCCGTATAAATCAAACGGCGGGGAAATGGAGTTTAATAAGGAGTTTGATAATGAAATACCGAAAGGGTGGAGTTATGACCCCATAGGTAATTATGTAAGTTTGAGTCAAGGATTAGTTATTAATGCAACAACTAATCATTTAATAAAGGATAAAGGTATTCCTTTATTAAGAATTACAGATTTAATTAATGATACGCAGACAATTTTTATTGATGAATCGGTTTCTGAAAAAAACATTGCAAAAGAAGAAGATATAATTATTACTAGAACTGGACAAGTCGGGCTAGTGTTTAGAAATAAAAAAGGAGTTATTTACAATAACTGTTTTAAGATAACACCCAACAAATTATTACTTAATAAAGATTATTTATTCTGGTTCTTAAAAAAAGAAAGTACCTGTTATTCTATGATTGAACTTGCATCAGGTTCTGCACAACTAGATTTAACTCATAAATCTTTTTCAACATTACCTTTAATTGTTCCAGAAACTAATACCCAAAATTATTTTTCAAAAATATCTGTACCAATAGAAAATCATAAAGAATTAACATTTTCTCAAAATAGAAAACTAATTGATTTAAAAAATATTTTACTTTCAAAAATAGCAACAATTAATTAATATGAAATTCACAGAAACGCGATAAGATGGGCATAACGCGATAAGATGGGCATAGGATGTGCTGAGGTACGAAGCGCATCATTCGAGACAATAAACGCAAATGATGCGCCTCCTATCGTCGGCACATCCTATTATTGACCTACTGATAAAATATCGGAAATAACCCAATGACAAATTATCGGCGTTTTTACATACCAAATTCGACTTGGTTTTTTACGGTGAATCTCGCTGAACGTCATAATAATAATTTGCTGGTTGAAAAGGTTGAATCATTAAGAGCCGCTTTTCGCTATGTTAAAGAACGAAAACCTTTTGATATTAATGCTGTGGTTATAATGCCTGACCATTTACATTGTATTTGGACATTACCATCTGATGATGCCGATTATTCTATGCGCTGGAATTTACTTAAAGGGAATTTTTCGCGTGCTATTGATAAAGGTGAGCGTGTTTCAAGAAGTCGCGGTAAACGGCGGGAGCGTGGAATATGGCAACGGCGATTTTGGGCGCATTTGATTAGTGACCAAACTGATTATAATAATCATGTGGATTATATCCACTGGAATCCAGTTAAACATGGCTGGGTAAAACAAGTTGCTGATTGGCGTTATTCAAGTTTTCATAAGTTTGTTGAATTGGGGATTTATTCAAATAACTGGGGTTGTTCTGGGGAATTTAATATTGATGGTGGTGAATAACTTAAATGATGCGCTTCGTACCTCAGCACATCCTATGCTGCTTATTTTACCGCACAAGAAAATAAAACACTTTTGGAAATCAGCCATGAAAAAAACTAAATCCAGTCGTTTATTAGAAACCATTTATGAAACCGCCAGCGATTTACACAGTTGCGGTCTTTTAACTGACACTGAAATGCAAGCCTATCAGGACATTGCACCGCTGGACGTGGTAGTTAAATTAGATAGTGATGTTGCCGCTTATTTAAAAGAAAAATGCGCGGATAATACCGATAAACTACAAGTTTTAATTAATGATTTATTACGCAAAGATATAGAAATCGCTAAACGGGTTTCTATTTAATTTATTAAAAACCATGAAATTCACAGAAGAAGCCTTAGAAAACGCCGTTATTGAATTATTTCAAGCTGAAAATTATCAGCACCTGAACGGCACACACCTTCACAAAGAAATCAGTGATGTGCTTCTTCGTGATGATATAAAAACTTTTTTACTCAATCGGTATTCAGAGGATGATATTACCCTGAATGAGATAGCCAGCATTATCCGAAAACTGGAACTATTCCCCGCATCGGCTTTGTACGACAGCAACAAAGCCATTATGAAACTGGTATCTGATGGTTTTGTGATGAAACGGGAAGACCGCAGTAAAAAGGATTTATTCATTCAGTTGCTCGATTTTGACACCCTAGACAACAACCTGTTTAAAATCGTCAATCAACTGGAAATACAGGGCTATGAAAAACGCATACCCGATGGCATTGTGTACATAAACGGCTTACCTTTAGTCGTGCTGGAGTTTAAAAGTGCTATCAAAGAAAACACCACGATTAAAGACGCTTATACCCAGCTCACAGTACGCTACCGCCGAGACATACCCGAACTATTCAAATACAACGCTGTTTGCATTATCAGTGACGGGGTAAACAACAAATCAGGCTCACTATTCGCCCCGTATGACTTTTTTTATGCGTGGCGAAAAATAGAGGGCAACGAAACTTTAGAGAAAAACGGTATTGATTCACTGTTTACCCTGATAAAAGGCTTGTTTAATCAAGCCCGTTTATTGGATGTTATCCACCACTTTGTTTATTTTCCTGATACTTCCAGCAAAGAAGAAAAAATAGTCCCCCGTTATCCTCAATATTATGCGGGTATCAAGCTGTTTGAAAGTATCAAGCAGAACATGAAACCGCACGGGAGCGGTAAAGGTGGTACTTATTTTGGGGCGACAGGGTGCGGGAAAAGTTTCACGATGCTGTACCTGACCCGCTTGTTAATGCGTAGCGTACACTTCCAAAGCCCGACCATTGTACTCATTACCGACCGCACGGACCTTGACGACCAATTATCAGCACAATTCACCAACGCAAAAGGCTTTATTGGCGATGATACCGTTATCTGTGTAGAAAGCCGTGATGATTTAAAGACCTATCTGCAAAACCGCAAAAGTGGCGGCGTTTTCTTAACCACGATTCACAAATTCACCGAAGCCACCGATTTATTGACCGATAGGGCAAATGTGATCTGTATTTCAGATGAAGCCCACCGCTCACAAATCAATCGTGACCAAACTATAAAAATAACTGCCCAAGGCGTAGAAAAAAAGTACGGTTTTGCTAAATATTTGTATGACTCTTTACCAAACGCCACTTATGTTGGTTTTACAGGTACGCCGATTGACGGAACACTGGCGGTGTTTGGGGAAGTGGTGGATGCTTACACTATGAAAGAAGCGGTACACGATAAAATCACGGTAAGAATTATTTATGAGGGCAGAGCTTCAAAGGTTTTATTGAATGATGCCAAGCTGAAAGAAATTGAAGACTACTATCAAAAATGTGCCGAAGACGGCACGAACGATTATCAGATTGAAGAGAGCAAGAAAGCCACCACTCAAATGGAAATCATTTTAGGCGACCCGAAGCGGTTACAGTTAGTCGCTCAGGATTTTGTAGAGCATTATGAAAAAAGAATGGAAGAGGGGGCAAGCGTAAAGGGAAAAGTGATGTTTGTTTCATCCAGTCGCCCGATTGCTTACGGCTTATATAAAGAAATTATTGCCTTACGCCCAGAGTGGGCAGAAATACGAGAAGCCAGCGAAGACACGCAACTGACCGACAAAGAGAAGAAAGAAGTCAAACCCATTGAAAAAATCAAAATGGTTATGACGCGGCACAAGGACGATGAAAAAGAGTTGTATGATTTATTAGGCACAAAAGAAAGCCGTAAGGAATTGGACAGGCAATTCAAAAATGAAAAATCCAATTTTAAAATCGCTATCGTGGTGGATATGTGGCTCACGGGTTTTGATGTTCCATTCCTTGACGCGATTTATATTGATAAGCCCATTCAACGGCATTCATTGATTCAAACTATCTCACGAGTCAATAGAGTCTATGAAGGCAAAGAAACGGGGCTAGTAGTAGATTATATTGGCATTAAAAGCAATATGAATACCGCACTGGCAAAATATGGTACTGGTGGAGGTAGTAATAATTTTGAAGACAGTGATAAGGCGATTGTGATTGTAAAAGACCAATTGGATTTATTGGCAAAATTATTCCACAAATTTGATAGTTTGCTTTATTTTACAGGTTCATCTTTAGAACAACTGAATTGTTTAAACCGAGCCGCCGAGTATGCACAGCTTACCAAAGAGACCGAAAACCGCTTTATGGTACTCACTAAAAAACTGCGTTCTGCTTATAGCTTATGTTGTTCTAGTGAAGATATTACAGAGAAAGAACGAGATATTATTCATTACTATTCAGCAATACGGGCTATTATTCACAAGCTCACTAAAGGCGATGCTCCCGATTCGGCACAAATGAATGAAGTCGTTAGAAAAATGATTGAGGAAGCCTTGATAAGTGAAGGTATAGAGGACGTATTCAAGCTCGATAAAAATGATCCAGCCCAGAATGTGGATATTTTTAGTGATGAATATATGGAAAAGATAAATAGTATAAAATTGCCGAATACTAAAATAAAATTACTCGAAAAACTATTATCTAAAGCCATTGCTGAATTTAAAAAAACCAACCGAATAAAGGGCGTTGATTTTTCCAAGAAACTCAAAAAATTGGTAGACATCTATAATGAAAGAGAAGAGGACACCGCTTTTGCTAATGACGTATTAAATGACGTGGCGGAACAGTTTACCATGCTGTTTGAAGAATTAAAAAAAGAACGGAATTCTTTTATTGATTTAGGCATTGATTTTGAAGAAAAGGCATTTTATGACATTCTTAAAGCGATTTCTGAAAAATACCAGTTTGAATATTCCCATGACAGGATTATAGAGCTATCAAAAGAAGTTAAAAAAATAATAGAGGATAAGGCTAGATATACTGATTGGTCGCACCGTGATGATATTAAAGCAGAGTTAAAAGTAGATTTAATCTTAATTCTTGCTAAATACGGTTATCCGCCTGTGCCTAAAGATGAAATATTTAAGGAAATATTTGAACAGGCTGAAAACTTTAAAAAGTACAACTGCTAGCTAATAGCTTGTGTCGTTTTTGTGGACACGCTTGCTTAACATCAATCTATCAGCGCGATAGGATGGGCTGAGGTACGAAGCCCAGCCATCGCAACACTGCCCAAATTCTTCTGCTGCCCAGTTAATAGTCTTTTCTTCTCTGCTTAGTTTTTACTTGCCTAATTTTAAACTACTGTTAGTTGTGGGTAATGGACAGGTTTTATCTCTCGGCATCCTAGCCAACTAAAGCACTTTCGTCTGCTTAACCACTATTGAGCTAGGCAACACGACCACTTCATTATCAGGTGTTGATTTTATTAATGGTTCTAAGGTGGGGGCGAGAGACCTTAATATCTGCACGGGCAGGGAGCTGGTGAAGTGGTAGTTGCCTGCGTTTTCGCCTTCTACATAGGCGGTGATGACTCCGAAAAACCGGTCGCCGATGAAGAAGGTAAACACGGCGGCGCGGCTGATAAATTTGGATTCGATTAAGCGTCCGCCTGCACCCCATATTTCTTTGCGGTGATCGCCTGTGCCTGTTTTGCCGCCGATGGTGAGCGGTTTACCGTCGGCATCGTGGAATGCGCCATGCACTCGTGAGGCGGTGCCGCCTTCGACAACGCCGACCATGGCACTGCGTGCCGCTTTGGCA
>JAUYBJ010000191.1 GCA_030693155.1 Methylococcales bacterium
TAGAGCTAACGCACAATAAAATGATAACGTTCGCACTGAGCCTGTCGAAGCCTGTCATGAACTTGTCGAATGGTGTGAGCGTGGTTCGACAAGCTCACCACGAACGGTTTTGTAATCATTTTATTAGCGGTTAGCTATATCAGGTTCAGAACAGTATTTACTGGATAATCCCACGATAGAAGGTGCTACGCCAGAACGAGTGAGAAGAGTGATTCAGAAGGAGAAGCAACGGCAAGAACGAATGGCACTATGGGAGGAACTAGACGCACTTGATGCAAGAAAAGCACAACAAAAAGCGGCTTATGAAAGATACATCAATAATCAAAGATCCGTAACAAGTGTCTATGAAGATGGTCGTTGGCGAAATTATCAACGGGTTTATTCTCCTAATGGAAAGGATGCAGTTCTTATACCGCAATGATTACACCTGCAATGGTTTAGGCTGGTAGATATGTGGTGGGCAATGCTCACCTACCAATTGCGCTCATCCGAACGCCAGTGTTTAAAATCATTACAGACTACGGTAACGATGCGCGTTAATCCCCGTTCGCATTTATCGACATTCCAGAATAAACATTGTTCGCAGTTTCCAAGTTTCGCCATTTGTAATTCGTAAGCACTTGAATCGGTCTCAGTGCCTGTCTTTTGCGCTTTCGGATTGCTGCGTTTTGCTTTTTGTACCGTCATCTTATTGTCTCAGCTAATTTTCAACGTCATGCAGAGTCTTTAAATACTCCATCGTCATAAACAACGCCGCTATCGACCTCGCTTCGGTGCATTCGCCTGTCATTAACAGCGCGTTAATGTCGCTCAATTTCCATTCCACCACTTCCAGTTCTTCGGGTTCATCGCCTAATAATCTTTCTGGGTATAAATCCTGCGCAACGATAATTTCGGTGGTGTGTTCCAGATAAGACGGGGCGAGGGAGAAGGTGCTGAGGTGATGTAACTGATTTGCGCCATAGCCGACTTCCTCTTTGAGTTCCCGATTCGCCGCTTCTAAAAAGGTTTCGCCTGCATCGACTTTGCCTTTTGGTAAGCCCAGTTCGTAGCGGTGTACGCCTGCGGAATATTCGCGAATTAATAGCACGGTTTCATCGTCCAATAATGGCACAACCAGCACCGCGCCGTTGGAATGCCCACGCGCCAGACGTTCATAGTTGCGCTGTACACCGTTGCTGAATTCGATCTCCAGAGATTCAATGCGAAACAGGCGGCTGGTGGCGATGGTTTTCTTGTTGAGAATGGTCGGTTTCGTAGACATTGTGCTATGGTAATCAGTTGTTTTTTGCTCACTATAACGCACTTAATCATGATTGACTGGAAAAAAATCAACACCGTTTTATTGGATATGGACGGCACATTGCTGGATTTGAATTTTGATAATCATTTCTGGAAAGAGTTTGTGCCATTGAAGTTTGCCGAACTGCACAATTTGTCGATAACGGAGGCAAAACAACAGCTAGAGCCGCGCTTTAAACGCATGGAAGGTAAGCTGGAATGGTATTGTCTGGATTATTGGAGCGAGGTGTTAGAGCTGGATATTGCGGGTTTGAAGGCGGAAATTTCGGGACTGATTGCAGTGTTGCCGCACGTTACCGAGTTTTTAACCAAGATTCAGCAATCGCCGAAAAAAGTGCTATTGGTGACGAATGCCCATCGTGACAGCTTGAATTTGAAAATGGAAAAAACCTGTTTACACACGTTTTTCGATGACATTATCAGTTCGCATGATGTGGGATTTGCGAAAGAACACCCTGAGTTTTGGCAACGATTAGAACAGCAACATACGTTTACCAAAGCATCGACGTTGTTAGTGGATGATTCGCTGGCGGTGTTGAATGCGGCTAAACAATTCGGTATCGGTCATTTGCTTGCTGTGAGTAAACCTGACACACAGCAAGCGCGACGCATAATCAACGATTATCCCGCTATTGAGGATTTTCGGGCGTTGATGGTCGGGTTGTAGGTTTTGGCTTGCGCGGTTTATTGCCGTCCGTGCGTTTGCTGGGGTGAGTGGTTCTGGGCTTGGGCGGTCTTTTTGCAGGGATGATAATATATGCTAACAGGTCTTTAGTAATCGGCTTAATGGCTATTTTCTGCTCGGTATACGTTTCAATATCGGGCATGGAATAAGCGTATTCTTCACAAATAAAACTGATTGCGACACCACTGGCACCAAACCGCGCGGTGCGTCCGATTCTATGTACATAATCTTCTACATCTTGCGGCAAATCGTAGTTAAAAACGTGCGACACGTCGGCAATATGCAAGCCTCTGGCGGCTACGTCGGTGGCAATCAGTAGTGTGATGTTGTTTTCCTGAAAATCGTTGAGGATGCGCTGGCGTTTGTCTTGCGGCACGTCACCACTGAGCGCGGCGGTTTTGTAGCCATTGGCGTTCAGTGTGTCTTCCAGCAATTCCGCACAGCGTTTGGTATTGACAAAAATAATGCTGCGTTGCGGTTGGTATTGATTCAAAATGCCGACTAACAGTGGAATTTTTTGCTCATTGGCTGGGCAGAATGCGTATTGCTCAATGGCTTTAGAGGTGACTTCCTCGCTTTCAATACGAATCAACACGGGGTTATTCATGTGTTCGTAAGCCAGTTCTGTCACTTTATAAGATAGCGTTGCCGAAAACAGCATATTCAAGCGTTTGTCCGCTTCGGGCATACGGCGCAATAAAAACCGAATATCTTTGATAAAACCCAAATCGAACATACGGTCGGCTTCATCCATGACCATCACTTGGATGTTATCCAGCGTGAACGCATTTTGGCGATAAAAATCAATAATACGACCGGGTGTGCCGATAATAATATCAACATTGGATTTTATTTTATCCAATTGCTTCTGGTAATCAGTGCCCCCGTAAATCAGCGCGAATTTCAGCGTTAGGTGCTTACTGAGTGCCACTGCGTCTTTGTGAATTTGAATGGCGAGTTCGCGCGTTGGGGCAATAATAATAGCGCGAGGGTTGTTAATTTTTTCGCTTTCATCATTAATTAACCGCTGAAACGTTGCCAGTAAAAACGTTGCGGTTTTGCCTGTGCCTGTTTGCGCCTGCCCTGCCATGTCTTTATCACGCAGCAAAATAGGCAAGGCTCTGTCCTGTATCGGCGTACAGTGCGTAAAGCCCGCGTCGGTCAAGCCTTGCAGGATGATGTCAGACAATTCGAGATTGCTAAAGCGTGTTTGAGTTAAATGGGTCGTATTCATAGCGTATAGGATAACGCAAAAACGGCTATGATTGAAATTGATTGACTGATACCCCTTATCCCTCCTATAGTTTTAAGCTTTTAAGCAACGGAGAAATAAAGTGAGTGACGTAATTTATGCAACTGATGGTGATTTTGAACAACTGGTTCTTAAAGCGGAAGGTCCTGTATTAGTGGATTATTGGGCAGAATGGTGTGGCCCTTGCAAAATGATTGCCCCTTTATTGGATGAACTTGCCGCTGAATATAAAGGCAAATTAACCATTGTTAAAATTAATATTGATGAGAATCCACAAACACCACAACGTTATGGTGTGCGCGGCATTCCAACACTGATGATTTTTAAAGGCGGTGAAGTGGATGCCACGAAAGTAGGCGCGTTACCCAAAGGTCAGTTAGTTCAGTTTATCGACAGCAATCTGTAAGCCTGCAACCTTGAGTTCGTCACAAAAGTTGGACGGACTCAAGTGCTTTACGTTATACTTGCTCCAGCGCACACTCTGCGCACTCAATCTATCGTCCGATAATACTTTCATCCCTGAATTCCAAATTCTATCCCTGTTATTACGGTATCACACTGTAATCACTTATCTTTGAGCACTCTTTTTTATGAATCTAACCGAGTTAAAACTAAAACAAATCAGTGAAGTTATTGAAATAGCCGAGTCCCTTGGACTTGAAAATGTGGCCCGATCACGCAAACAAGACCTTATTTTTGCCATCCTGAAAAAACAGGCAAAAGCAGGGGATGATATTTACGGCGATGGGGTACTGGAAATTTTACAAGATGGTTTTGGTTTTTTGCGAACGCCAGGGTGTTCTTATCTAGCAGGCCCAGACGATATATATGTTTCACCCAGTCAAATCAGACGTTTTTCATTAAAAACAGGCGATACCATCAGCGGCAAAATCAGACCGCCTAAAGATAACGAGCGTTATTTTGCGATGCTCAAAGTCGATCAAATCAACTTTGAACCCCCTGAAAATACCAAAAACAAAATCACCTTTTCCAACCTCACCCCATTATTTGCCAAACAACGTTTTGTGCTTGAACAAGGCAACGGCACCAGCGAAGATTTAACAGGTCGTATCATCGACTTAATCGCCCCGATTGGTAAAGGTCAACGTGGTTTAATCGTGTCGCCGCCAAAAGCGGGTAAAACCATGATTATGCAGGCTTTGGCACAAGCGATTGCCGACAAAAATCCTGAATGTTATTTAATCGTCTTGCTCATCGACGAACGTCCTGAAGAAGTCACCGAAATGGAACGCTGTGTACGCGGCGAAGTTATTTCCAGCACCTTTGATGAACCCGCCACCCGTCACGTCCAAGTCGCGGAAATGGTTATCGAAAAAGCCCGCCGTTTAGTCGAACACAAACACGACGTAGTGATTTTATTAGACTCCATCACCCGTTTAGCCAGAGCCTACAACACCGTTGTGCCGTCATCAGGCAAAATTCTGACAGGTGGTGTTGATGCCAACGCGCTGGAAAAACCCAAACGCTTTTTTGGTGCGGCAAGAAACATCGAAGAAGGCGGCAGTTTAACCATTATCGCCACGGCATTAGTCGATACTGGCTCACGCATGGACGAAGTGATTTACGAAGAATTCAAAGGCACTGGCAACATGGAGCTGCATTTGGATAGAAAAATCGCTGAAAAACGTATTTATCCTGCGATTAACATCAACCGTTCTGGCACACGTCGTGAAGAATATCTGGTTGATCCCGATACGCTGCAAAAAACGTGGATACTGCGCAAAATCCTGCAACCCATGGACGAAACAGCGGCATCAGAATTCCTGATTGGCAAACTGAAAGACTTTAAAACTAACGCTGAATTTTTTGATTCGATGAAGCGATAGCTTATCCACAAAGCCGTAGAGTGGGCGCGATTTTTGCCCGCTCTACGGCTTTTGCTTTGGCGTTTGCTTCTTAGCACGCGGATGCGCTTTATCATACACCGCAGCCAAATGTTGAAAATTCAAATGGGTATAAATTTGCGTGGTTGATAAACTGCTATGCCCTAACAATTCCTGTATCGCGCTTAAATCCTGACTGGCTTCTAATAAATGACTGGCGAATGAATGCCTGAGTTTATGCGGATAGACGCGCTCGGTAATGCCTTTTGTCTTGCACCAGCGTTCCAGCCGTAATTCAATACTGCGCTGTCCTAAGCGTGTCCCCCGATTAGAGGTAAACACCGCTGTTTCACCGATAGCGACGGTTTTACGTTGCAGCAACCAGAGCTTAATAGCGGTAATGGCTTTACTGCCAACGGGCAATATGCGTGCTTTTCCGCCTTTACCTGAGCGCACCCGCAACGATTTATCGACTAAATCCAAGTCTTTTAAATCCAAATCGACCAGTTCACTCAAGCGTAAACCCGATGAATAAAATAATTCAAACATCGCCACATCGCGGATTTCTAAATCTGAACTCGTGCCTGCCTCTAATAAACCTGTCATTTGATCCACATCCAGTGTTTTCGGCAATCTACGCGCTTGTTTCGGGCCTTTAACGTACTGAGCTGGATTGGCTGTCACCCATTGGTTTTTTAATAAATACCGATAAAAACTGCGAATTGCCGATAATTCACGGTGTAAACTTGTGCTGCTGATGCCTTGCCGATGACGGTTGGCGATGTGAGTGCGTATATCGCTTTGTTGGATGTTCGCCCATTTGTCTATGTTCTTGGTCGCGCAATAGGTCATTAAATGATTCATATCAAACTGATAACTTTTGATAGTGTGCGGTGAAGCGCGTCTTTCCACTTCCAGTTGCTGAAAAAAATCGCTCAGTTGCTGCTTTGCCTTGGGGTTCATCAACGTTACCGCAACAAAGAAAACAAGCGGGCTTCAACAATTTCCCCGATTTGCGTTAAAAATAACTGCCCCATGCTGTAATGAAACCGCCCTTGTTCACGGCTGCCAATCGCCAAAATACCTGCCGAATCACCCACGGTCAGCGGGACTATTGCACCGGAATTGACCTCCATTGCTGAGTCACCAAATAGAATTTTGGCTTGCGCGAGGGTCGGGCGGGCGCATTTGGTTTGTTTACACGCCAGTTCTTTCATGAATGGTTTAATGTCTTCGCTGTCAGGGGCAATAAACCAATGCGCTATCGTCTCATCAGCACACGCTTGAATGACGCGCACTTCAACAAAATCGGTTGCAAAATACTCCGCCAACACCTGCTCCAGATTAGCCATCATTTCTTGCAGCGTCACCGCGTTAAGCAGTGACAGCGTGAGTTTGTGCAGTTTCAGGAAAGCAATATCATTGGTTCTGGCAATGTCTATCAGCTCATTAAGTTGCGTTTCCTGCTCGCGATGTTTGTGTCTGAATAATTCCAGTTGCTTGGCAATCAAAGACACTGCCGCGCCGCTGGGATGCGGAATACTGAGATGCTCCAATAATTCCTCATGCTCATGAAAAAAATCGGGGTTTTGTTGTAAGTAGACTTCAACGTCACTGGCAGTAAGCGAGTTCATAACGCAATTACACCATCAAAAACAGCCACCGCTGCACCTGTCATCCACACGGGTTCGCCGCGCCCTGCCCAACGTATGTTTAATGTGCCACCCGGTAATTCCACCTGCACAGGACTATCCAATAACTGTTGTTCAATACCGACCACCACCGCCGCACACGCGCCACTGCCGCACGCCAGCGTTTCTGCCGCGCCGCGTTCATACACCCGCAGTTTGACTGCGTGGCGATTAATAATCTGCATAAAACCGATATTGGCGCGTTCGGGAAATAATGCGTGGCTTTCCAGTGCGTTGCCGAGTTCTGCCACAGGCGCGGTTTTAATATCGGCAACTTGAATAACGACATGAGGATTGCCCATAGACACCGCGCCGAATTGGTAGGTTTGTTCATCCAGCACCACGCTATACAGCACGGCTTCCTGTTCCGCCAATAACGGTACTTGAGCAGGTGCATGACGCGGCACACCCATATTCACTGTAATCAATCCATCGGCATCAAAACACAGTAATAACTGCCCTGCATCAGTATCAACGCGGATTTCATTTTTGTCTGATAAGTTTTTATCGCGCACAAAACGCGCAAAACACCGCGCTCCATTACCGCATTGCGCAACTTCGCTACCATCGGCATTAAAAATACGATATTTAAAATCGGCGGTACTGGTGACAGGTTTTTCCACCAGTAATAATTGATCGAAACCGATACCGAAATTCCGATTCGACATAAAGCGGATTTGCTCATGGCTGAGTGTGATGTGTTGATTAATCGCGTCAATAACCACAAAGTCATTGCCGAGTCCGTGCATTTTAGTAAAGTGAATCATGATGCTTTCTTGATTTATGGCTAAGTCAGTAACTGATAAGCGTAGCATAAATAATGGAATTGTTTAGCTTTGAACGCTTAAAATCAATACCACAGCAGTTTAGCCGCCATGATAAACAGCAACAGCGAAAAATACCGTTTCAGCGTAGCGGCGGGTAATTTATGCGCCAGTTTCGCACCGAGCGGTGCAGTAAAAATACTGCTTAAGCCCGTGCCTAGAAATGCGGGCAGATACACATAACCCAAACAGCCTTCTGGCAAACGGGCATCCTGCCAGCCTAATAATACATAACTGACTGTACCCACAAGAGCTATCGGTAACCCACATGCACTGGCAACTGCCACTGCCTGCCGCATGGTGTATTGACTATGCACCAAATAAGGCACGGTTAATGTGCCGCCACCGATACCGACAATTGCCGACAATAAGCCGATAACTGTCCCGACCAGCGCGTCTAAAAATTTTGATTGCTTGACCGTGCCTGCTTTGGGTTTAATTTGTAACGCCATTTGTATGCCGACATATACCAAAAACACCACCAGAATCAGCCGTAAATAATCCGCACTGATTTGTTTTGCAACCACCGCACCCAATGCCGCACCCAGCATAATGGCAGGGCTTAAACTGAATACTTTCGCCCAGACCAGCGACCCTAAACGATGATGCGAGATAACCGATGAAATCGCGGTAAAAATAATGGTCGCCAGTGAACTTGCCACCGCCATAATCATAATCAGTTCAGCAGGAAAATGATGTGCAGAAAACAATATCACCAGCACAGGGACAATAACCAAACCGCCACCGATACCGAATAAGCCCGCTAATACCCCTGTCACCGTGCCCAGCACGACAGTTGCTAAAAAAATATCCATAACACTCCTCTTGAATGCAGTAGGCAATGCCTACCCGATAAAACGACGGCTCTCATCACAAAGGACATTATGCCGTTTTTATGAGCGATTATGATATTCTTACCTTACATAAATGGATAATGAGTAGTCAATAATGAAAATATACCTAGTCGGCGGTGCGGTGCGCGATACCTTGCTGAATAGACCTGTCACCGAACGGGATTGGGTGGTGGTCGGAGAAACCCCTGAATCCATGTTAAAGCAGGGCTTTAAGCCTGTAGGTAAGGATTTTCCTGTATTTTTGCACCCTGACACTCATGACGAATACGCACTGGCGCGAACAGAACGCAAAACCAGTCATGGTTATACGGGGTTTTCCGTCCATGCTGATCCTGATGTGACGCTGGAACAGGATTTAATTCGCCGTGATTTAACCATTAATGCAATGGCAATGACTCCCGAAGGCGACATTATTGATCCGTACCATGGACAACAGGATTTAGAGCGGCGTATTTTCCGTCATGTGTCGCCTGCATTTACCGAAGATCCCGTGCGCTTATTGCGACTGGCACGCTTTGCGGCGCGTTACGCACATCTTGGTTTTACGCTGGCGGAGGAAACCAACGCGCTATTGGCGCAAATGGTCGCGGCGGGTGAAGTGGACTATTTAGTGCCTGAACGGGTATGGGCTGAATGCGTGAAAGCACTAGGCGAACCCAACCCCAGCGCGTTTTTTTATGCGTTAAAAGACTGTGGTGCGCTGGCTAAAATTTTTCCTGAACTTGATGCCCTGTTTGGCGTGCCGCAACCTGCGCAACATCATCCTGAAATTGATACGGGCATTCATTGTTTAATGGTGCTGGAACAGGCGGCGTTATTATCGGATAAACCCGAAGTACGTTTTGCCGCCTTGGTGCATGATTTGGGCAAAGCCTTATCACCTAAAGACGATTTGCCGCATCATCACGGTCACGAAACGGCGGGCTTGCCCGTGTTGCATCAACTGTGTACCCGATTGCGCGTCCCGAATGCCTATAAAACCTTAGCCGCACACGTTATGCAGTATCACACCCATTGCCACCGTGCGCTGGATTTACGCCCGAAAACACTCACTGATTTATTAGCCGCCCTTGGTACACATAAACAAAATAATCAGTTTGCCGAATTTTTATTGGCGTGTGAAGCGGATGCCAAAGGCAGAACGGGGTTTGAAAATCGCCCTTACCCGCAGGCTGACAGGCTACGCGCTGCCGCCGATGCGATCGCTGCTGTTGATATAAGCTCGGTATTATCGGGTGAATTGCAGGGATCGCTGATTGGTGAGGCGATACGCGGCTTACGCATTAAAGCCGTTGCAGACGCTATCAATGCGCCGTCTGAGTTGTAAAATACAATAAACATGACTGCCAGTCATTAAACCAACATTTTTACTTTTAATTTAACTTTAACGAATCGCTATGCCCTCATTTGATATTATTTCCGAATTTGATATGCACGAAGCTAAAAATGCTGTTGATCAGGCCAGTAAAGAAGTCGATACCCGTTTTGATTTTAAAG
>JAUYBJ010000205.1 GCA_030693155.1 Methylococcales bacterium
ATTACACGCCATCCATGGCATGTTGAAAACCAATAAAACGTTTGATGGCGGCAGGTTTTATTCCTTACCCGTTCAGGTTAATTCACAATCTATTTTGTGATTTTTGAAATATTTGGCTTGTGTTTAAAGAGAGTATCTACATACCGCGACTATCTGGCAAATTGCCGATAAACATTGGCAACAGTTCGCCAGCACCGCCGTTGCCGAGGGTTTACGCTGGGTGGCAGGTTGGGCAGAACACGCGGATCAACGATTCATCATCAACGCCAGTTTTGAAAAACACGGCGTTTATGTGGTGTTGCGCACGGTAATTAATGCGGCAAAACCCGAACTGCCTACACAGGCGACGATTTACCCAGCGGCAAATCGTAGCGAACGCCACACGCAAGATATGTTCGGTGTCAAATTTATCGGACACCCCGATAATCGCCGCTGGACACGTCATCAGGCGTGGGATAAACACCAGTATCCATTGCGCAAAGACTTTCCCGTTCAAGGTGAACCCGCTGAGATTACCCCGCCCGATATGCACTACGACTTTATCAAAGGTCACGGCGCAGGTGTGTATGAAATTCCTGTCGGGCCAGTTCATGCGGGCATTATCGAACCCGGTCACTTTCGCTTTCTAGCGGTGGGAGAATTGATTTTGAATCTCGAAGAACGCTTGGGTTATGTGCATAAAGGCATCGAAAAAATCGCCGAAGGCAGAACGCCCGAAGGCTTGGCACGCTTGGCAGGACGTATTTCAGGCGACACCACTGTCAGTCATTGCTGGGCAGCGTGTATGGCAATGGAACAGGCGGCTGATGTCACTATTCCCAATCGTGCGGCATTCATACGCGGCATACTCGCGGAACGCGAACGCATCGCCAATCACTTAGGCGACATGGGCGCGATTTGTAATGATGTCGCATTTACTTTTGCGCAAATGCAGTTCACCCGTTTGCGTGAATTGTGGTTGCGCACTAATGCCACGGTGTTCGGGCATCGCTTATTAATGGATGTGATTATTCCCGCAGGTGTCAGTCGAGATGTATCAGAAGCGTCTTGCGCGTTACTGCAACAAGACATTGTGATGTTGAGAAAAGAACTCACGGACATCATGACCGCAATAGATTTGAACTCTTCGTTAGAAGACCGACTCTATACAGCAGGATACCTTCCACCTGAAATCGCTGCCGCTTTCGGTACAGTCGGTTATGTCGGTCGCGCCAGCGGACAGGATTTTGATGTCCGTCGCGATACCGCTTATCCGCCTTACGATCAAGTGAGCGTTAAAGTCGCGTTAGAAACACAAGGCGACATTCCGTCACGATTCTGGATACGCCATAAAGAAATCATGGCATCGTTAAAACTCATTGAACAATTCATCACCCTCCTGCCCGAAGGTGACATGACTACCGAGTGGCTCACACCGGCGATAGACAATGAAGGATTGGGTATCGTCGATGGCTTTCGCGGTGAAATTATCAGTTATGTGCGCTTTGCGGCGAATAATACAATTGCCCGTTTTTATCCCAGAGATCCCAGTATTTTAAATTGGCCTGCGTTGGAAAAACTGGTGCTGAATAATATCGTGCCTGATTTTCCTGTCTGTAACAAATCCCTGAATGGCTCGTATTCGGGCAATGATTTATAGGAAAACAATATGCTGCGCTTATTTAAAAAAATCCTGACCACAGGTATTGTCACCGAAGAATACACAGCCCCTAAAGATAAAGAACTGGAAACCTTGGTAATCGCAATAAAACGCCGCATTGATAAACAGTTTTTGGGCAGTATTGCGATTCGTCAAGTGGATGCAGGTTCGTGTAATGGCTGTGAATTAGAAATTCACGCACTGAATAATCCGTTTTATGACATTGAACGATTTGGCATTCATTTTGTCGCCTCACCGCGTCATGCTGATGTGTTATTAGTCACAGGCTCTGTATCACGCCATATGCAAACGGCGTTATTACGCACTTATGAAGCCACGCCCAATCCAAAATGGGTGGTAGCAGTCGGTGATTGTGCGGTCTGCGGCGGGGAATTCGGACAGTCTTACGCCAGTTGCGGCGCGGTATCCAACGTTATTCCTGTGGATGTCACTATTCAAGGATGCCCGCCGACACCCTTGGCATTAATGAAAGGTTTACTGGGGTTATTAGAGCGGTGATGACTAAGCGGTAATAATTTTAGAGAGGTGCGATAATCCAATACTTGCCATAACTACCCAAGGTGTTTACATGAACCCCCTGCTTTATCATCCCGCTAAACTGCGCGGCTTGGCTTTTTTAGGGCTATTGACTATGGCACTCGCTATTTTGGGCGGCATGATCTGGCGCACCAATCATCACTTTGAAACCGTGCTGTCTTATGTGGATTATTCACACCGTATTCAAAATGTCTCCGTAGGTTTGCAGCAATTATTAATCGGTCATTTAATTGAAGAGCCGCATAAACCTGTCATGCTCACTAAAACCTTGAGCGACATGGATGAGCTGATGGCAGATAACCGTTATTTATCCGATTCCACCAAACATAATTTAAGTGCGGTACGCGATATGCTGACCGATGTAGGTACACTGAACAGCAAAGAAAAAAACGCCCATTTAATCGCCGCGCTGAAAATCATGAGCGAAACCCTCGACCATGAAGCCTTATACCGTGAACAATTACTGGAAGACATTAATCTCGATACCCAGAACGAACTGTATATTGCCCTGATTACCTTTGCTATTATTCTGCTGGGCGCGATATTGTTTTTATACTTTCGGATTCTGCATCCACTGCATGATTTACGCCGTTTATTAGAGCGGCTCGCCGAAGAAAATTTCACCCCGATTACCACCGACCATCTTGATCCTCTATTACTGCCTGTATTTAACAGCTATAACGAAATGGCCGCACATTTAGCAGAACTGGAAGAAGCCAAACGCCTGTATGCGCAATCGTTACAACAGGAAGTCCGTATTGCCACTCAAGCCCTGCTAGAACAACAAGCCAATTTAGCCAGAGCGGAACGTCTCGCCGCTATCGGCGAAGTCGCCGCTGAACTCGCCCA
Source organism: Methylococcales bacterium (assembly GCA_030693155.1). Classification (GTDB taxonomy): domain Bacteria; phylum Pseudomonadota; class Gammaproteobacteria; order Methylococcales; family Methylomonadaceae; genus UBA4132. Next base: position 3,047 of record JAUYBJ010000205.1, read on the forward strand.
TGAAATCCGCAATCCCTTGGCGGGCATTCAAATGGCATTCAATAATTTACGCCGTGAAATTGATGACCAGTTTCAATGTGAGCGTATGGAGCTGATTAGCTCCGAATTGAAACGCCTCGCCTCCTTGCTGAACGATATGCTCAATCAGAGCAAACACACGCCTGAAATTGCCAGTGATTTTGATATAACCGTTCTGATTAATGACTTGGTGAAATTAACCCGCTATCAAGTGCCAGAAAATATCCAGCTGGACATTAATGCTCCCGCTTCCGTATTTGTGCATTTACCCGAAAGCGGGCTGCGGCAGATATTATTGAATTTAATGTTAAATGCGGTACACGCGCTGGACGGTGGCGAGGGGCGTATTGTGATAAAAGCGCGTGCCGATACGCTGGGTTTATCCATTGACGTACTGGACAATGGCTGCGGCTTTTCGCAGGATATGCTTGATTACGGCATTCGTCCGTTTCGTACCAGCCACACACAAGGAACGGGCTTAGGCTTAGCAATGGTACAACGCTTTGTCAAAAATATGGGCGGTGTGATTAAACTGTCCAATCAACAACCGCAGGGCGCGTGTGTCACGGTGTCGCTACCGTATAACTGTTTATTAAGAGTACCGAAATGATAGAAACCTTACTGATTATCGAAGATGAAAAACTCTTGGGAATGGAATTATCGCGTCACTACCGCCAACTGGGCTGGGAAGTAGTATTAGCCAACACACTGGCAGAAGCCAAAACCATTTTATTCAAAAAACGCATTGAACCACTGCTTATCTTGTCCGATATGAATTTGCCTGATGGTAACGCGCTGGATTTTATGGAAACCAATAAAAAACAGGTGCATTACACGGAATGGTTATTTTTAACAGGCTACGGCAATGTACCCGATTCCGTCCGCGCGTTACGCTTGGGTGCGTATGATTTTTTAGAAAAGCCCTGTGATTTGGATAGACTGGATTTAATCGTTGCCAGTGCGGCGCGGAGTGCTTCCATACAACGCCGCGTTATCGACCAGACCAAACAGGAACATCGGCGGTATTCGCCTAAAGCCTACCTAGGTCATAGTCAGCAAGCGCAAAACATTCGCCAGTTATTGACCAAATTAACCGAAGTGCCGTTCAGTGCGTTGATTATCGGCGGCGAAAGCGGCACGGGCAAAGGTTTGGCAGCACGGATTCTGCATTACGGCGGTTCGCGTGCCTTGCAACCGATGATAGAAGTTAATTGCGCCGCCCTGCCGCGTCAATTAATGGAATCAGAATTGTTCGGTCATGAACCAGGGGCGTTTACGGGCGCGTCCAGTCGGCATCGTGGCTTACTGGAACAAGCTGACGGCGGTACATTATTCATGGATGAAATCGGGGAAATACCGCTGGATTTGCAAGCCAAATTACTGAAAGTCATCGAAGATCATAAAGTGCGTCGTTTAGGCGGCGAAAAAGAAATCAACGTCAACGTGCAGATTATCGCGGCAAGCAACTGTGATTTGGAAAAAATGGCGCAAGATGGCAGCTTTCGCGCCGATTTGTATCACCGTTTAAGCGTGTTCCGCCTGATTTTGCCGCCGTTGCGTGAAGCCGTCGAAGACCTAGATGAATTAGTACCGTTATTTGTCGCCGAATACAATGCCAAAGCGGGGCGGCAGGTACGGCATATTCCTGATGAAGTCTGGCATAAACTCAAAGCCCACGACTGGCGCGGCAATGTCCGTGAATTACGCAACGTCATTGAACGCTGTGTATTATTTGCTGACGGCGATACCTTTCCCATCCAATGGTTACAACTGCCCAGACAAGCAGTGCTGGAAAAAGCCGAGAGTGATAGCAATGCCATTTATTTACCTTTAGATGGCAGTATGGCGTTGGATGATATGGATAAGTTTATTATTAAAACCGCGCTGGAACGCGCGGATAATAATTTAACTGCCGCCGCAAGAGCATTGGGCGCGACACGGGAAACCTTACGTTATCGGGTGAAGAAATATAATTTGAACAGTGTGGAATGACAACAGTTTGTAAACCTAAACCTGCGAGGTTTTTAACACCTTGTATGTTAAACATAAGGCAACATAATGAGTTTTGATTAGCTCAGGAGAGCTAATGAAAACAGAGGAAAGGTAGATCGATAAGACCTTGGTTTATGAAAATAAAACCGTCTGCGAG
>JAUYBJ010000213.1 GCA_030693155.1 Methylococcales bacterium
TATCCATCCCTATCGCCGCCCGACACTGCCTTTCTGTTTTTAAATCAGATAATCCCAATTTCATAGCCGTTTATTAGTCCTGTTTTATTGATAATAGTAATTATCTATTCTTATTTATTCTGGTGCAACAAGTCTAATATAGATAGTATAGTTTCGGTAATTTGAAATGTAAGTTCTTGTTACAAAGTCCGTATGTATAAAAACCTTGCAGGTTTGCTCAGGTTTTTATACATGGAAATTTATTGTTATGAACTTATTAACAGATAGAAATAATAATTACATTTAAAAAATGTGACTATTCAGTTTAACCGCTAATAATTGTAATGTTAAAGAGAATTTCCTTCTTTTAATAAACGAAGTAAATACTGCCCATAGCCATTTTTGGCTAATGGCTGGGCTAATTTAAGCAGTTGTTCCGCATTAATAAAACCACTGTTATAGGCTATTTCTTCTGGGCAGGCTATTTTTAATCCTTGGCGATGTTCGATGGTTTCAATGAAATTGGAGGCTTCAATCATACTTTCATGTGTGCCGGTATCCAGCCACGCATAACCCCGCCCCATAATTTCTACGGATAGTTTATTACGTTCCAGATAAATACGATTGACATCGGTAATTTCCAGTTCGCCGCGTGGTGAAGGTTTTAAATTGGCGACAATATCAATCACTTCATTGTCGTAAAAATATAAGCCTGTCACTGCATAATTGGATTTAGGTTCAGTCGGTTTTTCTTCTAAAGTCTGGGCGCGACCTTGTTTATCAAAACTGACCACGCCGTAGCGTTCAGGGTCGGCGACATGATAGGCAAACACCGTTGCGCCTTCGGTTTTATTTAAGGCATGAGCCAACTGCTTGGGTAAGTCCTGACCATAAAATATATTGTCACCCAATACTAAGGCGGAAGGGTCATTGCCGATGAAATCCTTACCGATAATAAAGGCTTGCGCCAGACCGTCGGGGCTGGGTTGTACTGCGTATTGCAGATTGATACCCCAATCGCTGCCGTCACCGAGCAGTTGCTCAAAACGCGGTAAATCTTGTGGTGTGGAGATAATCAGAATGTCACGAATACCTGCCAACATAAGGGTGCTGAGCGGGTAATAAATCATCGGTTTGTCATAAATCGGCAGTAGCTGTTTAGAAACTACTTTGGTGACAGGATAAAGCCGAGTGCCAGAACCGCCAGCCAGAATAATACCTTTACGAGTTGTCATTTAATTTTCCTATAGTTCGGTGAGCATTCGTGCCACACCCGTTTGCCAATGGGGCAAGTTTATATCAAAGTTAGCACACAGTGTGCCAGTATTCAATCGTGAATTAAGCGGACGCGTAGCGGGGGTGGGAAATGCGCTGGTCGGAACGGGAACGATGGCATCATCCATAACCTTAATATCCATCCCCGCATCACGCGCAAAATTAATGACAAAACGGGCATAGTCATACCATGTGGTTTCACCGCTGGCGACCAGATGATAAAGACCCGCTAATTCGGGGCGTTGTTGTACGGTGCGAATGGCGTGGGCGGTCACATCGGCTAATAAATCCGCGCCTGTAGGTGCGCCGACCTGATCGTTAATGACGGTTAAACGGTCACGTTCAGCGGCTAAGCGCAACATGGTTTTAGCAAAGTTTCCACCCCGCGTGCCATACACCCAACTGGTACGAAAAATCAGGTATCGGCAGCCAGAGTCAATAATCGCCTGTTCACCTTCTAACTTGGTTGCTCCGTAAACACTTAAAGATGCAGTGTTATCGGTTTCCAACCACGCGGTATCGCCACTGCCATCAAATACATAATCGGTCGAATAATGTATTAACCATGCGTTGCCGCGTTTGGCTTCTTCTGCTAGAACACGGGGCGCGAGGGCATTAATTGTACGCGCCAGTTCTGCTTCACTTTCGGCTTTATCCACCGCAGTATGCGCAGCGGCATTGACGATGACATCGGGTGCGATACTGCGAATGGTCTTGGCGATACCGTCAAGATTGGTGAAATCTCCGCAGTAATCTGCGCTATTACTATCCAGCGCAATCACTTCACCTAACGGCGCGAGACTGCGTTGTAATTCCCAGCCAACTTGCCCACTTTTACCGAATAACAGAATTTTCATCACTTTATGACCCTTTTTGACTAATAGGCAATTGAAAATGCGCAGTCTACCATAAGTGACCAGATTCAAGTGTGTATCAGGAAATATAAGAGTTTAAAGATATTGTGGTAATAAAAAAGTGAGTCACGCAGAGTGGTCAACACGGTGATTTTTTATGCAGGGGCAGGTAGATTATTCGGCGTTACTTTGCCGTAACTGAATACGGGCGCGTATCAGCGACACAATGACGGCAACTAATAAGGCGAGCAAGGATAGTTCCAACATTAAAAACGCGGCAATTTTGAAATACGCAAATAAGGGATGCGCAAAGCGTACCAGCCAACCAGCAGCTTCGTCTGCTAAGGCAGAAATGTAGGTCAAGCCGCTGATCCAGATTTTCAGGCGTGTGGAGAACTCCGTCATCAGCATTAAATGCGTGAGCGTCACAATCAACATACCCATGGAAAACAGGTGAAAATGCGACACTTCCAGCATACCCTGATAACTGCGCGGTGCGGTGAATTGTTCTTCAGAACCGAGATAATAGGCAATCACAGCGCTGGGCGTTAAATCCATGTGATGAAAATACATCATGCCATTACTGACCCACAACAGAGCGACATAGCCCAGAAACATTAATATCAAGGCGTTCAGCAGTGATTTACGCTGTTGTTCGCCAGTTACAAAATAACGCATAGTGTTCTCTATTTTTTGACTAATACTTGATAGATAGCCATGACTTTACGAATGCTGTCAATATTAGCGCGGGTGCTGAGCTTAGCACCTGCAATACCGTCCACACCTTTATTAAAATCCATGTCGGCTAACGGACGCTTATACAGTTGTTCAAACCAGCGTTCAGGCGGCATATATTCGGGCGGTTCATGAAAGGCGAGGGTGTAGACTTTCTGCAACTCACCTTCGGGTGTCAGCACGATCATCAGGGTTTCTGGTTTGGTTCTGACCGTATTAGTTTCGATAGCCGCGTAACCTGTGATTTTGTCCTGATTTTTGCCGATGTAGAAGGTAAATAACCCCAATTGCTCTACAGGCGTACCTTTGCCGAATGCCAATTCCATTGCTTCACTTTTACTGTAAAAAACAGTGGCAAAACTGGAGTTTGCGGCGGTCAGCAGCCCTAAAAGCAATATCAATTTAAGGGGTTTCATAGTGCCTCTGTTAAGTTGACTGGTGAATTTACCTGCTATCAAGTCGTTAATAGTGCGACTTGATAGCAGGCGGATAGCGTGTTGCTATGATACTACAGGAATGAATAAATGTGGCGGGACTAGAATATAAAACCAAAACCCAGATTAAAGTCATCGGGTACTGTGCCTTTTTTAGCGGTGAAATTGCGATAATCCGCTTTAATCACAACATTAGGGATAGGTTTATATTGCAAGCCGAACTGGTAAATTTGTTTATCTTTGGTCAAATCATCTGCGTAACCGTCAGGTGCATTGGCAATGGTATCGAAATGCTCGTAACGGAAAAAAGGTGCCAGATATTGGGTGGTGTTTTCTGATAATAGCGGCAATATGTCGTAGCCGACTTCGCTGTACCAGCCATAATTTGATGAACCGATGGTTTGAGTTTTAGCTTTACTGAGAATGCCCGCATCGTCAATATGCCCATAAGAACCCAAAGTACGGAATTCCAGTCCGCGATATTTCCACTGTATATGACCTTCATATAACTGCGTGAACGCATCCGCACGCTGACCTGCAAAAGTTTGATTCTGTCCTGCATTCCCTAAATAAGCCGAACCGCCAAACGATAAGCCAGATATAAAATCGGGTGCATAATCCAATCGCCCCACAAACGCCAAATCTTCCGCTCTGGCTTGGCTGCCCTGTTGTTTGCCTGAGCGTATGCCGTTGGAATCATAATTAGCCGCGTTCAAGCCATTCACACCATACGCGGTATACGTCAGGTTGGGTAATAATTCACCAAATATGCCGACACCGACATCACGCCATGTGCTTGGAATAATACGACGCTCTACTTCTGGACGGTTATTGCCAAAATAAAACGGCGGCTCATGAATGGGGTTGATAAAGCCCATCGGCAATAACAGCATACCCGCACGCACATTCAGCATCGGATCAATAAAAAAATCCAGTGCAGCCATTTCTACCGAGACTGTACCGCCTTTTTCGGTTGAACCATGCTCAAATTCAAGTTCACTGCTAAATAAAATATTGTCGGTAAATTTATAACCTGCATACAGCACTAAGCGTTCAAAATCAGTGTTGTTATGCGAATTGGCATCATCGCCATTTTTTTGCTTGGTTTCATCATTAACAATGGCTTGATAATTGGCTTCACCATAACCGCCAATAGACAGACCTTTGCCTACCTGATAAACCTTCGATGCCGCAGGGCCTAAACCGTACGCACTTTTGAGTGCTTTTTCCTCAGGAATAGATAAATTAGTACGCAATTTTTCCACTTCCTGACTCAGTACATCAGTTTTGCGCTCCAATTTTTTGACATCATCAGCGGGTGCTTTGCTGGCAGGTTCGGCAGCCGCCGTAGTAGTAGCGACTGGTGCGGGAGCGGCTTTCTGCGCTGTCAGCGCGTCAATCTGCTTTTGTTGAGCCTGAATAATTTTCCACATATCCTCCATAGTCTGCGGTTTTTCTAAAGCATTAGCCGATGTACTCAAAGCAACTAATGCCGTGAGTATGCCTTTTGATATTAGACTTGTTGCACCAGAATAAATAAGAATAGATAATTACTATTATCAATAAAACAGGACTAATAAACGGCTATGAAATTGGGATTATCTGATTTAAAAACAGAAAGGCAGTGTCGGGCGGCGATAGGGATGGATAA
>JAUYBJ010000229.1 GCA_030693155.1 Methylococcales bacterium
GCGGGTATTTTGCAGGATATGCCCTCGAGAGCTGCGTTTTTGCAGGATGAAAACCACAGAATTCGATTTATTTATACGCCGAAGCATTGCTCATGGCTCAATCAGGTTGAAATCTGGTTTGGTATTTTGTCGCGCCGTTTGCTCAAACGAGGGCAGTTTAAGTCAACCGATGAACTTAAAGAACGCATTTTGAAGTTTATTGCGTTTTTCAACGCAACCCTGGCTAAACCTTTTCGATGGACTTATATTGGCAAACCTTTGGTCGTGTGACACACCCTGCGTATTTTCGGTTTGGTGTACTAGTGCGTTGCTTGGTCTAATCCCAGATTTAACTGTAAAACATTAATTCGGGGTTCACCTAACATAAACCACTGCCGCGTTTCTATCTGTGCGTTAACCAACTCACGCAATTTACTTTCATCTAACTGTCGGGCTTTAGCCACCCGTTTAATTTGATATTCTGCCGCCGCTAAGCTGATATGCGGATCAAGCCCACTGCCTGAGGCAGTGACTAAATCGACAGGTATAGGGGATTTATTAGCTGAATCAGCCGCTTGTAAAGTCTTAACTCGCGCATTCACCGCGTCTATTAAAACAGGATTGGTCGCCCCCAAATTAGAGCCGCTGGACGCGCCAGCGTTGTACGGATAAGGCGACGTAGCCGAAGCCCGCCCCCCAAAATACTGCGGCTGATTAAACGATTGCCCGATTAAGGCCGAACCGACCGCTTGCCCTTTGGTATCGTAAATTAAACTACCGTTGGCTTTATCGGCATAAAATGTGTGCGCAAATGCGGTTACAACCAAGGGATAAATCACGCCCGTCAACAGCGTCAATAACAGCAACAGCATTGCAGCAGGTTTAAAATAATTCAACATAGCTTTTGCTCCTTTACACCAAATTTATGGCAGTCAACAGTAAATCAATCGCCTTAATACCAATAAACGGCACGATTAATCCACCGACACCGTAAATCAGCAAATTGTTTTGCAATAATTTTTCTGCACTGACAGGTTTATAGCTGATGCCTTTCAATGCCAATGGAATCAAGGCAATGATGATGAGTGCGTTAAAAATCACCGCTGATAAAATCGCACTGGACGGCGTAGCCAAACCCATCACATTTAACACATTCAAGGCTGGATAAATGGTCGCAAACGCCGCTGGAATAATGGCAAAATATTTAGCGACATCGTTGGCAATTGAAAACGTGGTCAACGCCCCGCGTGTCATCAACATTTGTTTGCCCGTTTCGACAATTTCAATCAACTTGGTCGGATTGGAATCCAAATCCACCATATTGCCCGCTTCTTTTGCGGCTTGTGTGCCGCTGTTCATCGCAACCGCGACATCGGCTTGCGCTAAGGCTGGCGCGTCATTAGTGCCGTCACCCGTCATCGCCACTAAACGCCCATAGGCTTGATGTTGACGAATCAGAGCCAACTTCGCTTCGGGTGTGGCTTCGGCTAAAAAGTCATCCACGCCCGCTTCGGCGGCAATCGCGGCGGCGGTCAAACGGTTATCGCCCGTAATCATGATGGTTTTAATGCCCATTTGCCGCAGTTCAATAAAGCGTTCTTTAATGCCGCCTTTGACAATGTCTTTTAATTCAATCACACCTAATACGCACGCCCCTTCGGCAACCAGCAACGGCGTACTGCCGCGCTTAGCGACATCAATCACGCTTTTTTGTAACTCTTCGGGAAAGTGTCCACCTTGTTCAAGCACATAACCACGAATCGCATCTTCTGCGCCTTTACGGATTTGTCGTCCTTTCAGATTCACGCCGCTCATGCGGGTTTGTGCGCTGAAATGCACGAACGTTGCACCCAAGGAATGCACATCACGTTCGCGTATGCCGAATTTTTGTTTCGCTAATACCACGATACTGCGTCCTTCGGGGGTTTCATCGGCTAAGGAAGCCAGTTGCGCGGCATCGGCGAGTTGTTTTTCCGTCACGCCTTGAGCAGGAATAAACAGCGCAGCTTGACGATTACCTAACGTGATAGTGCCTGTTTTATCGAGCAACAACACATCGACATCGCCCGCCGCTTCCACGGCGCGTCCTGAGGTGGCAATGACATTTTTCTGCATCATGCGCCCGATACCTGCAACGCCAATTGCCGATAACAAACCGCCGATGGTGGTCGGAATCAAACACACCAGCAACGCCACCAACACCGTGATGCTAATCGGTTTACCTGTGCCTGCGATTTCTACGCTATACAACGAGAACGGTAATAAGGTTACCGTCGCCATTAAAAACACCAAGGTTAAGGCGACTAATAAAATAGTCAGGGCAATTTCATTGGGGGTTTTTTGCCGTTTCGCACCCTCCACCATGCTAATCATGCGGTCTAAAAATGTTTCCCCAGGATTGGCACAAATGCGCACGACCAACCAATCCGATAATACGCGCGTGCCGCCTGTGACCGAACTAAAATCCCCGCCCGCTTCCCGAATCACAGGCGCACTTTCGCCGGTAATTGCGCTTTCATCCACCGAAGCCACGCCTTCAATCACATCACCATCACCTGCGATAAAATCCCCCGCTTCGATTAACACCACATCACCTTTACGCAAGGTTGCACCTGACACATCGGTGTATGGGCTACCATAGCGCGGTTCATGCAATTTCTTGGCGGTAATATCCCGTTTAGCGGTGCGTAAAAATGCCGCTTGTGCCTTACTGCGTCCTTCTGCGACTGCTTCGGCAAAATTAGCAAACAACACCGTGAACCACAGCCACAGTGTGACCGTTAGAATAAACCACGCAGGTTCTTCGCTGTTACCACTCAAGGCTTGCAACCACAAAACAGTAGTTAAAATACTGCCCAGATAGACAACGAACATCACGGGATTTTTCCATTGCTGGCGCGGTGTCAATTTTAAAAACGCATCCAGCAAAGCCTGCCGCACAATCGCGGGTTCAAATAAAGTGGTAGTAGCCGCATTGTTACTCATGGTTGCACCTGTTGGGTCATTTGCAAATGTTCAACAATCGGGCCTAAGGCTAAGGCGGGAACAAAAGTCAACGCGCCGACCATCAACACGGTAATCATCAACAACACCGCAAACAACGGTGTGTGCGTCGGCAACGTACCTGCACCGACGGGGACAATTTTTTTATTGGCTAAAGAACCTGCAATCGCTAACACAGCAATCATCAACCAATAGCGTGAAAACAGCATCGCCAAGCCCAGCATTAAATTATAAAACGGCGTATTCGCCGACAAACCCGCAAACGCGCTGCCGTTGTTATTACCCGCAGAAGAAAACGCATACAGCACTTCACTAAAACCATGTGCGCCATTGTTCAATACGCCCACTTTGCCGATCTCCAGCATCAATGCCAACGCCGTACCACCCAACACCATCAAAGGCGGTACTAAAATAATCACTGCCGCCATTTTCATCTCAAACGCTTCAATTTTTTTGCCCAGATATTCAGGCGTGCGCCCTATCATCAGCCCTGCGATAAACACCGCAACAATGGCAAACACAATCATGCCGTATAAACCCGACCCGACTCCGCCGAAAATCACCTCGCCCAACTGCATCAACCACATCGGCACTAAACCGCCCAATGGCGTGAATGAATCGTGCATGGCATTGACCGAACCGTTAGAAGCCGCTGTGGTCGCGACTGCCCACAACGCGGAATTAACAATCCCGAAACGGGTTTCCTTACCTTCCATATTGCCGCCCGCTTGTGAATCCGAAGCGAGTTGATCGACCTGCAACAGCGGATTGCCGCTTTGTTCGGCGGAAACATCGACAAATACCAACGTAGTAAATATCAGCGTCATTGCCGCTAAAATCACCCAACCTTGACGAGTATCACCGACCATCACGCCAAAGGTGTAACACAAGGACGCAGGTATCAGTAAAATCGCCAGCATTTCCAAAAAATTGGACAGCGGCGTGGGATTTTCAAGCGGATGCGCCGAATTGACATTAAAAAAACCGCCTCCATTCGTGCCGAGTTGTTTAATGGCGATTTGGGAAGCCGCAGGCCCTAAGGCGATGGTTTGTTGTTGGATTTTGATGGTTTCCGTGATCGATTTACCCGCCGCATCCTGTGTTGGTTGTTCATAACTGACCGCTTCGGTTAACATCACCGTTTGATACGGTTGGAAATTTTGCACCACCCCTTGACCGACCAGCAACACCGCCAACAGCAACGACAACGGCAGTAAAATGTACACCGTGCTGCGGGTCATATCGACCCAAAAATTACCGATACCGTCACTATTACGGCGAATAAAACCGCGTATTAACGCCACTAACACCGCCATACCGCTCGCCGCCGATAAAAAATTCTGCACCGTCAGTCCCAGCATTTGGGTGAAATAACTCATGGTAGTTTCGCCGCCATAACCCTGCCAATTGGTATTACTGGCAAAACTAATCGCGGTATTGAATGCCGAATCGGGACTGATGGCAGGTAAGTGTTGCGGATTGAACGGTAAAAATGCCTGACAACGTTGCAATGCGTACACCACCAACAAGCCTAGTAAATTAAACACCAATAAAGCCACTGCGTACTGTGTCCAGCGCATATCCTGCCCTGCATCCACACCGCACCAGCGATACAAACGCTGTTCAAAACCAGCGGGTTGCCCCTGATAAACGCGTGCCATGTAAGCACCTAACGGCTTAACCAATGCTAGTAACACCAGCAAATACAGTGCGATTTGTAAAAAATTTTGTGCTGTCATTAGAATTTCTCCGGATAAAATAACGCCGCTATCAGATAGATAAATACAGCGATAGCCACGCCACCGCTAAGCAGATAAATCCAACTCATGACTGCCCCCGTAATTTCTCGCACGCTTTGATTAACAATGCCGTGCTGACAAAGAATAATAGTGTGATAAATAAATAGCTTATGTCCATCTGCATCACCTCTTATGTTAAGGTAAAAACCGTAATTTCTTATTGGTTAATGTACAGCAGTAGCGAGTAAAAAAGTCGTAAAAAAACGCGGGGGAATGTAAAGAGGGTGTAAAAACTGAATGGCTGGGGGATTTTTGCCGTTCTAAGCGTTGCGGTGCTGTCCATAATTAAGGGGGTTATTCAACAGGCTCTTGTCCACGAAAGACACGAAAAGCACGAACAAATAATTGGATTTTTTATCGCTACAACGCTGGGGAGACTGTGAAAGTATTGGATTTTGGAATCAAAACTCATGAGTTTTGACTCCAGTTTTTGAATGCTTTCACAGTCTCTGGAGCATGAGAACTATAAAAGGATAGCTTTTAATTTTTTCGTGCCTTTCGTGCTTTTCGTGGACGATGGCTTTTTCATGCGTAACATCAATTATTCGTTGGCTTTGGATTCAATAATACCACCACCGAAACACACGTCTTCTTGATAAAACACCACCGACTGACCGGGAGTAATTGCGCGTTGCGGCTGGTCAAATAATACTTTGCAGCGTCCATCTTCCAGCGGTTGTACATGACAGGCTTGATCCGCTTGGCGGTAGCGGGTTTTTGCCATACAACGCATGGGTTCGATTAACGGTTTATTACTGCACCAATCTAATTGGTTGGCGATTAAACTGTTGTGCAACATCAACGGGTGGTCGTGTCCTTGCCCGACGATGAGAATATTATTGTCTAAATCTTTATCCAACACATACCACGGCTCATCGGGTGCATCTTTCACACCGCCTATGCCTAAGCCTTGGCGTTGCCCGAATGTGTAATACATTAAGCCCGAATGTTTGCCGATGTATTGACCTTCAGGGGTGCGCATTTCGCCCGCTTGCGTGGGTAAATAGCGTTGTAAAAACTCGGTGAATTTGCGCTCACCGATAAAGCAAATTCCTGTGCTGTCTTTTTTTCGCGCATTACCAAAGCCTGCTTTTTCAGCTAACGCACGAATCTCAGGTTTATGCAGATGACCGATAGGAAACAGTGTTTTCGATAGGGCTTTTTGTCCCAGCGTATACAGGAAATAACTTTGTTCTTTGTTGGGGTCTAAACCTTTCAATAAAAAATATTCGCCGTCTTGTTCAGCAACGCGGGCATAGTGACCTGTGGCGATATAGTCCGCTTGCAAGTCATCAATGGCGTAATTTAAAAAGGCTTTAAATTTAACGTGTTTGTTACACAAAATATCAGGATTGGGCGTGCGTCCTGCTTTAAATTCGGAAAGAAACACTTCAAAGACTTCATCCCAGTATTCAGCGGCAAAGTTCACGGTTTTTAACGGAATACCCAGCGTGTCACAGACTTGTTGTGCATCGGAGAGGTCTTCCATCGCGGTGCAGTATTCGGTGCCGTCATCTTCTTCCCAGTTTTTCATAAACAAACCAGTGACATTGTGACCTTGTTCCAGTAGTTGTAAAGCGGTGACTGACGAATCAACGCCGCCTGACATACCGACAATGATATTTTTACTCATAATCCAAAAATGATTTTAATAACGATAAGGGGTGACGTTGTCCGCTGAGGTATTCATTGACGCTCATCAAAACTAACGGACTGCGCAAACGGTGTGCTTCAGCGGTGATTTCGGCGTGTGTCAGCCAGTGCGTGGCGACGATACCGTCATCAAGGGTTTGCTCGGCATCATGACTGTGACACTGTCCTGTGAAACACAAGCGCAAAAACGTGGAGGAATCGAGATTTTTGCGCCACAACTGTACGGCGAGTAAGTGTTCTGGCTCAAATTGCCACGCGGTTTCTTCCTGAACTTCGCGCTTAACAGCGGTGATAAAATCTTCGTCAGGCTCAAGATGCCCCGCAGGTTGATTAAATTGCAAGCCATGGGGCGTGTGTTCTTCAACAAATAAAAAACGATTATCGCGTTCAATAACAGCTGCGACCGTAACGTGAGGTTTCCAGACCATGAATGATACCTGCGGGCAAAGCGGGGTATTTTACTGGATTTAACAGGCAGTTGTCGGTAAAGATTATCAGTTGGCAAGGTTGCTGATATTAAGGAATGCTTTCATGCTGTTAGGAATGGTTTGTGTCCACGCCTGTTTGACCATCACGGCATCGGCTTGTGGATTTTTACAACCCACATTGAAAGGATCGTCTAAGATGACAATCGGTAATTTTATACCGTCGTTTTTTACATCGAGTAAATCCTCCTTATCATCCTTTGCTGATTTCTCGTTTTCCCAAGGCAAAAATAAGATGGATTCCTCCAAACTGCTGATTTGTGAGATTAACAGCACTTGGTCAACTGCTGGCTGAGTGTTAGCAGTTGCAGGCGTTTCAGGTGTTGCTGTAGGTATTGCAGGAATAACAGTCAGTTCATCAACAGATACCGTATTATCAACAAACACATAACCTAATCGGCTGAACAAACCTGTTAGGTACGCGACATTATACTGTCCAATTGCACCCGTAAAATTGTCAATACCAAAACGCGCCAAGCCCGTAATGCCTGAGCTGTCGGTGGTATCACCATCAATGAAACCCGTGATGGTGAGACCAAAATCAGCGGGCGTACCGCCCTGACTGTTGGGTGTTATGGTCAGCACAGGCGTTACGCTGTAAAAAAACCAATTGCCTGTACCCGCATAAGTAGGTGTAACACCTGTGAAATCGGTACCATAATGTTTAGCATCGACCAGCATTCCATTCAGGCTGTTCAGTCTGGGGTCGGTGGAATACACCAGCCAGCGATTAGCAATAATGGGCGTTACTGAGCCTGTGTTATTAACAAAATTACCACCGATAGCAGCCAAAATAACGTGACCTGACCCTGCATTAATCGTAGCACCTGCACCCAGTGTGATGGTGGGTGTACCTGCTTCACGGTCGGCAGCAATCGCATTCGGATCGCCTGCAATGGCGTTAAAATTACCGTTGGCGGTAAAAATGCTGGAATTTAGGGTAAGATTGCGACCTGCCTGCAAGGTCAACACACCGCCGTTGCTGCCGCTGACAATAATGTCAGTACCTGCATCCAGCGTCAGATCGTTACTCGCTTGTAAGATGATATTTGTACCCAGAGCCAAGGTAGTGGAAATGGTTGAAGGGTTGAAGGACATGGTTTGCACAAGACCGTTATTGAAATAAATATTCTGTGGCGTGACCACGCGCACTTTCCCTGTGTCTACTAAACCTGAGTTGTCCCATATACCACTCGGAACGATATAGTTACCGTTGCTTAAGCCGATAACAGCCAGATTAGACACTTGGTCGCTATTACGATTGCCAAAATCGCCTGTTACAGACCCTGTCAAACTGTTAATGGTACTGACTATGCCACCAGTCCCTGTTGTGCCGTTGCCCCATGTTGTCGCGCCTGCACTGGTGACAGTGCCATTGCTCCATCCACTGCTCAGTACCACATAATTGCCATTAGGCAAGGCAGTAATACCGTCACTGCTTACGGCATCAAACGCACTAGTACACCAAACCGAAAATACGCAGGGTGTGTCACACGACCAAAGGCTTGCCAATATAAGTCCATCGAAAAGGTTTAGCCAGAGTTGCGTTGAAAAACGCAATAAACTTCAAAATGCGTTCTTTAAGTTCATCGGTTGACTTAAACTGCCCTCGTTTGAGCAAACGGCGCGACAAAATACCAAACCCGATTTCAACCTGATTGAGCCATGAGCAATGCTTCGG
>JAUYBJ010000236.1 GCA_030693155.1 Methylococcales bacterium
TTAATTTAATTTACCTCCAAATACTAGGTTCTGTTGACATTTCGGGAATAGTCATTCAGAAACAACCAGTTATAGATATATAGCAAAATCATAACTTACTGATATAGTTAGCGATTTTACCAAATGTCAACAGAGCCTAGATTGTGACGTTGTAGAGACGTTGCAATGCAACGTCTCTACCGCAACCGCGCCCCGCTCACCGCATCATAAATCGCCGTTTCCTGTGCCAGTTCGCCGACTTTACCGTCCAGAATAAAAATATCACTATCACCAAACACACTTAACACCTGCTTGGCGGTTCTCATCGAAGGTTGCGTGGTTTCATTGGCACTGGTGGACACTAACGGACTGCCATAATCACGCGCTAATTGCTGGGATACAGGGTGCGCGGTGACTCTGACTGCAAGGCTGTTATGTTCGCCCGTCAGCCATTTCGGTACATCAGCACGCGCAGGAATCACCCACGTCACCGCACCCGGCCACGTCGGCGTTATCCGTGCCACTATCTCCTCAGTCAACAGCAAATAGGGTTCAAGCTGTTGCAATGATGCGGCAATTAAAATCAGCCCTTTTTCTATCGGGCGTTGTTTGATATGCAGCAAGTGCATCACCGCCGCTTCATTCAGCGGATCACAACCTAAGCCATACACGGCCTCAGTCGGATAGGCAATCACTTTACCTGCTTTTAGTTGTTGAACGGCGGTATTGATGTCGGAAGAATAATTTTTGGACATGATAAAACTCTGGATTAAGAATAGGGGGGTATTTTCTAAGATATTATACGCAACATAGCGGGAGAAATTTAGGCAACCACTTGTTTATCGCATTGCTTGGTTGTGTCAGTTCCATTTAACTCATTGAGAAACCTAATCAAATTGTTGCCTACTGCACAGGCTAAATTGACAGGGACAGCATTACCGATTTGCTTATATTGTGCGGACATTGATCCCATAAACTGCCAATCATCTGGAAAAGTTTGTATGCGGGCATATTCACGCACGGTTAACGGTCGGGTTTCATCAGGGTGACAGCGTTCGGTTTGATTTTGAGCAGGTGCGCAGGTCAGTGTTAAACTTGCTTCATCCCACGATAAACGCCGCGCCATGCCTGTTTTGCCGCCGCCTAAAAAATAACTTTTCTTCATGTATTCGCGCTGTATCGCGTCGGGTAAATGTCGCCAACAACCACCTGCGGGTACTAAATCCAATACCGCTTTCTTTTTCAGTGGATAAATTTGTCCAGCAGATTCAGGAACATCACAATCATATAACTCCCCTGCTTTTAAGCCATCTCGCAAAGTCATCACGCGGTCATGGTGTTTAGGAAAATTAAAATCGGCTTTATTCGCTAGGTCATTACGCACACCGACTAAAAATAAGCGTTCACGTTTTTGGGGTACTCGGTAGTGCATGGCTTTTAAAACCGATGAGCCAACGAGGGTATAACCTAAATCGGCAATCACATTTTTAATAGTCGCCAAGGTACGCCCGTCATCATGGCTTAATAAACCGCGTACATTTTCGGCTAAAAACACGCTAGGCTGAATTTCGCCAATCGCTCTGGCAAATTCAAAAAATAAAGTGCCACGCACGTCATTAAAACCACCCTGTTTACCCGCATACGAAAATGATTGACAGGGAAAACCACCCGAAACAAAATCTACTTTGTAGCGATACGGTGTAAAGTCGATGTGTTCAATGCTGCTCTCAATGACATTCCACTGCGGGCGATTATGGCGCAAAGTCGCACACGCCTGTTTATCAATTTCATTGAGCAATACCGCATTAAAACCTGCTTTTTCCAAGCCCAAGGCTAAGCCGCCCGCACCTGCAAATAATTCAATCGAGCTAAATTTCATAGCTCAAAATCCTCAAAACCTTGGTATTTTTTAAATGCCAGTAAATACAGGCTTTTTGATAAATTGGGAGCTATTTTTTCAAGCTCGACAAATACCGTGTTTACGTTGCTTCTTTGTGACATTGAGCTAATAACATCTTCAATGACAGTCGGCAGTTTTTCGCATAACTGCTTAAAGGCTGTTGGCTCTCCTGTAACCAGTGCGTAGAATTGGTCGATGGAAACACGGCGGATATTTTCATGAGACTCACGCTCACCATCTAAACTAATTAGCCATTTTACGTTTTGGCTTTTCGTGGCAATGACTTCAACCAGCATACAGATTGCTGCTGGGTCATTAATTAGCACTGATTGCATCCTCATATAGGTTTTTTGCGATGAAGATGAATTCATGGTGTTATGTTTATTTTTCATTTCGACGTAAATTTTCTTAGCGTCATTGACCACATCAAAACCGCTATCGGGAACACGCCAATCATTACCGAAATACTTGAAAATATTTTGGTGAAAATAACCGATATGATTGGTATTAGATTTATCTAATTGCCTTAAAATTTCAGATTCTACTACTTCTTGAATGCTGTTATTGTAAACCTTGGCATCAAACGTTAGCTTGATTGGGTCGATGATGTTTTTATTAAATTCAGCTAAATCAATAGTGAAGCGGTATTTTTCAACGGTTTTTTGGACGTGATTGAATAAATCAGCGTTGCTGATAAAGGATAGATTGTAATTGTTCATTAAAATATTATTCTGAATTCGTAGGTCGGGTTAGCGTAGCCTAACCCGACAATCTTGGGGATATTATGACTCACCCTGCCCATCACCCAGCTCACCCTCATACGGAGTGGCGTATTTACAGTCTTTTTGCGGGCAGACTTTTTCCACGCCACGGCGTTTGGTTTCTTTGATGGTTAATATCGGCCATTGGCATTCGGGGCAGCTTTCTTTGACGGGCTGATTCCAGAGCGCGTAATCACATTTGGGGTAATTTGAGCAGGAATAGAAAATTTTACCTTTGCCCGATTTACGTTTCAGGATGCTGCCTTTTTTACATTGCGGGCATTCCACGCCTGTGTCGCTGGGTTTTTCCAGGGGTTCGATGTGGCGGCATTTTGGGTACGCGCTACAGCCGATAAATTTACCGTATTTACCTATTTTGAAAATTAACGGCGACTCACATGATGGACAAACGCGACCTTCGACAATTTCAGGCTCACTGGATTCGCCGTCGCCCGTTAAATTACGCGTGTACGAGCATTCCGGGTAGTTGGTGCAACCGATAAAGCGACCATTTCGACCTAGGCGGATAGACAACGGGCTGCCGCAATCTGGGCATTTTTCGTCTATGGCTTCTTGGGTAACGTCTTTACGCTGCACGCTGGTTTCTTTGTCGGTAATTAACGTGGTAAAGGGTTGCCAGAAGGCGTGCATTAACGGAATCCAGTCTTTTTCACCGCGTGATACCGCATCTAAATCGTCTTCCAGATTGGCGGTGAAGCTGTAATCAACGTATTTGGTGAAATGTTCGGTTAAGAATTTATTCACGATACGACCGACATCGGTGGGGTAAAACCGCTTGCTCTCTAAGGTGACATATTCACGGTTTTGCAACGTGGAAATAATCGCCGAATAAGTAGACGGTCTGCCGATGCCGTGTTCTTCCAGCGATTTAACCAAGCTGGCTTCACCGTAACGCGGGGGTGGCTCGGTAAAATGTTGCCCTGTGAGGATGTCTTGCAGGGGAACAACGCGCCCTTCGGTTAAGTCGGGCAGGAAACTTTCTTTATCGTCGCTTTCTTTGCTGTCGTCCTTGCCTTCCAGATAAACGGTCATGAATCCCGCATTGGCAATGCTGGAACCTGTGGCTCTGAAAATATGTAATCCATCCGCACAGCTTAAATCGACGGAGACGCTATTCAGCGTGGCGTGAATCATTTGGCAGGCAATGGTGCGCTTCCAGATGAGTTCATAGAGTTTGAATTGTTCCGCACTCAAATACGATTTGATTTGGCTGGGTGTGTAACGCGGATTGGTCGGGCGTATGGCTTCATGCGCTTCTTGGGCGTTTTTCGATTTGGTTTTAAAAATCCGCGCTTCTTTGGGCAGATTTGCCGCGCCATAGTTTTCCACAATCAGCTCGCGCATTTCCGCAACGGCTTCCGCTGCCAGATTGACCGAATCGGTACGCATATAGGTGATGAGACCTGCGGTTTCGCCGCCTACATCTATGCCTTCATACAGTTGCTGGGCAACGGACATGGTACGTTTGGTGGTAAAGCCCAATTTGCGCGAGGCTTCCTGTTGCAGCGTTGAGGTGATAAACGGCGGTGCAGGATGGCGTTTTTGCTGTTTCTTTTCCTGTTTGCTGACGATTAACTGCCCGTTAGCGGCGGCTAATAGCGTTTGTTTGCTTTGTTCGGCAAGTTCGGCGGTGTTGATGCGGAACTGGGTGATTTTTTCACCTTGTAGATAGGTTAATTTTGCTTTAAAGGTCTGTTCATCGGCGTTTAACAGCGCGTCAATCGTCCAGTATTCGCGGCTTTTGAAGGCTTCAATTTCCAGTTCACGCTCGACTATCATGCGTAATGCGGGGCTTTGTACGCGTCCTGCGGATAAGCCACGGCGAATTTTTTTCCACAATAATGGCGATAAATTAAAGCCGACCAGATAATCCAGAGCGCGGCGGGCTTGCTGGGCGTTGATTAAGTTGGTGTCTAATTCGGCTGGGTTGGCGATGGCTTCCGTAACGGCTTTTTTGGTGATTTCATGAAACACCACGCGATGCACGGGTTTGTCTTTAATGAGTTTTTTGGCTTTGAGCAGTTCGTATAAATGCCACGAAATGGCTTCGCCTTCTCTATCAGGGTCGGTCGCGAGATATAACACATCGGCGTTTTTCAGCGCGGCACTGATGGCTTGAACGTGCTTTTGATTACGGTCAATGACTTCGTATTTCATGGCGAAGTCATGGCTGGGGTCAACTGCGCCTTCTTTCGGTATCAGGTCGCGGACGTGTCCGTAGGATGCCAATACTTGAAAGTCTTTGCCGAGGTATTTCTCGATGGTTTTGGCTTTTGCAGGTGATTCTACAATAACGAGATGCTTAGTCATTTAATCAATAATGCGCGTGGCTGAGGGATGAATGATGATAGGGTTCTGATCGTTTTTAGGTTGGGGTGAGAACCCCAACATATCGTGAGTGAGTTGGGGTTCGTACCTCACCCCAACCTACGGTATTAGAACGATAAATTAATGCAAATAGGTCGGTACGAGATCGTACACAAAGTCTTCCATGCGTGAGAAGGCGATTTCTTCATTGGGTTGGCTGAGTAACACCATCAGCGTAATCCATTTGAGTTTTTCCAGAGAAATTTCTTCGTCTTCCAGTGCCATTGCTCTATCAATGACTATCTCGCGGTTGGTGGAGTTCAGAATGCCGTTTTTTTCCAGAAACAGGATTAAACTGCGGCATTCTATATCCAGCTTTTCAATTTCCTGACGGCAAAAAATGCGGAACGTGGGCGCGATGCTGGCTTGTATCAAGCCTTGTAGACTGAGCGATTCCAACCAGTCGAAGGCTTTGTTGACTTCGAGTTGTTGAAATCCCGCTTCCATCAGTTCAGTTCTAATGACATCGGTATCTGGAAAAATTTCAATTTCTTCCTCCATATAGTTTTCAAATAAATACATTAGAACATCAAAAATATTTTCTTTCATGGGCAGTGTCTGGTCATTTTATACGGACATAGCAACCGCCAGCGGTTGCTTCTAGGTAGCCTTGCAACTCCAAAATCAATAACATTGAGGAAATAATTTCCACAGGTTCACCGCTGTCGGTAACTAAATCATCAATGGAAGTCGGGCTGAATTGGACACGATTCAATAATGTTTGTTGCCCTAGGTCAAGTATTGATTGCATCGTCGCAATAGGTAAATCTGTATCTTGTTGATTGTATTGATTAAGTTCTTCGAGAATATCTTGCGTGGTTTCTACCAGCTTTGCACCTTCACGAATCAGGGCATTACAACCGCGTGCCAAGGGGTTGTGAATGCTGCCCGGAATGGCGAAGACTTCACGGTTTTGTTCCAATGCCATACGCGCAGTAATCAATGAGCCGCTTTGTTTGGCGGCTTCTACCACTAATAAACCTTGGCTCAAGCCGCTGATAATGCGGTTGCGTCTGGGAAAGTGATTGGCTTTAGCGGTTGTTCCCAGCGGGAATTCAGACACCATCGCGCCTTTGTTGACAATTTCCGTAGCGAGGTCTTTGTGCCGCGCAGGATAGACGCGATCCAAGCCTGTACCTGCCACGGCAATGGTGAAACCACCGACTTTTAACGCGCCTTGGTGACTGGCGGCATCAATACCTAACGCCAAGCCGCTGGTAATGACAAAACCGCAATGACTGAGACTTTTGGCAAATTCAAAGGCGGTTTCTTTACCCATTGTAGACGGGTTGCGACTGCCGACGATGGCGATTTGCGGCAGGGTCAATAAGGCAATATTGCCGCGTACAAATAATACGGGCGGCGGATCGCTGAGTTCTTTTAATAACGGCGGATACAGTGCGTCTTCAATGGTGATTGCCCAGTTGTTGGGTTGGTCTATCCACGCTAAATCGGTATCAATCACAGCCCAATCGGGATTTTTAAGGGCGGCGATGGTTTCGCTTTTTAACCCTAAGCGCGTCCAGTTAGCGGCTGATTCAGCAAATAACTGTTCGGGCGTGTGGGTTTTTAAGAGCTTGAGAAAAGTACGACAACCGATAGCTGGCGTGCGCAATAGCGCAAGCCAGTATTTCAGGTCATTATTTTGAGTTAACGCGGTGGTATTCAGGGGGTTTGAACTCTATCTAAAATATGTAACGGTTTTTGTGCTTCCATCACCAGCGCGTAACTCACGCGGTCAAAGGTACGAAATACCATCAGCATACCTGCCAGTTGATCAGGAAGCCGCACGGTATCACTTTTAATGGCACTGTAGGGATCACGGGTTACACCGCCGTTTTGATAAATATCCAGTTCATGACCGGGCAACAAACCATCCCGACTACCTTTGTCAATCACCACGACGTTATCAATACCGATTTGTGACACGCCGTTGAGTACACTGATGATACTGCCTTTTACTGGTTGCTCAGGTGGTCTGGCAAAATAATTCAGGCTGACTTCATCCTCTATGAGTGGCATGACTCGATTACCCATACGAATTTCGCTGTCGGATTGAGTAACTTCCAGAGTAGCAGGATCACCTGCCTGCTGTAGTATCGTCTCGGCAATATAGACGGCTTCATAGCCTAATATTTCCTGTGTGTCTGCATCGACAAAGGTACTGCCTGCACGATACACCATAAACTTCGAGTTGGGTGCGTTGTATAAGGCACGCACATAAATTTTATTACCTGCGCCCGCAATGACATGATCATTGGCAATATCAACCACATAAGGCGTGTTATTGAGTTCGTTTTCACCGACTATTTTGGGTGAACTTAAATATTTTGCAATTTGATGATACGGAATCAGTTTGATGGGTTTTTCAATTTCAGATTCACGAATACAGGGTTTTACTTTCCCGTCTTTAGTGAGTGCAAAATCTTTACGCCCATTTTTAAAGTCTTCTTCTTTAAGAATACAGGGCGCATCGGATTGCATTTGCTGAGGATTGCGGCTCAGGCTCAATTGCGGCTTGCCGTTGACCATTGAAAAATAAATGGTATCGCCTGGATAAATAAGATTCGGGTTTTTAATTTGGCTGTTTTGACTCCACAATTGCGGCCATTGCCAAGGGTGTTGTAAAAATTTACCCGATATATCCCATAAGGTATCGTGTTTGACCACGGTATATTGCTCAGGATGATTGGGTTTTATTTGTATGTTATCAGCCCACACAGCCATGCTGAAAAAGAGCGGAATAATAAATCCGAAACGTAGTTGAAAAGCCATGTTGATTCCTAACGAGTCTTTAGTGAGTCATGCGTTATTTAAAGTTTAAATCAATTTAGCTAGAATTCCAGTATTCGCTGTAGATAGTTCGGGGATTGGATAAGTGAAAAACCTCCGAGGTTTTTAAAACCTCGGAGGTTTACTGGTTTATTCAGTGATGCGTTTAGCAATGCGCTGGTAAGTTTCTTTCAGCTCGTCACCGACTATTTTTGCTTTAGCGATAAATTCTTCTGAAGTTTCTACTGAATCATCGGCTATTTCGGCGGCTTTGGTTTTTATCAGCTGCCATTGTTCTTCCGCACCTTCAAATTCTTCTTTGGCTTCCATTGTGGCAAGATGCAGTTTTAAACTGATCTCATCACGTTCGGTTTTTAGTTTGTCGATTAAGTTGTCGAAGTCTTCTTTTATAGCCATAACACACCTCATTTATGATAAAAAATACGGACAGTAGGATAAAAACAATCCTGTTTATAAGTCTATCGTGTTAGACAGCACAAAGCTATTTAGTTCTTATCTATAGCTTTTTAGTCTGTTTTACATTCAAAGTTAGGTCAAATTCAGATAGAATCCACCTCCTGTTCAATTATTAAATAGTGGAGAGATTGTTGAGTATTTTAACTATTCTCGAATTTCCTGATGACAGGCTGCGTAAAACCGCCGCTGTCGTCAAAACGGTCGATGATAAAATTCAAAAGCTGGTCGATGATATGCTTGAAACCATGTATCACGAACATGGTGTCGGTTTGGCGGCAACGCAGGTTAATGTGCATCAAAGAATTATTGTCATTGATGTCAGTGAAAATAAAGATGAGCCGCTGTGTCTCATTAATCCTGAAATTATCGAAAAATACGGCGAGAAAGAAAACGAAGAAGGTTGCCTTTCCGTGCCTAATTTTTTTGAAAAAGTGAAACGCGGCGAACGTGTACGCGTGAAAGCACTGGATAGACACGGTCGATCTTTTGAATTTGAAGCCACCGATTTATTATCGGTGTGTGTACAGCATGAAATAGATCATTTAAACGGTAAATTGTTTGTCGATTATATTTCCTCATTAAAACGTCAGCGCATTAAAAAGAAGCTGGAAAAACTGCATAAAATGGAATCGTAACGCATGAAAATTATTTTTGCAGGCACACCCGAATTTGCCGTACCCAGCTTACAAATGCTGATTGATTCAGGGCATGACATCTGTGCGGTGTATACCCAACCCGACCGCCCGTCAGGCAGAGGACGACAACTGCACCCGACACCTGTTAAAGCGGTCGCGCTCGCCGCAGGGCTTCCCGTCTTTCAGCCGTTGTCGCTAAAAACCGACGAAGATTTTCAGCAACTGGTCGCACTAAATGCCGATTTAATGGTGGTGGTCGCTTACGGCATGATACTAACACAAGCGGTGCTGGATGTGCCGCCGTTGGGTTGTATCAATGTGCACGGTTCATTATTACCGCGTTGGCGTGGAGCTGCGCCGATTCAACGCGCGTTAATGGCGGGTGATGAAAAAACGGGCGTAACCATCATGAAAATTGTCCGCAAACTGGACGCAGGCGATATGCTGCATAAAGAAGAGCTGGTCATCGGCAGCCATGATACCTCTAGCGATTTACACGATAAATTAGCGCAACTGGGTGCGATTGGTTTGGCGAAAGTATTACTGCAAATTGAAAACGGTACGTTACACGCCGAACCGCAGGATGAAACTCTCGTGACCTACGCGGAAAAACTCAGCAAAGCGGAAGCGGTGATTGACTGGACGGAAGCGGCGGAAGTCATTGCCCGCAAAGTCAGAGGCTTAAACGCATGGCCTGTCGCACAAACCCTGTATCAAGGGCAGGTGTTGCGCATCTGGCAAGCTGAACCACTAGCCGACAGCACCGATTTACCCGCAGGTGTGGTGCGTTGTGTGGATAAACATATTGATGTCGCTACAGGACAGGGTTTTTTACGCTTACTGGAAGTGCAATTACCCAATGGCAAACGTATCAGCGCACAGGCGTTTTTAGCCGCGCATTCTGTCGATGGAGTCCAACTCGGTTGAATACACGATTAATAGCCGCCCGCGTGTTGGCGCGTGTTTTACAAGACGGGCAGTCTTTAACCACTGCCTTGGATTCTCCTGCATTTATTTATGATTCCCCGAAAGACAAAGCCTTTGTCCAAGCCATAAGTTTCGGCGTGTGTCGGCAATACCACCGCTTGGATTTTATCCTCAGCCAATTGCTGGATAAGCCGTTAAAAGATAGTGAAGTCAAAGCCTTGGTGTTGGTCGGTTTGTATCAACTGAGTTTTATGCGGGTAAAACCCCACGCTGCTGTCTCGGAAACCGTCTCCGCGCTTGCCAAGAAAAAATCGTGGGCAAAAGGCTTGCTGAACGCCTTGTTAAGACGTTATTTGCGTGAACAGGACACGCTGGAAGCACAGGCAAATCAAGACGCTGTCGCCGCTGTCAGTCATCCCGACTGGCTGATGCAACGGATAGAACACGATTGGGCAGACCACGCCGCGCACATTCTGCACGAAAACAATCAACAGCCGCCGATGGTGTTGCGCCTTAATCTGGCGCGGACTGAGCGCGACTCGTATCTACAACGGTTAGCCGACCTAGGCATTACAGGCACGGCGGTGGCTTTCTGTCCGTCCGCCATTGTGCTGGAAAAACCCGTTGCAGTTGACTTATTACCTGACTTTGCTGACGGCTGGGTCTCGGTACAAGATACCGCTGCGCAACTGGCGGCTGGTTTATTGGACGTACAAGCGGGACAACGGGTATTAGATTTATGCGCCGCACCTGGGGGCAAAACTGCACATATTTTTGAAGCCCAGCCGCAGTTAAAAGAATTGGTCGCTGTGGACGTAGAAGCCAGCCGAATGCAGCGCGTGACGGATAATTGCCAGCGTCTTAAATTATCGCCTACGCTTATCGTCGGTGATGCCGCAGATCCTGCATCATGGTGGAATGGTGAATTATTTGAACGGATTTTAGTAGACGCGCCCTGCTCTGCGCTGGGTGTTATCCGCCGTCATCCCGACATAAAACTGTTACGCCGCCCCGAAGATATTGCCGTGTTACAGTGCTTACAACGTGACATACTCAACGCCGCGTGGTCGATGTTAGCCGCAGGCGGGGTATTGTTGTACGCCACTTGCTCAGTATTGAAACAGGAAAATGAACAGCAGATTGACGACTTTTTAGCCGCGCATCCCGATGCCGCTGAATTGCCCATTCACGCCGATTGGGGCATAGCAACCACGCACGGACGGCAGGTATTAACAGGCATGGAGTCTATGGACGGGTTTTATTATGCGCGGTTGGTTAAAAATGCCGTCCACTAAAAGCACTAACATCACGAAAAAGTTATCTGTGTCGATAAAATTCAGTCAGTTACACACATCTTGTGATACACCGTTGCTACGAAATATTATGGGATTAATTTAATGCTACCATTCATTTTTTTTCGTGCTTTTAGTGTCTTTCGTGGACAATTTTTCTTGATCGTTTTCTGCTTATGGGCTAATACGGTTCATGCTACCGAAGTCCAGCAAGCGGAAATCAGTATACGCGGTACTCAGTATGTCTTATCCGCCGACATTGATTATCAGCTGAGCGATACCGCAAAAGAAGCCTTGCAAAACGGCGTACCGTTGTTCTGGACGGTGCGCGTTAAGCTGCTACAGCAACGCGATATTCTGTGGTCTAAAACCCTGATGGATGCCTCGATTCGTTATCGTTTGCAATATCACGCGCTGTTGAATATGTATCGGGTAGTGATTGTTCAGCCCGATAGCAAGACGATTGAACAAAGCGGTGACAGTCATAATTTTTCTACCCTGTCCGCTGCATTGGATTCAATGGCAAATTTACGCAATATGCCGTTGCTGGATGTCACCGAGATTCAGCCAGAAAAGCAGTATTTCGTCCACATAAAAGCCCAGTTTGAACGTGATGCCCTGCCATTACCGCTACGCCCCATCGCTTACACCAACAGGCAATGGTATTTATCCAGTGACTGGACGGTATGGTCATTACTTCCAGTTCCCAACACACAAGGCAACCCATAATGTTTACCCGCCAAGAAACACCGCAACCTAGTGACTGGACTCACGAACACTTTGAAACTCAGCTGTTCAATAGAGTTGTTGTTACATTATAAAACAATCAGTTAGCGAGATAGAAGTTCCAAAGCCCCGCGCAGACTCCGAGAATATCATCATATAAATCAATAAGATGGTTTCTTAGTCTGTCAGAAAAAATGCGGTAACGCTTCATGCC
>JAUYBJ010000245.1 GCA_030693155.1 Methylococcales bacterium
ATGAAGCGTTACCGCATTCTTTCTGACAGACTAAGAAACCATCTTATTGATTTATACGATGATATTCTCGGAGTCTGCGCGGGGCTTTGGAACTTCTATCTCGCTAACTGATTGTTTTATAATGGAACAACAACTCTATTAAGAAAAAATTACTTTCTTTTCGCTTGCTGGATTTACAACAGGTTATTTTTGATTCAGCAACCCAATTGATACGCGATTATCGATTGT
The DNA here is from genome assembly GCA_030693155.1 of Methylococcales bacterium. GTDB lineage: Bacteria > Pseudomonadota > Gammaproteobacteria > Methylococcales > Methylomonadaceae > UBA4132. Next base: position 229 of record JAUYBJ010000245.1, read on the forward strand.
CACACGGTCTCGCATTACCCGATGCCGTGATTGGTGCAACGGCTATTTATTATCAAATTCCGTTGTATACCTACAATCAAAAAGATTTCAGGTTTTTACCTGAAATTCAGTTGATTCAGCTTGATGCAACGTTATAGCAAGTAGCCTAAATGAAGCGTAGTAGAATCTAGGGCAACTTCTAAGATATTCTATAACGTAATAATGAGGAATAAATAATGCGTAAACAAACAATTGAATATTCTTCACCGTTAGATGCCTTGTGTGATTTAGCAAAGCGGTTACAAATTTATGAAACTAACCATAATATGAGTTCGGAATACTTTTTTGAACAATACAGTAAAGGTTTGTTAGTTGATGATATTATTTATATAGAATGGAGTAATGATTATCGCCATTATATTGCTTTACATAATGAAATAGAGGAACGCTTGCGTCATGCGGCATAATGAAGCAGTTGAACTAACAATATCATCGTTAGCACGATAGGATGGGAAGCCCATCAATCACGACAGATGGGCTTCCTTCGTCAGCCCATCCTATTTCTATGTTATGAATCAGCATAAATTAGAGAAAAATAACATGAATACTTTGCAAGAAAGAATACAGGATGAGATTAATGAACTTCCCGTTAATTTACAAAAAGAAGTTTTCGATTTTATCTTGTTTATAAAAAATAAAATAAATACAGAATCTGATAATGATTTTTTATCAAAAAACGCAGATGCAAAACAAGCGATTATTGAAGGTTTGAATACACCACTTGAGCAATGTTCTGAATATCTGGATTGGTGATGTATAAAATTTATTATACCAATCGTGCTAAGAAGGATGCCCAGTTAATAAAATTATCTCTCGTTCCCACGCGCGGTGTCACTGTCATTAAGTTAAGAAAAGGTAGGCGCGAATTTATTCGCGTCGTACACGGGAAAGCGCGAATAAATTCGCGCCTACCTCAGTCAATTACAAGGCTTTTTCAGCTTAACTTAATGGTAGTGACGCGCCGCGTGGGAATGCAGTGTCAACGCGCCGCGTTGTAGACCGCAGCGCGGTCAGTATGAATTCCCACGCAGCGCGTGGGAACTAGATATAAACAAATTTACAACAAACACACACGAGTCACTTCATGGAAAAAACATATTCACCTCACGCGATTGAACAACGTTGGTACGACACTTGGGAAGCGAACGATTATTTTTCGGCTAAACCTGCCGATGAATCGTATTGCATTATGATTCCACCGCCTAATGTGACGGGCAGTCTGCACATGGGTCATGCGTTTCAAGATACGATTATGGACGCGCTTACCCGTTATCATCGAATGAAAGGCTATAGCACCTTATGGCAAGCGGGGACTGACCACGCGGGGATTGCCACGCAAATGGTGGTTGAGCGGCTGTGTAATGCCGAAGGCAAAACACGCCACGATTACGGACGCGAGGAGTTTGTTAAAAAAGTCTGGCAATGGAAAGAAGAATCGGGCGGCACGATTACTCGTCAATTACGCCGTATGGGTTCATCACTGGATTGGTCACGCGAACGCTTTACGATGGATGAGGGAATGTCCGATGCGGTACAGGAAGTATTTATTCGGCTGTATGAAGAAGGGCTGATTTATCGCGGTAAACGGCTGGTGAATTGGGATCCTGTGCTGCATACCGCTGTGTCTGATTTGGAGGTGTTGTCGGAGGAAGAAAACGGTTTTATGTGGCACTTGCGTTATCCGTTATCTAACGGTCAAGGGTTTATGATTGTTGCCACGACACGCCCTGAAACGATGTTAGGTGATGCGGCAGTGGCGATTCATCCGAATGATGAGCGTTATAAACATTTGTTGGGTGAATTTGTGGAGTTGCCTTTGACGGGTAGACGGATTCCAATTATTGCCGATGACTATGTTGATCCTGAGTTTGGTACGGGTTGCGTGAAAATTACCCCAGCGCATGATTTTAATGATTATGGGGTGTGGACGCGCCATCGTCATACGTCTGCTATGCAAGCCTTGCCGCATGGTGGTTTGATTAATTTATTTACTGTTGATGCTGCGATTCGTAGCAATGAAGCGGGGGAGGGTGATTTAATTCCTGCGGCTTATCAAGGCTTAGACCGTTTTGTAGCGCGTAAACAAATGGTTGCTGATTTAGAGGCACTTGGTTTATTAGAAAAAATTGCCGACCATAAATTGATGACTCCACGCGGCGATAGAACAGGCGCGGTGATTGAACCTTTATTAACGGATCAATGGTATGTCAAAGTTGCACCGTTAGCCGAACCTGCGATTGCCGCTGTTGAAAACGGTGATATTAAGTTTGTACCTGATAACTGGAAAAATACTTATTTTGATTGGATGCGTAATATTCAAGATTGGTGTATTTCACGGCAAATCTGGTGGGGACATCGAATCCCTGCGTGGTATGACGAGTTGGGTAATATTTATGTGGGGCGTAATGAACAAGCAGTTCGTGAACAACATAATCTGCCCGCTGATTATGCGTTGAAACAAGATGAAGACGTGCTGGATACTTGGTTTTCGTCTGCGTTATGGCCATTTTCTACTTTAGGCTGGCCTGAAAATACTGAAGAATTAGCCAAACATTACCCAACCAGCGTGTTAGTTACAGGCTTTGACATTATTTTCTTCTGGGTGGCGAGGATGATTATGATGGGCTTGAAATTTCAAGGACAAGTGCCATTTAAAGAAGTCTATATTCATGGTTTAGTGCGTGATGCCGAAGGGCAGAAAATGTCTAAATCCAAAGGTAACGTATTAGACCCGATTGATATTATTGATGGGATTGATTTAGAAACCTTGGTGACTAAACGCATCGGCGGCATGATGCAGCCGCATTTAGCGAAAAAAATCGAACAAGCCACGCGTAAAGATTTCCCCGATGGCATTCAATCTTACGGCACGGATGCACTGCGTTTTACGTTTGCCTCATTAGCTTCAACAGGGCGCGATATTCGTTTTGATTTGGCGCGGACTGAGGGTTATCGCAATTTCTGTAATAAATTATGGAATGCGGCACGCTTCGTGTTGATGAATACTGAAGAACAGGATTGTGGTTTAGCGGGTGAGTGTGCTTATACGCAGGTGGATCTCTGGATACAGTCGCGTTTACATGAAGTCACAAAAACCACCAGCCACGCGATTGATAATTACCGTTTCGATTTGGCGGCACAAGCGATTTATGATTTTACCTGGAATGAATACTGCGATTGGTATTTGGAACTGGCAAAAATTTCGTTGCAATCAGACGATGAAGCCTTGCAACGCGGCACACGCAAAACGCTGTTGACGGTATTGGAAAGCATATTGCGGTTAGCGCATCCGATTATGCCGTTTATTACCGAAGAAATTTGGCAACGGGTCGCGCCATTAGCGGGGATTACAGGCGATACTATTATGTTGCAAGCGTATCCTGTGTATGACGAAACCCAAATAGACACCGCCGCGATTGCTGAAACTCAATGGTTGATGCAGTTTATTCTGGGTGTGCGGCGTATTCGCGGGGAAATGAACATTGCCCCTAGTAAGCCATTGCCTGTATTATTGCAGGATGGTAGCGAGTCTGACCAACAGAGCTTGACCAACAATCAAAGCTATCTGCAAAAACTGGCGCGTTTAGAGTCTATTACTTGGTTAAATCCTGATGATGTCACGCCAGAATCAGCGATTGCACTGGTTGGGGACATGAAAATTTTGATTCCGATGGCGGGTTTAATTGACAAAGATGCAGAATTAGCCAGACTTGATAAAGAAATTCAACGAATCAGCAAAGAACTACCCAGAATCGAAGGCAAGTTGAACAATCCAAGTTTTGTCGATAAAGCACCGCCTGAGGTTATTGATAAAGAAAAAGCGAAATTAGCCGATTTACAGTCTATGCTTAATAATCTTGAACAACAACAACGTAAAATCCAGTCATTATAAGTTAGCTCTCAGGGTACGCATTGCGTACCCTCTTGATTTATATTCTTCATCACTGATAACGTACGATTAAATGGCTATTGCACCAAAAGATTCTCAAGTTAGCGGCATCATGAATTTCCTTATCCAAAGCGAATTGCTGACGGAAAGTGATGCTAAAATTCATGATCAAGAAGCGAAAAAACATAAAGTTTCGGCTTTATCCTATCTTGCCACTCATAAACTGATTGACAGCACCGTTGTTGCAGAAAAAATTTCCGAGCATTTTGGATTACCGCTGCTTGATTTGAGTGCCATTGATTGTCGAACACTGCCTACCAGTCGAATCAGTGAAAAACTGATACACCAGCATAATGCCTTGCCACTGATGGTGAGAGGGAAATCGTTATTTATTGGGTTATCGGATCCTACTAATTCTCAGGCATTGGATGATATTAAGTTCCACAGCTTACTGAATCCAAAAGTGGTATTGGTTGAGGAAAATAAATTAGCCAAAGCCATTGAAATCGCGTTAGAAGAGGAAGAAGCCTCTATTACCGATATTCTTGATGAGGATTTAGAGAATCTTACGGTCGCTGATGATGACAATAAAATTGATATTAACGCCGATGTTGACGAAGCACCTATTGTCCGGTTTGTGAATAAAATACTCTTGGATGCCGTTAAGAAAGGCATATCGGATATACATTTTGAACCGTATGAAAAAACCTTTCGTATTCGCGTAAGAGCTGATGGAATACTGCATACCGTTGTCAGTCCGCCGCCCAGCGTCGCTAACAGAATCGTCTCGCGCATCAAGGTTATGTCTAAAATGGATATTGCTGAGCGACGCATTCCTCAGGATGGTCGTATCAAACTTATTTTGTCCAAAAACCGTGCTATTGATTTTCGTGTTAATACTTGCCCGACGCTATTCGGCGAAAAAGTCGTTATGCGTATTTTGGATCCGACCAACGCGCAATTGGGTATTGAAAAATTGGGTTTTGAACCTGTTCAACAAGAACTGTTTCTTGAAGCAATCAACCGACCTTATGGATTAGTCTTGGTAACAGGGCCTACGGGTAGTGGTAAAACTGTTACGCTGTATACGGGATTAAATCTGCTTAATAAAACGGATGTTAATATTTCTACCGCTGAAGACCCTGTGGAAATTACTGTAGAAGGTATTAATCAGGTTAACATGAATCCTAAAGCGGGCTTAACATTCGCTACTTCCTTACGCGCCTTTTTACGGCAAGACCCTGACATTATCATGGTGGGTGAGATTCGTGACTTGGAAACCGCTGAGATTTCCGTTAAAGCCGCGCAAACAGGTCACTTAGTGTTATCAACATTACATACCAATGATGCCCCGCAAACGCTGAATCGACTGCTGCAAATGGGTATTCCTGCTTTTAACGTGGTCTCTGCGGTCAATCTGATTATGGCGCAACGTTTAGGACGGAGACTCTGTCCGCATTGTAAAAAAGAAGTTCACTTTCCCGATAAATTGCTTTTAGAAGCAGGCTTTAAAGAAGATGAACTGGAAGATCTGCATATATATAGCCCTGTCGGCTGTGATGAATGCACCAATGGCTACAAAGGTCGGGTGGGTATTTATCAGGTCATGAAAATGACAGAAAAATTGCGCGAGCTTATTTTAAACGGAGCTAATGCCATGGAAATAGGTGAATGTGCTTTAGCCGAAGGTTTTAATGATTTACGCCGCTCAGGACTTAATAAAGTACGCATGGGCATGACCAGCTTAGAAGAAATTGACCGCATAACTAAGGAATAATCATGGCAGAACAACCTGAACAAATAGACTTTGTCTGGCAAGGTCTTGATAAAAACAAGAAACCCATCAAAGGCGAAATTGCCGCTAAAAACGATATGATGGCAAAAAGCGAATTGCGTAAAATGGGTTTTCGGGTGACAAAAATCAAGAAAAAACCCAAAGAATTCTCGTTATTCGGCCCCAAAAAACAGGCAATTACACCGGGTGATATTGCTATTTTTGCCAGACAATTAGCCACTATGTTGCAAGCTGGGGTGGCGTTGGTGCAGTCTTTCGATATTGTCGGTAAAGGGCATGAAAATCTCAGTATGCGTGAATTGATATTGGGTATTAAAGCCGATGTGGAAGTAGGCGATACGCTTGCCGAATCATTAAGAAAGCGTCCTGTTTACTTTGATGAGTTATTTTGCAACTTGGTTGAAGCAGGCGAAAAAGCAGGGATATTGGAGGGGTTGCTGGGCAAAATAGCGACCTACAAAGAAAAAACCGAGTCCATGAAAAAGAAAATCAAAAAGGCATTAACCTACCCGATTGCGGTATTGGTGGTCGCCTTTGTGGTAACAACCATTTTGCTGGTGTTTGTTGTTCCTGTATTTGCCGAGTTGTTTGCCAGTTTCGGCGCAGATTTACCTGCTTTTACGCTGATGGTTATTGCCATGTCAGAATGGATGCAGGCGAACTGGTATTACATCATTGGCATCATTGTCGTGTTTGTTAAAGTATTCGACTATTTCAAAAAACGCTCCCCTGCCTTTAATCATTTTTTAGATAGAACATTACTTAAGTTGCCGATTGTCGGCGTTATTTTAAATAAATCCGCCATTGCCCGTTTTGCCCGAACATTGTCAACCATGTCTGCCGCTGGTGTGCCATTGGTTGAAGCACTGGAGTCGGTAGCTGGTGCCTGCGGCAATATTATTTATTATGAAGCGGTCATGAAAATGCGTGAAGAAGTGTCGATTGGGCAACGCTTGCAAGCGGCAATGGCGATGGTCGGCTTGTTCCCGCACATGGTGCAACAGATGATTGCTATCGGTGAAGAGGCGGGCTCTATGGATGCTATGTTATCCAAAGTGGCTGATTTTTATGATGAGGAAGTGGACAATCTGGTTGATAACCTCAGCAGTTTGATGGAACCTATCATCATGGTAGTATTGGGCATTCTGGTCGGTGGTCTGATTGTCGCTATGTACCTGCCAATCTTCAAACTGGGTTCGGCGGTTGGCTAATGACAACACCTTTATTTACCGCCTTAGTGGGCATTATTGGTTTATTAGTCGGTAGTTTTCTCAATGTTGTTATCTATCGCCTGCCTGTCATGCTGCAACGCGGTTGGCGTAAAGAGTGTATAGAGTATTTACAGATGGAAGCTGAGCCCGAAGGTGAACCGTTTAATTTGTCATTACCTTTATCCCGTTGTCCTAAGTGCCAGTCACCTATCAAACCTTATCAAAACATTCCTGTTATCAGTTACGTTTTTTTAAAAGGACAATGCGCCCATTGTAAAAACCCTATCAGCATTCGTTATCCGCTGATAGAAGCCTTTACCGCCACCTTGTCGGTGCTGGTAGCTTGGCATTTTGGCTATACACTGCAAGCTGGATTTGCGTTACTGCTGACGTGGTGTTTAGTTGCACTGAGTTTTATTGACATCGACCATCAACTGTTACCCGATAACATCACTTTGCCGATGCTGTGGCTGGGCTTGTTATTGAGTTTATTCGGTTTATACACCGATGTTAATGCTAGTGTCATTGGTGCGATTGCAGGCTATATGGTGCTGTGGCTGGTGTATCAGGCATTCAAACTGGCAACAGGTAAAGAAGGCATGGGCTACGGTGATTTTAAATTACTGGCACTGTTCGGCGCATGGTTAGGTTGGCAAACTTTACCGATGATTATTTTATTATCATCATTAGTCGGTGCGGTGATTGGTATCACGATGATAATATTTGCAAAACAGGATCATAACAAGCCAATCCCTTTTGGCCCTTATCTGGCGGCGGCAGGCTGGATAGCGTTATTGTGGGGCAATGATCTTAATCGTCTTTATTTAACCTCGGCAGGCTTGTAAACGCGTGTTAAAAGTAGGGCTAACAGGTGGAATTGGCTGTGGTAAAAGCACAGTTACCACACTTTTCAAACAACTCAATGTGCCTGTACTTGATGCCGATGAAATAGCGCGTCAAGTCGTCGCTGTCGGGCAACCTGCATTGCTGTTAATCCAGCAGTCATTTGGTAGTGATAGCGTCAATGCCGACGGTTCGTTAAATAGAGATTTTATTCGTGAGCTGGTGTTTACCGACCCCGAACAGAAAAAAAAACTCGAAGCCATTATTCATCCGCTGGTTTATCAAACTATACAAGCAGACCTAGCCACGCTTAACGCGCCTTACTGCATACTCAGCATTCCGTTGTTGTTTGAGGTCAACAGAGCCGATTTTGTCGATAGAGTGCTGGTCATTGACTGCCCTGTAGCAACACAAATCGAACGGGTACAAAAACGCGATAATTTATCGCCTGAGCGCGTACAATCTATCATTGATAGTCAGGTATCACGCGCTTTCAGACTGGCACACGCAGAGGATATTATTGATAATACCCAAAGCAATGCCGAACTTGCACAGCAGGTTGAAAAACTGCACAATTTATATCTTTCATTAAGCTCTTACTAGGATGAACCCGTCTGTGAACACCACCATTACTTATGAATTTCCACTCAATGAACGAATTCGTGTTTTCATAAGATTAGAACAGCTATTTCAGCAATTTACCCATTTTTCCGCAGGTGCAACAGCCACCGATAAGCGCGCGGCGTTGAGTGTATTGCAGGACATTACTATGATCTTCAAGCGTAACGATTTGAAGTCAGAAGTATTAAAAGAACTGGATAGAATCGCGAAAACCTTGACCAATACGCCTGATGAACAAACCCCCGCCGTGTTGCTGGAATTAACGCATATGAGTAAAAAACTGTATGAAATTAAAGGCAAAATCGGCGCACAAGTGATGCAAAGTGATTTATTTCAGAGTATTGCCCAGCGCAGCACCATTCCAGGTGGAACGTGTTCGTTTGACTTGCCTGAATATCATTATTGGCTGGAACAGGATGAAGATATACGCTTAAAAAATCTACAACAATGGAGCAATCCATTTGATGATATTCGTATTGCCATTCAGTTCATTCTTGACCTTATTCGCAACAGCAATTTATCCAGTCAGGAAGTTGCCGCCGCAGGATTTTTTCAAATCGCGTTGGATAAAAATCAGTCTTACCAAATGCTCAGAGTGACGATAGATAAATCCATTCATTGTTTTACAGAAATAAGTGGCGGCAAGCACCGTTGTTCGGTGCGGTTTATGTTGCCGTCTGTTGATGATGTGCGCCCTGTGCAAAGCACCGATAATATTCCTTTTACCCTTACTTGCTGTTTACTCTAATGTCTTCCCAATTAACAGTAAAATGCCCCACTTGCCAGCGTAGCGTGCCGTGGACGGCTGAACAACTGTTTAAACCGTTCTGTAGTGAACGCTGTCGCATGATTGATTTAGGCGAATGGGTCATGGAAGAAAAGCGTATTGCAGGCGAATCCTTATTGCCAGACGGCGATAACGAGGATGTCTTTTTTCAATAGATAAATGACTGCCAGTCCTCTGAATGATTGGCAGTCATTGCGCCAAGCTATCTAATAACGTCTTATTTTCGATTGAATATGCTTAAATTTATTATTCCCCTAGTGTTATTTGCCATACTTGCCGTATTTTTAGCGGTCGGTTTAAATCTCAACCCGCACGATATTCCCTCACCGTTTATCAACAAACCCGCGCCCGTATTTTCCGCGCCTAAACTGACAGCACCGACTGAAAAACTGTCCACTGGCGATTTAAAAGGGCAGGTGTGGCTATTTAACGTCTGGGCTTCGTGGTGTGTATCGTGTCGTGCTGAACACCCTGTGCTGAATGAACTAGCCAAGCAACAGGCGGTAACGATTATCGGCTTGAATTATAAAGACGAAGCCGATGCTGCTACAAAATGGCTGGAAACTTTAGGCAATCCCTATAGCGTCAGCATTATGGATCAAGATGGTCGTATCGGTATTGACTGGGGCGTTTATGGTGTGCCTGAAACCTTTGTCGTGGATAAAAAAGGCGTGATTCGCTTGAAATTCACAGGCCCCGTTACACCCGAAGCCGTACAGCAAACCCTATTACCGCTGATTAAACAATTACAGGCAGAACAGTCATGAAAATCCTCCTGTTTTTTTTACTGCTGTTATCACCTGTGGTCAATGCGGTTGATACCTACCAATTTAACAATCCTGAACAACAAGTCGCTTACGATAGCTTGGTATCAGAATTGCGTTGTTTAGTGTGTCAAAACCAAACCATCGGCGATTCCAATGCCGAACTTGCCGCCGATTTGCGCCGTCAAGTGTATGAAATGCTTCAACAAGGCAAAAGCCAAGCCGACATACAACAATTCATGACCTACCGTTACGGCGATTTTGTGTTGTACAACCCGCCATTTAAAGCCAAAACAGGCTTGCTCTGGCTGGGGCCTGTGGTATTTTTAGCGGTTGGGTTGCTGGCAGTATTTTTATTTACTCGCCGCAAAAAAACCGTTTTACCTGCTGATAACGTAGCGGAAAATGCAGAAAAACTGGCGGCGGCACGTCGCTTATTAACCGATAAGGACACGGAGAATTTATCTTGAATTTACTTTTTTTGCTGATTGCTGGTTGTTTGGTCTTACTGGCATTGTTATTTATTTTGCCACCACTGTGGCGACAACGGGCGATTACCCCAGCAGCAATGGATGAGCGTAATATCGCCATTGCCAAACAGCGTTTAGCTGAATTAACCGAGCAATTACAAGCCAATACGTTAAGTCAGGCGCAATATGACGAACAACGCGCCGAATTGGAACAAGCATTAAGCGACGATTTGGAACTCAATACGCAAGTTGACATCGTAACCACGCGCGGTCAATGGCTGTCCTACGCGTTAATGGTTGCCGTGCCTGTGTTAGCGGCTGGTTTATATTGGGGTTTAGGTAATTTCCAAGCTATTAATCCAACACCTGAAATGCTGGCAAGTGATAAACCCGCTATGCCCAGCGAAGAAGCTATTAATAAAATGGTCGAGGGTTTGGCAAAAAAAATGCAGGCCAATCCGAATAATGCCGAAGGCTGGTTGATGTTGGGTAAATCCTATAAACATCTGGAAAAATACGCGCAATCTGCCGATGCCTACGCTCACGCTTATCAATTATTAGGTGATAAGCCCGAGGTGATATTGCAGTACGCTGAGGCATTATCGTTTGCCAATGACCAGCAACTCACAGAAAAATCCGCTGATTTAATCTTTAAAGCCTTAGCTTTAGAACCTAACAATCCTAATGCCTTATGGTTGGCAGGGATGGCAAAAGCTCAAGCGGGCGAATTTGTTGAAGCCAAAAAATTATGGGCGAAGTTAGCCGACTCGTTGCCGAAAAGCTCGGAAGCGCAACAAGAGATGCAGGGTTTATTAGCCAAACTGGACAGCAAAATTGCCGAAGCGAATAACCAGACAGGTACAAAAGTAGTGACTAAAGTAGCAAGCAGTGAAGGCGCACCTAATCAAGCCTCTACTGCGCCTGTTGAAATACAAATCAGTCTTGCTCCTGAATTGCAAGCGCAAACCAGCCCCGCTGATACCGTGTTTATTTACGCGCAAGCACTTACAGGGTCGCCAATGCCGTTAGCGATAGTCAAAAAACAAGTAAGCGACTTACCGCTAGCGGTCAGCTTAACCGATGCACAAGCAATGACTCCCGCGATGAAATTATCCAATTTTACCGATGTTAAATTACTGGCGCGTATTTCCAAATCAGGTAACGCGATGAAACAGGCGGGCGATTTACTCGGTGTACTGGAGAATGTTACGGTAGCTGATAAAACGCGCCACACTCTCGTCATTAACAGCGTGGTGAAATAACATGGATCAGTCCTTACACTTCGATTTACCCCTTATTAATCGCTACGATAAAGCAGGGCCGCGTTACACTTCCTACCCAACCGCGCTGGAATTACACGACGGTTTTACCGAACACGATTACCGATCACACATTGCCAAATCCAATGCCGCAGGTGAGCCGTTATCGCTGTATGTGCATATTCCGTTTTGCGATACCGTGTGTTTTTATTGCGCGTGTAACAAAATTATCACCAAAAATCGTGCCCATGCTCAGCCATACTTAGATAATTTGTGCAAAGAAATTGCCATGCAGGGTGCGTTATTCGATAAAAACCGCGTAGTTAATCAACTGCATTGGGGCGGCGGCACACCGACTTTTTTAAGTTACGAACAAATGCACCAGTTAATGACCACTACCCGTGAGCATTTCACGCTAAAAGACGATGACAGCGGTGAGTATTCCATTGAAGTTGATCCCAGAGAAACCAATCTGCACACCGTGCAACAATTGCGCAGTTTAGGATTTAATCGTATCAGCTTGGGCGTACAAGATTTTGACCACGACGTACAAAAAGCCGTTAATCGTATTCAAAGTGAAACCCAAACTTTTGCCGTATTAAAAGCCGCTCGTGAAGAAGGTTTTCGCTCCACCAACATTGATTTAATCTACGGTTTGCCACTGCAAACCGTGGATTCATTCAATAAAACGCTGGATAAAATCCTGCACGTCAGCCCAGATAGATTCTCGATTTTTAACTACGCACACATTCCTAGTCGCTTTAAAACCCAGCGGCAAATCAATGATGCCTATTTACCCAGCCCAGAAGTCAAACTGGCGATTTTACAAAGCGTCGGACAACGTTTAGCTGATGCAGGTTATGTCTATATCGGCATGGATCATTTCGCCAAACCTGATGATGAACTCGCCATTGCGCAACGCCAAGGACTGTTACACCGTAATTTCCAAGGTTATTCCACGCATTCCGATTGTGATTTAATCGGCTTGGGTATCACGTCAATAGGGCAGGTCGGTGATGCTTATAGCCAGAATGTCAAAGATTTGGACAGTTACGACCAGCTGATTAAGCAAGGTAAACTGCCGGTATTTAAAGGTGTGGCATTGAATGACGATGATAAGTTGCGCTGTGCGGTGATTATGCAGTTAATCTGTCATTTTGAACTCCAGTTTGCCGCGATTGAACACGCCTATGCTATTCGTTTTAGCGAATATTTCGCCGATGAACTGCAAGCCTTAACACCGATGCAAGGCGACGGTTTAGTCACTATCAGCACGGACGGCATTCAAGTTTTACCCGCTGGGCGATTATTGATACGCAATATCTGCATGGTATTCGACCGTTATCTGGCACAAAAACAGCAACAATTTTCCCGAGTAATTTAATGACAGGAGTCCAATAGCTTTAGCTATTGAACATAAACAGCTAAAGCTGTTTTACTCCATTATTTTTTAATGATGCCCAATATTTTATTTATGAGTAACGATCGAATCATCGAATTAGAAATAAAAGCCGCCTATCAAGAAGACTTATTGCAAGAACTCAATACAATAGTCAGTGCGCAACAGCAACAAATACAACGTTTGGAAGCGACCTGCCAATTGCTCAATGAGCGCATTAAAAGCCTGTCTACTGAAGGTGCGGGCGGCGGTGAAAGTATTGATGAAGTGCCGCCGCATTATTAATGGATGCTCCTTATCGTTCTCATACTCCAGCGTGGGAACGATGAATAGTCATCTCGCACCTGATACAATACAATAAAACTATTTTTACGTTGCGGCGCGACACTTTTAAGAATTAAAACCTGAGATACAAAGTCTATGACTACCGATTATAAAAAAACCCTGAACTTGCCCAATACGGCGTTTCCCATGAAGGGCAATTTGGCACAACGCGAACCTGAGCGTTTGAAAAAATGGAATGAAGGAACGCTCTATAAAAAAATTCGCCAAACCTGTGCAGGCAGACCACCGTTTATTCTGCATGACGGCCCTCCTTATGCCAATGGTGAAATTCATATTGGTCATGCGGTTAATAAAGTTCTCAAAGACATTATTCTTAAATCCAAAACGTTAAGCGGTTTTGACGCGCCTTATATTCCCGGTTGGGATTGTCACGGCTTACCGATTGAATTACAAGTTGAGAAAAAAATCGGCAAAGCGGGCATTAAAGTATCGCCCACCGTGTTTCGTAAAGCCTGTCGAGAATACGCCGCCAAACAAGTTGATATTCAAAAAGAAGCCTTTGTGCGCTTGGGTATTTTGGGCGAATGGGATAGTCCGTACTTAACAATGGATTTTGCGTTTGAAGCCGATATTGTCCGTTCGTTAGGTAAAATTGTAGCTAATGGGCATATTGCTAAAGGTTCAAAACCCGTGCATTGGTGTACCGATTGCGGTTCTGCGTTAGCAGAAGCGGAAGTTGAATACGAAGATAAACATTCACCTGCCATTGATGTGCGTTTTACCGTAGCCAATGAAGATGCGTTTTTAGCAAACTGTCATCATGTCCCCGACCACGAAGGGCATGGTGCATTATCGGTTGTCATCTGGACAACCACACCGTGGACATTGCCTGCTAATCAAGGCGTGGCACTTAATCCTGATTTAGATTATGCCGTTGTGCAATGTCCGACTGAGCGTTTAGTGATAGCCGAAGCCTTATTAAAAGACGCAATGTCGCGTTATAGCATTGACGATTATCGCGTTATTGCCTATTGCAAAGGCTCAGACTTAGAGTATCAACGCTTACTGCATCCGTTTTATGACCGCGAAGTGCCTATCATTTTGGGCGATCACGTCACTACCGATGCGGGGACAGGCGCGGTACATACTGCTCCAGGTCATGGACAGGAAGATTATGTAGTCGGTCGTAAATACGGTTTATTGATTGATAATCCTGTCGGTGGCGATGGTGTATTTTTACCCAGCACCGAAATTTTTGCAGGCGAACACGTTTTTAATGCTAACGCTCATGTGCTGGAAGTGCTGGAAGCCAACGGCAAGCTGGTTCATCATCACGCCATTTTGCACAGTTATCCGCATTGCTGGAGACACCATACACCGATTATTTTCCGCGCCACGCCGCAATGGTTTATTTCCATGAATCAAAATGGGTTGCGTGAACAAGCATTAAGCGAAGTGAAGCGCGTCGAGTGGATTCCTGACTGGGGTCAAGCGCGTATTGAAGGCATGATAGACGGTCGTCCTGATTGGTGTATTTCACGGCAACGCACTTGGGGTGTACCGATTACCCTGTTTGTCCATAAAGAAACCGGTGAACTGCATCCGCGCACGGCTGAACTGATTGAACAAGTCGCGCTACGCATTGAGCAACAAGGCATAGATGCGTGGTTTGATTTAGAATCCGCTGAATTGCGCAGTGAAGAAGTGAAAGATTATGACAAAATCACCGACACGCTGGATGTGTGGTTTGATTCTGGCGTGACCCATGAAGCGGTATTAAAACGCCGTGATAACCTGCATTTCCCCGCTGATTTATATTTGGAAGGCTCAGATCAACACCGTGGCTGGTTTCAATCGTCCTTGTTGACTTCGATTGCGATGAATAACGTCGCACCTTATAAATCAGTATTGACGCATGGTTTTACTGTCGATAAAAACGGCGAAAAAATGTCCAAGTCCAAGGGTAATGTGATTCCGCCCCAATCGGTAATGAAAAATCTGGGCGCGGATGTGTTGCGCTTATGGATAGCATCGACTGATTACCGTTCAGAAATGCGCGTCTCCGATGAAATTTTGGAGCGTACTTCCGATGGTTATCGTCGTCTGCGCAATACCGCGCGGTTTTTATTGTCTAATCTGGCTGATTTTGATCCTGAGCAACATCTGGTCGATAACGATGATTTATTGGCACTGGATCGCTGGGTGATTGATAGAGCGTTTCAGTTGCAGGAAGGTATTAAAACTGCTTATGACAACTATGCGTTTCAACAAATTTATCAGGAAGTACATCATTTTTGCGTGATTGATTTGGGTGGTTTCTATCTGGATATTATCAAAGACCGTCAATACACCGCCAAAGCCGACAGCCTAGCCAGACGATCTGCACAAACCGCTATGTATCATGTATTGGAAGCCCTAACACGTTGGCTGGCACCGATTATCAGCTATACCGCAGATGAAATCTGGCAGTATATGCCTGGAAAACGTAGTGAATCGGTATTTTTAGAAACGTGGTATGATGGCTTAGTGACGCTGGATGACAACTGCCCGTTAAACCGTGGTTTCTGGCAACGGTTGATGGATATTCGCGCTACCGTCAGTAAAGAACTGGAAAAAAGCCGCGCTCAAGGTTTGATTGGTTCGTCACTCAATGCCGAAGTCGTGCTGTATTACGATTATCTGGTGTTTCATGTGTTAAGTGATGCGTCCAAAGAACTGCACTTTTTTGATGCCCTAAAACCACTGGAACGGGAACTGCATTTTATCTTCATGACCTCCAGAGCCACGGCAGTCAATGATTATGAATACGAATGTCCAGAAGATGCGGTACAAACTGAGATGCAGGGTGTGAGATTAAAAGTCTATGTTTCCGAGCATAAAAAATGCGTGCGCTGTTGGCATCAACGCGCAGATGTCGGCGAACATGAAGCGCATACAGAATTGTGTGGTCGTTGCGTAGAAAACGTAGCGGGCAAAGGCGAGCAACGAATTTATGCGTAATATTTCGATGTTAAAATGGCTGGGCTTGTCACTAGTGGCACTGGTATTGGATCAGGCAAGTAAATTGCTAATTGATAGCACGATGCAGCTTTATCAATCCATTCCGTTGTTACCGTTTTTTAAACTGACGTATGTGCATAACACAGGTGCGGCGTTCAGTTTTTTAAGTGAGGCAGGCGGTTGGCAACGCTGGTTTTTTGCAGGACTGGCATTAGTGATTAGCGTGGTTATTGCTGTTTGGCTCAGTCGCTTGGAAAAACATGAAACCTTGTTGGCGGTTGCGTTATCGCTGATTTTAGGCGGTGCAGTCGGTAATTTAATCGACCGTTTAGCTTATGGTTATGTGATTGATTTTCTGGATGTTTACTACGGCACTTGGCATTGGCCTGCATTTAATATTGCTGATTCGGCAATTACTTTGGGTGTGGTGTTGATGCTGGCGGAATCGTTTGGCTTGGGTAAGACCAAAGACGAAGAAGAATTGTAAAAATACAGTGTAATGTCTACGAAAAACACGAAAAATGCTTTATTTCGTGTTTTTGTGCTTTTCGATTGGACAGTGTTTTAAGCCGTTAAACGACTCCAATCAAACGATGCACCCGGATCCGTCTTACGTTCAGGTGCAATGTCGCTGTGTCCCGTAATGTGGTGTCTTGATAAAGTCGGATAATTTTCCAGCAATACAGTAATCACGGCGTTAAGTTGTTTATACTGTTCATCGGTATACGGCACACACTCCGTACCTTCCAATTCAATACCTATCGAAAAATCATTACACTTTTCCCGCCCTTGATAACACGATACGCCCGCGTGCCACGCGCGTTTATCAAACGCTACATACTGCACAATCTCACCCGTGCGTTTAATCAACAAATGCGCGGAGACTTTCAGTTGATAAATCGTTGGAAAATACGGGTGTTCATCAGGATTTAAAACATTACAAAATAATTGATTGATATAGTCATTGCCAAATTCACCTGCTGGCAGACTGATACAATGAATCACCAGCAAAGAAATATCATTAGCATCGGTTCGCTCATCAAAATTGGGCGAGGGTACGCGCGTGGCATCATGCAGCCAATGTTGTTCTATTTTCATGGGTATTATTTTGATTTTAGGACGGCAGTAATTTTATCCGCCAACATTTCTATGGCTTTTGCGGTGAGTTTTTTCTCGCCGCCTTTGGTTTCTACGGACAGACTGTCGATTAAGCCGCCTGATTTTACGTCTACAATTTCTGTGAGCAGATAGGCAAATAAAAAGCTGGGTTTGTGTAACCGCCCGACTATCACATAATCCGCACCTGCTTTTTTACCTAACTGCGCGGCAACGTCCGCATGATCGAACAGATAACCCTCGCCCATATTAGCGGCTTGTTGCGCTGTTGATTCAACGGGTAATATGATAAAGTCTGCTTTTTGCAATTCAGCCGTTAATAACGGTTTGATAGATGCAGTGCGTTCTATTTCTTCAGGACGATTAGGCAGTAAAGTGACATCTTTTAATTCAAAATCCAATAAAGTAATGCGCACCTCCGCAAAAACAGAACCGCTAAACAGCATGGATATAAAGCACAACGCGACAATAGTAAGCAGCTTTTTCATAACAATCCCCTAAATGACAATGATATAGTCCAGTGGTGGTGTAGTACAACAAACAAATGAGACTGTTACAATATCATTATAATGTTGAACCCGCCTTACTCATTAACAAATCAGGTCATCCATGAGCAATCCTTTACTGTCTGTTGAACAGCTTAGCGTCACTTTTAACCAGTCGCAAACTGTGGTTGATGCCATCAGTTTTACTATTCAGGCGGGCGAAACCTTTGCATTAGTCGGCGAATCAGGTTCAGGTAAATCCATGACGGCGTTGTCAGTGCTGAGATTACTGCCTAATAATGCCACGCTTAGCGCAGAGTCCATCAATTTACAAGGTGATGAATTGACCACGCATTCTGAGCTGGAATTATGTCAAATTCGTGGTCGGCGTATCGGTTTGATTTTTCAAGATCCGTTATCGTCACTGAATCCTGTGATGACGATTGGCAGTCAGATTGCCGAAGTCATTAACATTCATTTCAACTTATCCAAAACGGAATTAAAGCAACGGGTGCTGGAATTATTACAGCAAGTAGAGATTCCCCATCCTGAACAACGCTTAAAAGACTATCCGCACCAATTATCAGGCGGACAGCGACAACGGGTGATGATTGCCATTGCCTTGGCAGGTAAACCTGATTTACTCATTGCCGATGAACCGACTACCGCGCTGGATGTCACCATTCAGGCGCAAATTTTGGTATTATTAAAAAATATTCAGCGACAAACGGGCATGGCGTTGTGGTTGATTAGTCATGATTTAGCGTTAGTATCGACGATGGCAGATAAAGTCGCCGTGATGCAAAAAGGTAAAATTGTCGAAACGGGTTTAACGGCTGAATTATTTGCTAATCCACAACATCCGTATACGCAAAAATTATTGAACGTTTTACCCTCCATTCATCATGCGGGTAGGGTGGGCAATGCCCAGTCTGCGCCATTATTACAAGTCACTGATTTTTATTGTCATTATCCGATACGTAAAGGTATTTTTAAGCGCGTGGTCGATTACGTCCGCGCGGTCGATGGAGTGAATTTCACTATTGAACAAGGTAAAACGCTGGCATTAGTCGGTGAATCAGGTTGCGGTAAAACCACGTTGGGCAAAAGTTTGTTAAATTTATTACCCAGTCAGGGCAGGGTAATCATTAACGGCGTGGAATTAAACACCCTGACAGGTGAAGCCTTACGCCAACAACGGGCGAATATTCAAATTGTGTTTCAAGATCCATTTTCTTCGATGAATCCGCGTTTGCTGGTCGGCGATATTATCGCCGAAGGCATTCGCGCGTTACATCCCGAAGTCACAGAAAACGAACGCATCGCCCGTGTTAAAAAACTCTTGCAACAAGTTGATTTACCTGAAGATTCCCTGTATCGCTATCCGCATGAATTTTCAGGCGGGCAGCGACAACGCATTTGCATTGCGCGTGCTTTAGCGGTTGAACCTAAATTGATAGTGTGTGATGAACCGACCAGCGCGTTAGATGTCTCGGTGCAGGCGAAAATTATTCAGCTGTTAAAAACATTGCAGCAAAATCAAGGTGTTAGCTATTTGTTTATCACTCATGATTTAGCCCTCGTTGCCGAAATTGCCCATGAAGTTGCCGTGATGTATCAAGGCAAAATTATTGAACACGGTAGCGCAGATCAGATATTAACACAGCCGCAACACGCTTATACCCAACAACTATTGAATGCCGTTCCCGTGTTAAAAACTGCCTGATGTGGTACGTTAAAAGCAAACACAGTACCTAAGAAATCATTAAAAAATCACGATTTATCGGTGTGATTGCACCGTGTGCCACTGAAAATGAAGTGTTACACCAGCTTAAACATCTGTATCAAGAATATCCCGATGCCACGCATATTGCTTACGCTTACCAACTGAAAACCGCCAACGGTTTGGTGTATCGTTTTCATGATGCAGGTGAACCCACAGGTACAGCGGGTAAACCGATTTTTCAACATATCGACGGTAAACAACTTATTAATGTGTTGGTGGCAGTGATTCGTTATTTTGGTGGTGTGAAATTAGGCGCGGGTGGTTTGACTCGCGCTTATGGACAGACAGCGCGGCAAGTAATTGATACCGCTGATATTTATCCGTATATTGAAATGGCAACTGTCAATCTGACGCTGGATTACAAACAAATCCAGTCCTTAGAATATGCGTTAAAAAAACTGGACGGGCATATTCTCCAACAGGATTTTGCTGAGCAGGTCAGGGTGGTTGTACAATTGCCTGCCGAACAAGCGGCTATTTTATTGCAGTCGTTTTCTGATAATTATTAATACAGGGGCAGATGATGACTAACCTTACCGACAGTCAAATAAAAAATTGGATAAAAAATAATGACCGTTTTGAAGGCAAAGCGGATGGTAACGGTCTATATCTGAGTTATCGCAAAGATTTTATAACGCCGCGCTGGAATTTCCGTTACCGGTTTGCGGGCAAGCAACGCATTATGACCATTGGACTGTATGGGCAGTTGTCATTAGCCGAAGCGCGGAAAAAAGCCAAAGAATTAAGAGCCAGCGTGACACTGGGTTACGATGTTGCCAGTGAAAAGCAAGAACGCAAAGCCAAAGCAGTGGCAAAAATGAACGCAATTACCTTTGGACAATTAACCGACATTTATTTTGACAAAATGATTGTCGGCAAATGGAAAAACGCGCTGGATTTAAAAGCGCGGATTGATAAAGACATTCAGCCTCATCTGGGGGATTTAGCGGTCGAAGCGGTCAAGCCTGCCGATATTGATAAAATGCTGCATACCATTATCGAACGCGGATCGCCCACTATTGCCAACGACATTTTAAAATGGACGAAGCGAATATTTGATTACGCCATTAAACGTCATATTGTGCAATACAATCCTGCTTCGGCGTTTAGTGTTGGCGATGCTGGTGGTAAAGGTGCGGCACGGGAGCGAGTTTTATCGAAAGCAGAATTGATTGCGTTATTTGCCGCCATGCGTGACACCGAAGGATTTACTGTCATCAATTTGTTGACGATTAAATTGTTGCTTTTATTGGCAGTGCGTAAAAGCGAATTAATCAAAGCAAAACGTGAAGAATTCAACCTCGATGCAGGTTTGTGGCATTTACCCGCTGAACGTACTAAAACTAATGCTGCTATTACCATTCCCTTATCCGCTCATGCGGTAGATACGTTACGCGCGGTTATGGAATTATCGGCAACTAGCGAATGGTTGTTACCTGCGCGTAAAGTACAACAGCATAAAATACCGCATATTCATGAAAATACCCTTAATGTAGCATTAGCAAAGATTATGCCATTCATGAATGAAAGTTTTTATGTGCACGATTTCAGGCGTACTGCCCGCTCACATTTGGCTGCACTGGGTATTGAATCTCATATTGCCGAACGCTGTTTGAATCACAAATTAAAAGGCATTGAAGGTGTTTATAATCACCATGATTATTTGGATGAGCGTCGTCATGCTTTGAATTTGTGGTCGGGATTATTATTTGCCTGTGAACAAGGCGGCGATTGGAATGTCGTTCCAATAAAAAAACTGCATACACGCTAGGTTCTGTTGACATTTCGGGAATAGTCATTCAGAAACAACCAGTTATAGATATATAGCAAAATCATAACTTACTGATATAGTTAGCGATTTTACCAAATGTCAACAGAGCCTAGGTTCTGTTGACATTTCATCGTAGCCAAATGAGTGCGGAAACGAAGCGAATAAAGCCCATGTAATTTCTGGCGAGCTTGTCAAATCGGGAAAACACTCGTCTGTAATGTTTGATTTTACCGAAAAAGCATTCAAT
>JAUYBJ010000204.1 GCA_030693155.1 Methylococcales bacterium
GGCTACGCCAATGCCAAAACGCACTGCCGTTTCCATCACTGTCAGCTTTTCTTGTTCTTTTATCAATAATACTTTTTGTCGGAAATCTATTGAGTAGGTCATTGCAATATAAATAATCAAATTATACTACTTTAGCTATACTCTGGTTGTTAGCGAATTAAGTCGTATGACGCGCTCTTTGATGGATTTACTGACAACAGCAAAACTGCTGGAACAGAGACAAATTAATCTGGTGTCATTGCGCGAAAATATAGATACGACTACAGCTACTGGGCGTTGCTTCTTATCGATGATGGGAGCCATTCATCAAATGGAACGTGAACTACGCGCAGAACGAGCAGCGGCTGGTCGCTCTTCCGCTAAAGCGCGTGGTAAAACGGGGGGAAGACCTAAAACCGCCCCGAAAAATTGGAAAATGCCAGAATCTTATATGAAAACACTGATAAAACAGCCGCCGAAGTTTGTGAAATTGCTGGAGTAGGGAGGCGGAAATTCTTTTCCTACATTGCAGAATTACGAAACAATTCAAGCGAAACTTAAATCATAAAACATCATGGATTTTATGAATTTGTTAACAACGCTAATTCGCATATCATTCAACAGGTTATAAAAAATATAACGGGCGAATTTGAAATCGATATTTCGCCTGTAAGCCTCTAATACCAAGGGCTAGAAGGGTGTCGTGAAACAAACCGTTCTTTTGGTTAATTAACCCCAAAAACCTCGCAGGTCTCAGCTGAATCATTCACGGATACCCAAATACGGTACATTGGATTTGAATATCATCCACACCGCTTTGCCAACTGACAGTGTCAGATTGTCCACACTCTGCTCCGCTATGCTCTGCTCCGCTATGTTGGCAATCAATGTTTCGCCACTCGGTAGCAATACAGTAACGTCAGTATGAGTAGCGGTTTGTTGCATTAAAAGTACCTGACCAGCCAGCTGATTACGCCCCGAAAATTGATAACGTCCCTTATCAATGACCAAGGTAATGTCCGCACTGCTTATTAACAATACAGCATCGACACCGACTGTTAAGTCTAGTTCAGCCAATACAGTGAGGTCTGTGCTGGTTACGATAGTTTCTCCACCTTTCAACTGCACCATGACTTCAGCATTCACACTGCTCGCGCGAATATCAGTCACGCGCCCAAAGAGTTGATTTGGCGCACTGGTTTTAACCACCAAGCGTTGTAATAGCAGCACCATATCGGGGTTATCAGCCAGATTACGATTCAGTTGTTCAATAAAGTGCTGATGTTGTTGTTCCAGATGAGTAAAAAGGGTGAGCAATGCCTGTCCAGCGTCCGTTAAACAACTGCCGCCGCCTTTACTGCCGCCCGTCGCCGTGGTCACTAATATTTTCGGTGCACTGTTATTGGTGCGTTCTAAAATTTGCCACGCGCCTTTATAACTCAAGCCCAGTTGTTTAGCGGCCTGATTGAGTGAACCCGTTTGTTGAATAGCGGTTAGCAAGCCAATAATACGGTTATCCAATGCGCCCGCTAACCGTAATTCACCTTCCACCCATACGGGCGGTGTATTGCCATTTTGTTTTTTTGTCATAGTAAACGCTGTGAAGTATTGATAGTTTATTTCCATAATCGTTATTTACTTTAGTACATAACGAATTATAATGCACAAAAGGTCATTTTACAGCGAGGCAACTTAATTGATTTCACAAAACCATCCTAACACGGCTAGTTTCAAGCCGATATTCAGTTTGATGATTGCCGCAGGTTCTTGTACTGGTATCGCTGATGCGGCAGAAGAAAAGAAAACTTACACCAAACCACCTGTTGCCGCTTTTTCCAGTCAAATGAATGATGCGCTATTAGGGTCGAGTAAGTATGAAAAACCTGTCTGGAATTTGCATGACGCGCTGAAATTGCCCGAATGGCTGTCCGTGTCAGTAGAGCAACGTACCCGTTATGAAACCATGGACGGTCATTATAAAGCAGGAGCGAAAGGCGGCGATCAACAAATACCCTTGCAAACCGATGTGTTTATGGAAGCGCGTTTTAAGCATTTTCGTCTTGGCGGTGAATTCATGGATGCACGGCAATTCGGTGCAGATTCGGGTTCTGGTGTGAATAACACCCATGTTGATAGCATCGACCTGATTCAAGGCTATGTAGCGTGGGCAGATCAAAACACCTTGTTTAGCGGTTTAGGGACAGAAATAATTGCAGGACGACAATCGTTAAATTTGGGCAGTCGCCGTTTGGTCGCTAGAAATGTGTTTCGTAATACCATTAACAGCTTTGACGGTGTGCGCTTTCGGGTTATTGATTATGATCATTGGCAATTCAATGCGTTTGTGACCATGCCTGTCAATCGCTATCCAACATCTAGTGCCGATATTCTCGATGACCAATCCCAATTCGACCGCCCACAAGGGCATACCTGGTTTTCTGGTGGTTTTTTGGAAATGACTAACATCGGCTGGGGTGTCAACAGCGACGTGTATTTATATCATCTTGATGAAGGCGATACACCTAAGAATCAAACCACTAATCGCCGTTATTTCACACCTGGACTGCGTTTTTATAGCAAGCCCGCTAAAGCGGCGTTTGATTTTTCCCTAGAAAGCATCGGTCAATTCGGTACAGTGCGTGCCAATACGACAACAAGTAATGGCAAAAATTTATCGCATACCGCATGGTATCAACATCTGGATATGGGTTATACCTTTGATGTACTGTGGCAACCGCGTTTTGCATTTGAATACGATTATGCCAGTGGTGACAAAAATCCGAATGATGGCAAAGACCAACGTTTTGATACGTTATATGGCGCACGGCGGTTTGATTATGCCCCGACGGGTATTTACGGTGCATTTGCGCGGAGCAATATTAACAGTCCCGCCTATCGACTGAGTTTTTCACCGCTTGCCAATGTGCAGACCACGCTGAGTCATCGGTTTTTCTGGTTGGCACAAAGTAAAGATGCGTGGACGACGGCGAATTTGCAAGATAAAACGGGCAATAGCGGTGATTTTGTCGGTCAGCAACTGGATTTATCAACCCGCTGGGATGTGAATAGCAGTGTAAATCTGGAAACAGGCTGGACGCATTTATTTAAAGGGCGATTTGCAAAAACTGCCCCGAATGCACCGAATAGTCAGGATATTAATTATTTTTATGTGCAGAGCCAATTACGTTTTTAAACGTTAGTCGTAGGGTGCGCTGTGCGTACCATGGATCAGACTCACCAAAAAGGTACGCACAGCGTACCCTACAATTACAACGTAGCGCGTTGAAACGCCGCGCGTGGGAATGAGAACTTATTTTAGGGGTTACCATGTTCAATAAAATCATTCGTTTGCTAACCGTCACCGCATTACTGACCGTCAGCAGCATTAGCAAAGCCGAAAACACCATAGTCGCGGTGGCGGCTAATTTCACCAAACCAATGACTGGTCTTGCCGAGTTGTTTGAAAAAACCACGGGGCATAGTGCAAAACTGTCTTTCGGTTCGTCAGGCAAATTTGTTGCCCAAATAGAAAACGGCGCACCGTTTGAAGTGTTTGTATCGGCTGATGATAAAGCACCTGCTAAATTAGAACACTCTGGATTTTCGGTTGCTGGAAGTCATTTTACTTACGCTATCGGCAAATTAGTGTTGTGGTCGGTAACGACTGACTTAGTTGACGCTCAAGGAGAAATTCTCAGCAAAGGAGGGTTTAAACATATTGCACTCGCTGATCCTAAACTCGCGCCTTATGGTGCGGCGGCAATGGAGGTCTTAAAAAGTAAAAACCTGCTGACTAAATTACAACCCTTGTTCGTGCAAGGTGAGAATATCGCGCAAACCTATCAATTTGTCAGCACGGGTAATGCTGAACTGGGTTTTGTTGCACTGTCACAAGTCATTGATAACGGAAACACACCAACAGGTTCAGCGTGGCAAATTTCTGAAAATCTTTATACGCCGCTACGACAAGAGGCGGTGTTATTGAAAAAAGGTGAGGGCAATCCTGCCGCGACTGCGTTGATGCAGTTTTTAAAATCACCTGAAGCAAAAGCCATTATCAGTAAATATGGTTATGGTTTACCTAATTAGATGCAATGAAATCAAAAATTATGATTTTTGACTCCGTAGCACTATCAAATCTGGTGATTTATGCTAAGTGCCGCTGATATGGCTGCGATATGGCTGACCGTTCAGGTTGCCAGTCTGACAACCTTGATTTTATTGTTGCTGGGTACGCCGCTGGCATGGTGGCTGGCGCGTACGGAGTTTCGCGGCAAAAGTATTTGCAACGCACTGGTAGCGTTGCCTATCGTATTACCGCCCTCGGTACTGGGTTTTTATTTATTGGTACTCATGGGGCCTAACGGTGCAGTGGGGCGATTGACCGCTGAATTAGGGCTGGGAACATTGCCGTTTACCTTTGCGGGTTTAGTGGTCGCCTCCGTGCTGTATTCCTTACCGTTTGTGGTGCAACCCTTGCAAACCGCATTCACCGCTATCGGTAATGCACCGTTAGAAGCAGCGGCAACATTACGCGCTAGTCCATTGGATAGCTTTTTCACCGTGGTGATGCCGTTATCAAGGTCTGGCTTTTTAACGGCAGCAATTTTAGGTTTTACCCATACCGTCGGTGAATTTGGTGTGGTGTTAATGGTGGGCGGCAATATTCCTGAAAGAACCCGCGTGGTTTCTGTGCAGATTTATAATTATGTTGAAGCCTCGGAATACCCGCAAGCCCATGGCTTAGCGGGTGGCTTATTGGTATTTTCGTTTTTGGTGTTATTGCTGTTGTACAGCACACTTAAAACCAATCCTGTCTCCCCGCTAAAATGACAATGTAGACCTGCGAGGTTTTAAAAACCTCGCAGGTCTTTTGAGGAAGTTAAATGACTGAAATCATTGCCCAATTTAAACTCGATTACGGTGCGTTTTCTTTAGACGTTGACCTGCGTTTGCCCAGTTCTGGTATTACCGTGTTATTCGGGCATTCAGGCTCAGGAAAAACCACCTTATTACGTTGCATTGCTGGCTTGCAACACGCGCCGCACGGCTTGTTAGCCATCAACGGCACAACGTGGCAAGACAGTGAAAATAGGCTGTTTTTACCGACGCATAAACGTTCACTGGGTTATGTGTTTCAAGAAGCCAATTTATTCGCTCATTTAACCGTGCTGAGCAATTTATGTTATGGCTTAAAACGTATCGGACACACTGCAAAAACCGCACAGTTTGACCAAGTTGTTGAACTACTCGGGATTGCGCATTTGATGGAACGGCTACCAGAACGCTTATCAGGCGGTGAACGGCAACGGGTCGCTATTGCCCGCGCTTTGGTATTAAATCCAGACATATTACTGATGGATGAACCGCTCGCCTCACTGGATGCCAAGCGGAAACAGGAAATTCTGCCGTTTCTGACGCGCTTGCACAGTGAACTGAACATCCCTGTGTTGTATGTTACCCATTCACAGCAAGAAGTCGCGCAATTGGCGGATTATTTAGTGCTGTTAGCCGATGGCAAAGTCCAAGCGGCGGGTTTGTTATCCGAAACGCTCAGCCGTATAGACTTACCACAAGCCCAAGACAGGCAAGCCGCCAGTGTGTGGCAAGTGACGATTATTGAACATGAAACCGCTTATCACCTGACGCGCGTGGCGTTTGCAGGCGGTGAATTGAGTTTACCTGCGATTAATGCCGCGCTAGGCACAGCATTACGCATTCAAATTTATGCGCGTGATGTCAGCATTACCCTTGAAGTCTCAAAGGCAACCAGCATCCTCAATGTGTTACCCGCTACCATCAGCGATATTATCGACGATGAAGAAGGGCAGAGCGTGGTGCGTCTACAAGTGGGCAGCCAGCCCCTGTTAGCGCATATTACCCGCAAATCAGCACAGTTGCTGGCTTTGCACACTGGCATGACCGTTTATGTGCAGATTAAAGGCACATCATTATTAAATTAAGCAACTGGAGATTTATCATGAAAGCAAGTGCGCGTAATCAATTTACGGGAACCGTTAGTGAAGTGCTAGTCGGTGCAGTGAATGCCGAAGTTCATATCAGTTTAAAAGGCGGTGAAACCATTGTTGCCTCTATTACCAAAGAGTCCGTTGAAGCATTAGCGATTAAAGCAGGTATTGAAATTGTTGCCTTGGTCAAAGCTCCGCAAATCATTATTGTCACTGATTTTGGCGGTTACAAATTTTCAGCGCGTAATCAATTGAAAGGCACAGTGGCTCAAGTGAAACAGGGCGCAGTCAACGCCGAAATTGATATTGACACCGTAGGCGGTAACCAAATCGCCGTGACTGTCACTAATGACAGTGTTGACACCTTAGGCTTGCATGAAGGTCAAGCCGCGACGGCAATCTTCAAAGCAGGTGCGGTTATTTTACCGGTCGCTATGTAGGTTAGGGTGCGTTTGTGAACCCCAACAAGAACAATCACCTATTTGTAAATGTTGGGGTTTTTGCTAGAAACGTAACATCTAAGAAAACAAATGCGATTCCAGAATAGAGATTATCTGTTCCAAACGCTGCTCTTCATGTTCACCAACAATATTATGCGTGGCAATGGGATATTTGAGATCTATGCCATAACGTCCTGCTTGTTGCCCGAAGGTGTAAATATAGGCGCGTAGTTTCGGATGCCCAGGTGTGAATATTTCGATGGCTTGTTGATGCTGTTCCGCGCTGTTGAGCATGATGGCGTTTTCGCCGTAACGGTGAACTAATTCAATCAGCAGGACTTTAAGCGGTGCGTCCTTGTCAATAGCCCATACGTTCATCATGATTCAGCATTTTTTAACGACCACAGGGGGGCGGGCGTAGTAGTTGAGAAAGGCGTATTTTTGGATGGTGTGCATGATAAATAATGCCAGCGCAAGACCTGTCAGCGCACCCACTGCGACCCACACATCCCCATAAGGTGCGGTATCGCTGATTAAACTGTCGGTAATACCCGCACCGATAAATAATGCGCATAAGGGTAACAAGTACATGAGAAACGCCGCGCGTAGTAATACGCTTTCATCTACAGCAACCATAACCGTATCGCCAATCTGTAACATCAGTTCATTATCAACGGGTATGGGCTTTTTTTTCAACACGCTCGCTAGAGCATTAGAGCTGCATCCCGCTTGTTGCGCACAAGCCGCACAGGCGTTGCTTTGCGTACCGACCACCCACGTCTGACCGTTCTCTATTTTTACCACAATGGCGCATTCTTCTAGCATTTGTGATTCCTTGTTGGAGACCTGCGAGGTTTTAAAAACCTCGCAGGTCTTGGTGGTTTACAAGCCAATTTGCAATAAACCAGCCGCACTGTTCACAGGTCGAGCCTGCCATTCATCAGGCGTGTAAGTCTGCACACTGACGGCATGAAGTTTACCGCTGCCTAAGACATCGGCTAAGGTCGCCATCACCATTTGCTGTTTTTTAACAGCGGTTAAATCAGCAAATTTTTCGCTAATCACCGTCACGGTAAAATCACAGCCTGCACCTTCAATAAATACTTGGCTATCGACTATGCTTTGTTTCACTAATTGCTCAATATCGTTATTACTCAAACCGTCGGTTTTTTTAGTAGATTCCAGTAAGGTCAATAACGATCCATTATTAGACATCGCTTCCACAATGTCACAACCGCCGACTAATTCACCATTGACGAATAATTGCGGAAAGGTCGGCCAATGGGAAATTTTGGGTAATTTTTCACGGATAAACGGTGCAGCTAATACATTGACGTAGGCGAAGGGAATGTTAGTGGCATTCAATAGTCCGACGGTTTTAGCAGAAAATCCGCATTCAGGATTGGTCGGCACGCCTTTCATGTACAGAATAATGGCGTTATCAGCGAGTTGTTTTTTAATTTTTTCTTCGGTTGTCATTGGGTATCTCTTTGGTTTTAAAATTTATAAAAATAGTCCACGAAAAACACGAAAGGCACGAAAAAATTCAGTACTTTTATAAAGTAAGTGGATGGAGTTAACACCTAGGTTTGTACTCCTGTGTATTAACATCGAAAACTACTAACAATTCAACTTTTCGTGTTTTTCGTGCCTTTCGTGGACAATTATTCACCTGCTTGTTGCCTACGCGCTTCCGCGTCTTTATAAAGCAAATCCACATCACCGCCGCGTACGGTTTCTGCGGTCACCGTACACTGCTCAATGTCCTCACGCGACGGTATGTCAAACATGGTTTTGCGTAATAAATGTTCCAGTATGCTGCGTAAACCGCGCGCGCCTGTTTCGCGCTCGATGGCTTTTTGGGCAATTTCTATCAGTGCATCATGGTCAAAATTCAGCATCACGCCGTCATAGGCAAACAGTTGTTGATATTGTTTCACCAGCGCGTTTTTCGGCTCGGTTAATATCTGAATTAGCGATTCAACGTCCAATGGTTCTAAAGGCGCGAGAATAGGAAAGCGTCCGATAAATTCAGGAATCAAGCCGAATTTGCGTAAATCGCTGGGTTGCGTGGCGTTTAACATGGCTTCTAAAGACGGTTTGTCAGGGGTGTTGCGCTCTGCATGAAAACCAATTGAGGTATTGGTTGGTACTAAACGTTTTTCAACATATTTTTCTAAACCAGGGAAAGAGCCGCCTGCGATAAATAAAATATTGCGCGTATCCATGATGGTTTCGCCGTCCTTATTGCGTGGCCCTTTGGCGGATACTTTGACTTGTGAACCTTCTACCAACCGTAACAATGCTTGTTGTACGCCTTCGCCTGAAACATCGCGCGTGCCTGTTTGTTGTTCGGGACTACGCGCGATTTTATCCACTTCGTCTAAATAAACGATGCCCCATTCCGCTTTGGAAATATTGCCTTCTGCGACATCCAGCAAGCGCACTAAAATATTTTCCACGTCATCGCCGACATAACCCGCCTGCGTTAAGGTCGTGGCATCGGCAACCACAAACGGAACACCGACCACTTTGGCAAGCGTACTGGCTAACAAGGTTTTGCCCGTTCCCGATGGGCCGATTAATAAAATATTGGATTTACCGATTTCAATATCATGATCGAATTCGCCTAAGCCCGCGTCGCCGCTTTCATGTTTCAGGCGTTTGTAGTGATTATATACCGCCACCGACAGAATTTCTTTCGCCAGATGCTGACCGATGATGTATTGATCCAAATGCGCCTTGATTTTTGCAGGTTTGGGCAACGCGCCCTGCATATCGACCAGTTCTTTTTTCTTGCTCCAACTGGTCACTACCTGACTGGCAAGCAGTACGCAGGCTTCACAAATATAACCTTCCGCACCCGCAATTAAAGGCACACTAGCCGATTGGGGGATGCCGCAAAAAGAGCAGTGTTTGCTGTCGTTAGTCGTCATGAGAACCGTCCGTTATTTAGGTAAATGTTATTCTTTAGGCAAACCCGCTAACCACTCGCGGATACAGTTTTGTCTGGTGCGTTCTTCCATTAACGCACGGATTTTTGGGGTGGCTTTGGCGAGTGACAGAGTTTCGGCTTTGTGTATCTGTTTGCAGAGCAAAATATGCAAGCCAATTTCTGATTCAACGACCGCGCTGATGTCGCCCGTTTTCAGGGTGAACAACACGGCATCCAGTTCAGGATACAACGTGCCACGCGGTACGATACCCAATTCACCGCCTTGTAATGCGGTTGGGCATTCGGAATGTCGTAATGCCAAATCGGAAAATTTATAGGGTTTTTTCAGCAGTTTAGCGTGTAGTTCATTGGCTCTTTGCAAGGCCGCCTCACGGGTATTTTCCGCATAGTCGGCGTTGATGCTGATAAAAATATGACTCACGCTGCGCCGTTCGGGAACAGCAAATTTTTCGTGGCGTAAGTGGTAATACAGCCCGATGTCCACGTCATTAATACTCGGCGCACGACTGCCAACCCGATCCAGTACCGCATTGACTTTGCACTGCCGCGCCAACGCACTGCGTAAGCTGGTTTCGTCCAGCGCATTTTTCGCCAACTCGGCTAAAAAATGGCTGTCATCATCGTAACGCGCTTGAATTTCTGCGTAAGCGTGTGCGATTTCTTCGTCGCTGATAATCACGCCTGTGGCTTCAAGCGCATTTAACACGCGGTTTTCAATCACTAATTCATTACGCGCTTGTTTTTGCACTTGTTGTAATTCAGCGTCGCCCAATTCGGTGGGTGCTTTTTTAAACAGCCCTAAGGCGGCTCTGAGCAAAATATAGGGTTCACTCATGACTCTGGCTCGGTAAAAGTGTCTGGATTAGCTGGATTTAATGCAGGTTCTGGCACTTGAAATACGCGATCTCTAAATAAAACGTGATACAACACAGGTTCGGTGTCGCGGATAACTTTGACTATTTCGCCTTGGGTGTCTTGCGGCACTAAAATGTTACCTTGTACGCCAAGATTAATTGCACAGCGCACTTGATCGCGAAATTCAAAGCGACTCGGTTGCCAAGGTTCATCCAGCCCCAATAATTCTTCTAAACGACAACCGACCATGCGCCCGTGTTGCAGAAAATGCACGGTAAAAATAACCTGATCTTGTAAAAATGTCCCGACTTCGACGACGTTGCCGACACTGCCACGGCGTATTAATAACTCACCCACATCCATCCCTGGATAAGTACCGTCGTTGCGAATGTTGCGGGTGACGCGCACGTCTTCGCCAAATTCAAAACGACCTTCGTCAAAGCGTTCGGGTTTCATAACTTGATATCAGTTAAAGGCACAAAAGCGGTTTCAGGTTCGCCTATGCCCATGTTAAACACTTTAAATACTTTTTCGGTTTGCGCATCGGATTCGACAAAATCCTGATACGCCCGTTCCAGCAGTTTGGTGTACACCGCGCGTTTTGCCTGTTCGTCTTCTGGCATGGTGTCAGAGGCTTGCAGCAAATAATCATGAAAGCGTTGCAGGATGTGCAAACGATTAACATGGACTACGCTGGGTTCATAAGGAACAGCGAAGTATTGCAAAAAGTCTTCGGCGGATTCCATATCATCTAAATCGTCTTCAAAACTCATGGGTTTTCTCCAGTATTTACAAAGGGCCGATGGCAGAAGAATCCTGCACCGTTAAATAAACAACCAGCACAACGAATAGTAACGCGGCCGCTATTGCCAGAATAGAATCAGTTTTTTCTTTTAACATGATATTGCTCTCGGTTTTTTAAAATATTTTTTGTCTAGTTGTCTAGTTGTCTAGTTCCCATGCTCTGCGTGGGAATTCATTCGCGCAGTGCGGATAAATCCGCACCTACAAATTTTTCAGTAAATCCATTAACGCCTGCGCTCCAATACGATTCTTACTATCCAGACTGATTAATTTTTCAAAAATCTGCTCACTCAGTTCTAATCTGTGCAAACGCATATTCAAAAAACCAACCGCTTTAAGGGTAAATAAATACAACCGCACTTCGGTTAAATTGGGCGTGCTGTCTAAATGCTGTTGCTGTAAATCCTGCCAGTGTTCGGGAAAATCAATGCTGGCTCTTATGACCGCCAACGCTTTATAGGTTGCTGATAACGCATCTTCCAAGCGGTGCTGGTAATAATAAAAACGGTTTAATGCGACTAACACATTCAGCGATTCTGGCGCGAGAAAATAGGCGCGTAATAGCGGAAATTCGGCATTACCGTTGCTGTAATCTTCAGCGGCTTGGGCAATTAATTCTTTTACGCCCGCCACATCGGCTTGTTCAAAATACAAACCTTCCGCTTCAAAATCTAATAAATCCATACTCATTTATATCGCCGCCGTGTTGGTTGCTTTACTGCCGCACAAGGTTTCTGCATCGCAAGCGCCACAGGATTCTTCATGCTTGTTTGCCGCCTGATTAGCTTCTAATTCATCAATGCGTTCTAACAAACACGCAATGGCTTTGCCGACAGGATCGGGAATTTCATGATGATTTAAGTTAATACCTGAGGGGTGCTGTATCTGTGTGCCTTTGCTTTGAATAATACGACCGGGAATACCGACTACGGTGCAGCACGGCGGTACGTCTTTCACCACCACTGAATTTGCACCGACGCGGACGTTATTCCCCAAAGTAATCGGCCCTAAAATTTTTGCCCCCGCACCGACTAAGACGTTATCGCCCAGTGTCGGATGACGTTTAACTTTATGCCACGTTGTGCCGCCCAAGGTGACACCGTGATACAGCGTGACATCGTTGCCTATTTCGGCGGTTTCACCAATCACCACGCCTAGCGCGTGGTCGATAAATAATCGCCGTCCGATAATGGCGGCGGGGTGTATATCAACAGAGGTCATCCATTTAGTGAATGCCGACAGTATGCGGGCAGTCAGTTTCCAATCGGCTTTCCATAAGCGATGACTCAGCCGATGCAGCAACAAGGCATGAACCCCCGAATAGGTCAGTAAAATTTCCAATACGCTACGCGCGGCAGGGTCACGCGCAAACACACAATGCACATCTTCATGCCATTGCGCGAACAGCGATTGTGATGCAGGTATCTGACGTAAGGCATCGTTGGGCATGACCATAACCATTGTGATAACTCCAAATAGGTTTTTGTCCACGAAAAGCATATATTGTTTTTGTGCGTGAAAGTAGGTGTGTGGGAGGGGCTTTAGCCCCGATGTCGAGGCTAAAGCCTCTCCCACAAGGTTTTTACTTTCGAGTCTTTCGTGGGCAAACTAATTCAAACTCCAGCCATCGTTAACACCAGGACGAGATGGAATACAAAAAAATGACGCGGGATTTTCATCATTGGGTTCAGCAATGACTGAATCTTCTTCGCGTTCTTTACTTTCATCGTTTACTTCGTTCATGACAACACCTCAAGATTTTGGTGAAAACGGTTTAAGTCTATGGCTAAGGGTGTGCGTTTAGTCGCGCTCACAAAGCCTCTGACCTGAGTTAATAACGCTTGTGCTTGACTGCGATTAACGGGAATACCTAATTGACGGTAGGCATGAATCACCCCTTGCGTACCCGAATGTTTGCCCAGCACTAATTGATGACTACGCCCAACTATCGCAGGATCTACACCTTGATAATTGTTGGGGTCTTTTAATAAACCATCGACATGAATACCCGCTTCATGACTGAACACGGATTTGCCGATTAAACTTTTACGACTGCCAATCGCATCACCCGACGCGCGGGCGACTTGTTCTGATAGGGCAGGGAACTGGTGTAAATTCACCCCAGTTTGCAGATTGTAAAGTTGCGTTAAACCGACCACGACTTCTTCTAATGCTGCGTTGCCCGCCCGTTCACCCAAGCCATTAACGGTGGTATTCACATGAGTTGCCCCAGCGACAGCGGCTGCAAGGGTGTTGGCAGTTGCCAGCCCTAAATCATCGTGGGCGTGCATTTCAATATCTAAATCGGTGGCGGAGCGAAGTGTTTGTATCGCGGCGAATACGCCGAACGGTTCACTGATACCGACGGTATCCGCGTAACGAATGCGACTTGCGCCTGCCGCTTGCGCGGTTTCGGCAATCGCTAAAATAAAATCCAAGTCTGCGCGTGACGCATCTTCCATACCCACACACACGGTTAAACCCAAGGCGCGGGCTTCCTGAACACAGGTGGTAATGGTGTTTAACACCCATTGCCTATCGCGTTTCAGTTTATGTTGGATGTGTTGATCGGACGCAGAAATCGACAAATCAATCATATCGACATTCAGCCCGATACACGCCGCCAAATCATCACGGCGCATTCTTGACCACACCAGCAACTTACTGGGCAGTTTTAACGCGGCAATGGCTTGAATTTCTTCACGCTCCACCGCGCCCATTGCAGGAATACCACACTCTAATTCAGGCACACCCAACGCTGCCAATTGCGTGGCAATGTCCAGCTTTTCTTCCAGAGTAAATGCAACACCCGCCGATTGTTCACCGTCGCGTAGGGTGGTGTCGTCAATAATAATGTGGCGGTTTTGGGTTTTCATACATCACCGTGCGGTATAAACCTGCGAGGTTTTTAAAACCTCGCAGGTTTAGGATTAAGAATAAGTCGGTGAAAACGCTTGTTCAGGATTCGCCACAGGGGCATCACCTGACCAATACGGCGATAATTTCCGCAAGGTAGCGGCAATACCGGGCATTACTTTCAACACTTCATCCACGTCTGCCATGCTGTTATAGCGCGAAAACGAAAAGCGTATCGTGCCGTGCGCGGCGGTGTAGGGAATATCCATCGCCTGCATAACATGAGACGGTTCTAATGAGCCTGAAGTACACGCCGAGCCGCTGGAAGCCGCAATGCCTGCTTTATTGAGCAACATCAAAATAGATTCGCCTTCAATGTATTCAAAGGCAATATCAGTGGTATTCGGTAAACGGTTGTTTAAATCGCCTGTCACAAAACTGTGTGGAACGGCTTCAATAATGCCGCGTTCCAATTTATCGCGCAGGGCTTTGACTTGGGTGTTTTCGTATTCAATGTGTTGCAACGCCAGTTCACAGGCTTTGCCCAAACCGACGATGGAAGCGGTGTTTTCAGTACCTGCACGACGACCGCGTTCTTGATGACCGCCGCGTAATAACGGGCGATAACGCACACCACGGCGCAGATATAACACGCCGATGCCTTTCGGGGCGTGCAGCTTATGCCCTGAAATCGACAACATATCAATTTTGGTATCTGCCAACATCATGGGAATTTTACCGACTGCTTGTACCGCATCAGTGTGAAACATCACACCAGCGGCATTCGCCATGTCTGCCATTTCCACCACAGGGAAAATCGTGCCTGTTTCATTATTCGCCCACATCACGGTCACTAAAGCGACATTTTCCGAGAGCATTTTTTGGTAGCTGTCTAAATTCAAGCGACCACATTTGTCCACGGGTAAACGGTGGATGGTGTAGCCTTCTTTTTCCAGTTGCACACACACGCCAAGAATTGCAGGATGCTCAACGGTGGTAGTGATAATTTCTTTACGATTCGGTTGGCATTTAATGGCGGATAAAATCGCGGTAGTATTCGATTCTGTGCCACATGAGGTGAAAATAATTTCCGAATCATGCTCACAACCGATTAGGGCTTGCACTTGCCCACGCGCTTGCTTAATGCCCCGTGCTACGCCATCGGCGAATTTATGAATCGAAGACGGATTGCCATATTGTTCCAAGAAATAAGGAATCATGGCATCAACCACCGCGTGGTCTACTTTGGTGGTGGCGTTGTTATCTAAGTAAATGTCAGTCATGACTCACTCCTTACGGGTTTATCTAGTTCCCACGCGCTGCGTGGGAATTCATAGTGACCGCGTTACACAACGCGGCGCGTGGGAACGAGAAATTACGCCATTTCAATATTGACCAATTTCTTCATTTCCGAAGCAGGCACAACTTTTATAAATTCGCCCATCACTTCCATCAATCTTTGTTGAATCCCTGCAATCGTCATTGCCGCCATGCTGCAACCATTACACGCCCCAGTCATATTGACATAAGCAGTGTTACCGATGACTTCCACCAACTCGGCATCACCACCATCAGCCATCAGGGCAGGGCGTAGCGATTCCAATACTTCTTCAATTTTTTTGATGCGTTGCAAATTGGTTAATGGCGTTTTGACGGCGGCAACAGTTTCCACTGGTTTTTTCACAGGGGCGGCAGCGGCATCAAATTTCTCGCCTTTTTCTGCCAACACTTTTTCTAAAATCGCTTCAATGTCTTCATGACAGGCTGCACAACCGCCGCCCGCTTTGGTGAAGTTGGTGACATCTTCCACGGTGCGCAATTTATTTGCCCACACCATTTCTTCAATCATCACTGCATCAATCGCAAAACATTTGCAGATTAACGCGCCTTCTTCGTGATCGTCGCGCCATTCTTCGCCGCGATAATTGGCAATTGCCGCTTGTAAGGCTTCGCGTCCCATGACGGAGCAGTGCATTTTTTCGGGTGGTAAACCTTCCAAATGGTCGGCAATGTCTTGGTTGGTGACTTGTAAGGCTTCATCCAAGGTCATGCCTTTGATGATTTCGGTTAAGACCGAAGAAGAGGCAATCGCAGAACCACAACCAAAAGTTTGAAAGCCTGCTTCTAAAATAATTTCGCTCTCGTCATCAACTTTTAATGTTAAACGTAGAGCATCTCCACAACTGATAGATCCGACTTCGCCTGTGGCATTGGCATCCACCACTGCTCCCGCGTTTTTCGGGTTGAAAAAATGTTCTTTAACTTTATCTGAATAATCCCACATGGTTTAATCCTCGTATTTCGTAGGTTGGGTTGCCGCCTTTTGGGTAACCCAACATTTTTTGGTATTTGTTGGGTTGCGAAAGAGTCGCAACCCAACCTACATTTAATGGGGTGTGCAAGTTTTAGCGTCGCCGCCGTTTTCACTGGTGGTAAACGATGTGCCGCACGCACAACTTTTGATTGCGTTTGGATTGGTAAACTTAAATCCTGAGCCTTCGATGCTGTCGATAAAATCGACTGACATACCGTCCAGTGCTGGCAAACTGCTTGCCGCGATAAATACTTGTACAGTGCCGCAATCAATCACGGTGTCGTCTGCGCTTTTAACGGCTTCCAGCTTTAAACCGTATTGCAGACCTGAACAGCCACCGTCGGTGACTTCGATACGCAAACCCGCTGCGGGCATTTCTGAATTGGCAATAAAGCGACCAACTGCGCTGATTGCTTTGTCTGTTAAGGTAATCATTAGTAACTCTCCTGAAGAGTGGCATTGTTCTTGTTAATACTTATAGCAACCTGTATGCCAGTTTAATAACACCTTGTTTTATAGGCATTAACGGGCAACAGACGACCAACAATCTACTTTATGTACACACGAACAACAACGTTTTGTAGGCTTTACGACAATTTAACTGGAGCAAATACGATGAAAGTAACTGATTTAGACATAGGCGATATGGTTTACGCGGCTCATAGCATTATTGATGATGGTTCTATGCCAGAAGGTCATGAAGGAGAGGTGTTAGCAACAGCAGGCACACGCGGCGTGATTACCATGATAGGGCATATAGAAGAACAACCCGAACGGGCGGTTTTTTTGGTGCGTTTTGAAGATGAACAATTAAATTTAAGCGAACCGATAGGTTGCTGGGTAGACGATTTGAGCGTTGAAGCGATTTTGTAGGTTTTCCATCATACGCCAAGGATGGCGTGTGTGCGGTTCGTTTAGGTTAAACGCACAGTGTCAGGTGTTTTTCAGCAAAATACAGGATGCCGTCAATTTCTTCCAGACGTAGCGATTGCAAGCGTTGCCCTAAACACACAGGGCTTTGACATTCGCCTGTTTTGGGATCAAAAATAAAGCCGTGCATCGAACAACGCAGGTATTGTCCTGTTTCATCAAATACCGCATCCTGTTCGCAATTTAACGGGCGGTGCATGTGCATACAATGGTTTACATACGAGTAGGCAACGCCGTCAAAGGCAAAAATAATCGCGTAAGTGGGCTGCTTTTTAAATTCAATGGCACGAATTAAAAACCGCGCTTCATCCAATTCAAGACGAGTGCAAACAGGATAACGTTGCCGATTGGGTATTACTATTTTGACTTTTAAAGTGCCTGAATTAGTCATCCCACACCTCCGCCAACTTAGTCAACCAAGTCGCCAATCGGTCTGCGGTCAGGTCTTTTTGATTTTCCTGATCCAACACCAGCCCGACAAACTGGTCATTAACAACGGCTTTAGAGGCTTTGAAAGTATAACCATCAGTCGCCCATGCACCAATGAGAGTGGCATTGCAGTGTTCAAACTGCTCGTATAAATAAAATAGGGCATCGACAAATTCGTCAGGATAACTTTTTTGATTACCCAGCCCATAAATCGCCACTTTTTTACCGCTAAAATCCTGACCTGCGAGGGTAGGTAAAAATTCTTCCCAACTTTCCGTGGCGTTACCCGTTGATAAACCAGGTAATGCGCCTTCGCCATAAGTGGGCGTACCTAAAATCAATATGTCATATACCAGCATATCGCTGACGGTAGCGTTGCGCACATTGACGGGTTTGGCGGCAATGGTTGAGCCTAACGCGGTGAAAATGTCTTTTGCAATGCGCCGCGTATTACCCGTATCAGTGCCAAAAAAAATACCTATTTTAGTCATTATCATTTCCTCGCTTAAGCAGGAGCAAAAAAGAGTTCACGCCATTTTTCGATACTCTGCACCAAAACCCACAGCATTTAATAAATCCAGTACATCGGCATCGACAATGTCCAGACCGATTTTTTTACAGTAGCGTATTTCTTTCGGCGTGGGATTTTTGTTTAACACCCAGCCTCTAGGTTGTGTGGCATCGTAGGTAATATCACTCATTACCATGCGTTCTGAATCGCGGTTTAACGGCATACCAATCAGCAGATAACGTTTATCTTTGCGATACGCTTTGAGAAAATCGGGGATAGCAAAACCGCCCATGAGTTCAGTGATGTAATCGACATAATCCGCATCGGAGGCGATAAAATTGGGTTCGGGTTTGGCTGTACCCATCGGTTTAAACAAAATGGGCAGTTGCGGATCAACTTGATCGTGCGTTACAGGAAAGTAGTCGCTGGCGTCAAAATGGTAGCACTGAAAGCGAAAATTACTGGCGGTTATCCGCGCTACACCCACGATTAACGTGTGTTCTTCGTCCGCGTAGCTGTCTTGTAACTGACCGTCACGGTTGATGTCGATAACGTAAGCGGGCTTCCATTCGGCAAGCCAGTCATGCACGGCGGCGCGTGTCCATTCGGTTTCACCATACAGTTTGGTGAGAAACTGACCAAGAAAATTTCTGCCCCGCTTTAATTCAAGATTCATTGCCGCACGCGGAAATTCATACATGAGTTTGGGAGCCATCGGGTTGCCGTTATTCATGGCTAAAATCAAACTGTTGCTATCGGCGGGCATTGCTGCGCCTGTTTGTTTGTTTTTGGCATCAAACAAGACACCAGAACCTAAATACGGCACGATGGTGTTATCGTACAATCCTTCAAGGATTTCTGAAAAAACGGTGGCAGACATAACAACTCCCTAAATGGTGTGATGATGTAGAGACGTTGCACTGCAACGTCTTTGCACCACAATGTTTTCTTGCAGTGAAAGACGTTGCGATGCAACGTCTCTACAAAGGTAGTATTAAACTCTAAGCAAGGCTTTTGCCATTTTTTCTGACAATTGCTCTTCGGTAAATTGCGGCTCATTAGGTGGATAAAGTTCAACTTCGTCCAGTTCAAAACCGTATTCTTTCGCCAAATTAAGAATTTCTCTTAGTTTCATACAGGCTACTAATTTTTCTTTTAATTCAGCATCAGTTTTGGCTAGTTCTGAAAAAGCTTTGATGTCGGCAATTGCCATTGTGGTTCTCCTGTTGGTTGTGAAAAGTTTTTTAAATTTTTGTCCACGAAAAGCACAAAAGACACGAAATACATTTTTTTGAATATAAACCTAGTGGTCATTAAAGACCTCGCAGGTCTACAACGTTACCCGTCATAATTATTCCTGATTTTCAGCTTCATACGTCTAATCAATATTTTCGTGCTTTTCGTGTCTTTCGTGGACAATTGCTTAAACGCTGTACGGTGTGTTAATCCAGTCTTTTAATACTGCAATATCGCGTTCTGGTAAGTAAGAAAAATCCCCGCTGATGTCTTTAAATACTGCTGCTCCCGTTTGTGAGGTGACTAATTTGCCTTTGAGCAGATAAAAAAACCATGCGAACGGATAACCTGCCTGCCGATCAAAACGGGTCAGTAAATTGTGTAATGCCACGCCTTTTTTGCCTGCAATATCATCCAAACGCGGAATATTTTTGCTTTGGGTATTAATCAGTTCAATGTTAATAATTTGTTCATTGAAACGTCCGATATGGCGATACGGATGCACAATCCAGTCATCACACAGAACGGCATTTTTGCCCGCAGTGGAGCGATTCCAGTCATCCATAAAACGCTGCACGGGATGTTCTTCAAGGTGGTGTTTATTGATTTCATCCATGAAAACCGCTACGTCAGTTTTACGTCGATAAGTGTAACGCGCAGTCCCGATACAGAAACTTTCAATACAATCTGGTTCTAACGGATCAATAAATTCTTCTAAATCTTCGGGCGGCTGATGGTCATTGACCAGCAGACGGTCGGATATTTCGTGCGTTTTATCTATGTCGATTTGAATAAAATCTTCGGCTTTATCGCCCGTCTGCATCACAAAATACAGCGTGTTGCCTGTTTGTCGCGTGGCGATTAATTGTGAGTCACGCGAATGATCAATCAGGGTTTGCAGATTTTTACCGCATTCAATGTAAGTGCGTTCCGTCCATTCAATCAGATCGTTGGCAATGCGTTTGCCATTCATATCCACCACACCGCCCAAGCGATACCATTCGTCACCCGTCCGCGCTAAACGCACGGTGTGTTCAGGTGCTAAGGCTTGAATTTTTTTTAATAACACCTCATCGTGTTGCGTCGGCAGGGTGTTTTTACAAATCTTTGCTAATTGTTGTCCATCCAACATTATTAATCCTCCGCGTGTTGCGAGGCGTTTAACCGCTCGCGGGCGATAGCTTGTACGTCAGGTTCAGGGTCATTGAGCAAACAGCCTAACTCAGTAACGGCAATGCGTTCAGCCACGGCATAACGTACCAGCCAATCATCATCACCCAGCAATAGTGCTAAATCGCTGGCGGGTAATAGCTGGGCAATAATGCGCCGTACTTCGGGAGCATCGTCGTTCATCATCAGCCCTAAACTGACTTCGGGTAAGCGGGTCGCGACCAATTTTCTGACTTGTAAATCTTTGTCGCGAATCATGCGAAACAATCGCCCTTCGGGTAATCGTTTAACCACGGTTAAGCGCACAATGTAATCTTTGTCGTTCGCCAATTGTTCCAGTTCGTTCAGCGCGATACGGTCAGCGACCGTCATACGCACTTCGCGGTCTTCGTCATGTAAAAAATATTGCAATTGGTTAGCGGGTATACGGTAAGCAACTGCGCGTCTGACTACTTCGTCTTCATCGTCTATTAATGCCAGTAGGGCTTTTTGCGGTGCGTAACGCGCGGCAATCGCGCGGCGTTCCCAAAAAGCATCCTGCAAATACTGCTCGGCGTAGACGGGATTAACCCGAAAAAAACGGTCAATTTGCCGTCCGCTTTGTGCCATTACGCAAGTATCGGCTGGCATACAACGCCCCATTAACAGGGTTTTGCCACGAAACGGGCAAAGGCTGCAATCGGCAATCGGCACAGTAACGGAATCGTTCATAATTCACCTATGAAGACCTGCGAGGTTTTAAAAACCTCGCAGGTCTCAACATTGTGCAGGAATGATGAAGCAGGCGTATTCATGGCACTAATCGTCAGCAATTACTTCGGCAACGACAATGCCCGTAGCGGCTTCATAATCGTCAGTCATTTTCAAACAGTGTTCGCGTCCGTCAATCAGATACAAATTAAATGTGTCGGTTTCTATGGCAGGTGTGCGTCCGCTGATGTCATCATCGTAGCAATAGGTAAAATGCAGCGGTGCGAATTCAGCGCGTAATTGGGTGATTAATGCGTCATCCAAGTAGGCTGAGGAAATGCGTTCCGTTACCGCTTGTAGTTGTGCCTCGGCAATCATTCGACCACCTCTTCTTCCTCATGCGCAACAAAACGCGCTTCTGGATTGATGCCCATAACTTTCGCCAACCAAGGCGGTGGTTTGGCGGCTAATACCCGTTGCAATTCGGCTAATACCTCGGTAATGTGGGTTACTTCGGGTAATTTAATCGGATGTATGCCCAGTTTAATAATTTTTGCCGCCGCAGGGCCGCCTACCGACACCAAGTACAACACTTGGCAATCGCGTATCAATTCAGACCGAAAACGGTTTTTATCTTCTTCAAATTCACTGAATTGTGCCGTATCACGCACGTCTATCAAGCGTGCTTCATTGGCAGAGACTTGATAAATCATGAATTGTGTACACGAACCAAAATGCCCATCGAC
Source organism: Methylococcales bacterium (assembly GCA_030693155.1). Classification (GTDB taxonomy): domain Bacteria; phylum Pseudomonadota; class Gammaproteobacteria; order Methylococcales; family Methylomonadaceae; genus UBA4132. The sequence continues at coordinate 21,886 of JAUYBJ010000204.1, forward strand.
TTTCTGGACATCATCACTGGCACAGGCAATGCGTATGGAGTTGGGTAAATCTCCTTCGTTATAAGGTGCGATAACGGGTACGCTTGAATCGCTGCGGTCTTCTGACGCAGGATGTTTCAGCACATGAACCGCTTTTTTCAATAACGGTTCTTCAATTTCTGAAAATTCGCCGTCGCCTGCGGCTTTCAGGGTTTTCAGGTTCAGCGTTGCTAATTTGTCTTCGGTTAATGGCAAGCCCAACTCAGCCGTTAAGACGGTCATTAAGCGTTGGATGGTCGTATCGGGCAAAGCGCGTGCCGCCAGCCCGATACGCAGAGCCAGTTCCCGTGATAGCGCGTTCTGGCTCATGACTTCAAGCTCCTATCGGTAGTATGCAGTTGTCAATAGGACAAACGCGCACACATTGGGGTTTATCAAAATCACCTTCACATTCGGTGCAGGTTTTTCTATCAATTTCAAAAACTACTTTACCTTCGGTGATTGAGTCGGTGGGGCAGACAGGTACACAGTCCCCACAGGAAATACATTCGGCTGCAACAATATAAAGTGCCATTATTCTTCTCCTGAATCTAAGCGTTTTGCGCGTAAGGTAACGGGAAAATCGGGTTGTACCTGTGGTTCAAAATAATAGGTGGAGCCGTCACTGAGTAACACTTCACCGCCCCATTTATCGGGGCTGTCGAATTCAACGGTTTCCGCTATTTCTTCCAAGTCTTTCTTGGGAACGTAGAAGATCAATTTGCCTTCGGCGTTTTTTTTCAGCATGACACTAGGCATGAGGATTCTCCGTTATGCGCATTAAAATGGGGAGGTAGGGCAGGGTGGGTATTACCCACCCCACACATTAACGAACCAAATCGTAGTTATAATCCGTTGTTCCCATACCACGAGTATCTTTATCCAACTGTGTCAGCACTTCGTTGACCAAAGTAGTCAAGATGTACATTGCACCTTCATAACCCAAGGTAGTCATGCGGTGTAAATGGTGACGGTCGAAAATCGGAAAGCCGATACGGATTAATGGCACTTCAAATTCTTCACCTTTGTACAAGGTGTCACGTTGAATAAATTTTCCGTAAGAGTTACCAATCATGAAGTCTGGTTTGTTGGTGAACATTAACGAACGGAAATGCCACAAATCTTTGCTCATGTGGATTTGCGTGTTTTGACCATAAGGCGAATCTGCACACAGTTTGACCATCGCTTTTTGCCAGCGTTTGTTGGCATGGTTACATAACACATCACTCGGTTCTGCGCCCAATTCCAACAAGAATTGCGTCATACCCATACAGAAATCAGCATCACCGTACAACGCGAATTTCTTGCCGTGTAACCAAGTATGTGAGTCAGTCATCATGTCAACCAAACGACCGCGTTCTAGTTCCAACGAGGCAGCAATCGGTTTACCCGTGAGTTCAGAAATTTTCATCAAAAACGCATCTGTCCACGCCAAGCCCATGGGGATATTGATAGCAGAGACAGGTTGATTCCAGGTTGTTTGAATATACTTTTTGGTTTTATCCAGCTGCCAAGGTTGCAACAACAAGGTATCAATCGCGTTAGGCGCGTCTTTGATTTCGGCTTGGGTTGTACCACCTGCATACAGACGGAATGAACCATCGGCTGGGGTATCCAGCACTTCAGACGGATCGCTTAATAAGCTGTAACCTACGCCCATTTCTTTCATCATGCGGTGCATAACGCGGTAGTTGCCCAAGTAAGTTTCAAAACCAGGAACGAGGTTGATTTTACCGTTTGAACCAACGACTTTATCGTCCATCGTGGTGCGGGTGAAATACTTAATCATGCCTTCGAACATATTGTCCCAGCCTGTGGTATGGCTACCGACAAAACTAGGGGTATGGGCGAATGGCGTTGGAAAATCCTGTTCGATATGACCCGCATTTTTTGAGTTATTGATGAACGCATTTAAGTCGTCACCGATAACTTCCGCCATACAGGTAGTTGATACCGCGATAATGTCTGGTTTGTATAAGGCTTTGCAGTTTTCCAAACCTGCCATCATATTTTTTTGACCACCAAACACCGCCGCATCTTCAGTCATTGAATCCGATACACAGGCAACGGGCTCTTTAAAATGACGGTTAAAGTAAGTACGAAAATAGGCAACGCAACCTTGTGAACCGTGGACATAGGGCATGGTTTTTTCAAAACCCAAGGCACATAACACCGCGCCTAAGGGTTGACAGGCTTTAGCGGGATTAACGGTCAGGGCTTCACGGTTAAAATTGACTTCTTGGTATTCTTTGGTGGTTGTCCATTGAAATACTTCATCAATTTTTTCTTGCTCGTGACGCTCTTCGTAATTGTCGCGTTTGTTTTTCAAGCTATCTTTGTATTCATCAGTACGGAATAACGGATAACTCGGTTGTATGTTATCGACGTTTTGGCTCATGGTAAAAGCTCCTACGCACCACTAATCTGTGGATGACGTGTAAGTTAAAATGTGGTTGGCTGGTTCCCACGCTCTGCGTGAGATGCCGCCTTAGACGCTCTGCTTCTCGCACCGCTAACGGTGCAGTATTTCATTCCCACGTTGGAACGTGGGAACTATAAGTGCGAAAATTACGCGCTGGCAGCCACTGCCACTGGGTTATTTTCAGCCTTTTTCCAAGGCACTTGAACCTGTTTCCAGCAAGGGTTGTTAAGCGTCATATCCATATCGCGGGCAAAAATAGCAAAGCCGTCATAACCGTGATAAGGGCCTGAATAATCCCAAGAGTGCATTTGACGGAAAGGAATGCCCATTTTTTGGAAAATGTACTTTTCTTTAATGCCTGAACCGATTAAGTCAGGTTTGACACGTTTTACAAACTCTTCAAATTCATAGCCAGTGACATCGTCATAAATCAACGTGGCATTGCCCATTTCTTTGATAGTACGGTCGTAATCGTCGTTATGACCAAATTCATAACCGGTACCGACCACTTCCATACCTAAATCTTCATACGCACCGATAACATGACGGGGACGTAAGCCACCGACATACAACATGACGCGTTTGCCTTGTAGACGTGGTTTGTATTTAGCGATTACAGCCTCGTATTCGGCTTTGTAACGCTCGATAACACGTTCCGCACCCTCTTGGATGGTTTCATCGAATAACGCGGCTATTTTGCGCAAGGATTCAGCAATTTTGGTTGGGCCAAAAAAGTTGTACTCAATCCAAGGAATTTTGTATTTTTCTTCCATGTGTCGGGCGATATAGTTCATCGAACGATAGCAATGGATAAGGTTTAATTTAACTTTCGGGGTTTTTTCCATTTCGGCAATCGTGCCATCCCCAGACCATTGGGCAACCACTCGTAAACCCATTTCTTCTAACAAAGTACGCGAAGCCCACGCATCACCGCCGATGTTATAGTCACCGATAACCGCTACGTCATACGGTGTGGTTTGGAAACTTTCATCACCGTCACGGTTTTCTAACACCCAGTCCCGAATCGCGTCATTAGCAATGTGATGACCTAACGATTGTGATACACCACGGAAACCTTCACAACGCACAGGCACAACGGGTTTACCGATTTCTTTGTTGGCTTTTTTAGCGACCGCTTCAATATCGTCACCAATCAAACCAATCGGACATTCCGATTGAATACTGATGCCTTTATTCAGCGGAAATAATTCTTCAATTTCGTGCATAATTTTGGCGAGTTTTTTATCGCCACCAAATACGATGTCTTTTTCCTGAAAATCAGAGGTAAAGTTCATCGTACCAAACGCATTGATACCTGTAGTACCGACGTAATAATTACGACGACCTGCACGCGAATACTGACCACAACCGACAGGGCCGTGAGAAATATGAATCATGTCTTTAATCGGGCCCCACACCACGCCCTTGGATCCTGCATAAGCACAGCCACGAATAGTCATGACACCAGGTAAGGATTTACGGTTAGAGGTAATACATTTGTTTGATTTTTCTACCGATTGATCATTGACCGCTAAATGTTTAGCACGGTCTTTTTTTGCTGCATCTGGATAGACTTCAAGCACTTCTTGAATAAGGGCTTCAGTCTCTTCTCTTGTTAAAGCGGCCATAATAATGCTCCTACTATAATGTCGTGAGTAATCCCTCACAGACAGGTTTTAGGATGGAATGATAGGGTACGCAAAACGCGCACCCTATCAGTGGTTAAGCAGTCGCTTCAGCAGAAGCAGTTAGCCCAACGATAGATTCATCTACTTCGTCGATAATGCCGAATTCCATCATCAATTCTTCCAACTCATCCATGGTGATGGGTGTTGGAATGATGAAATTTTTGTTATCACGGATTTTGATAGCCAATTGGCGATACTCATCCGCTTGTTTTGCTTGTGGTTCATATTCGATAACAGTCATACGGCGAATTTCAGCACGTTGTACAACGTTATCGCGTGGTACGAAATGAATCATCGTAGTACCGATTTTTGCAGCGAGTGCAGAAATCAGTTCATCTTCACGAGCCGTTTCACGAGAATTACAAATCAAACCCGCTAAACGGACTGAACCAGAGTTAGCGTATTTCACGATACCTTTAGCGATGTTATTCGCTGCATACATCGCCATCATTTCGCCTGAACAAACGATGTAAATTTCTTGGGCTTTGTTTTCACGTATTGGCATAGCGAAACCGCCACACACTACGTCACCCAATACATCATAAAATACGAAGTCTAAGTTTTCATCATACGCACCTTCTTCTTCAAGAAAGTTAATCGCCGTGATAACACCGCGACCTGCGCAACCAACACCTGGTTCAGGGCCGCCTGATTCAACACATTTGATGCCGGCGTAACCGACTTTTAATACATCTTCTAATTCCAAATCTTCTACACTACCAGCTTCTGCCGCCAAACTCATGATGGTGGTTTGGGCTTTAGCGTGAAGGATTAAACGGGTAGAGTCAGCTTTAGGGTCACAGCCCACAATCATTACTTTATTACCTAATTCTGCTAATGCTGACACTAAGTTTTGAGTAGTTGTTGATTTACCGATGCCGCCTTTACCGTATATTGCACATTGACGTAATGCCATGATTTATCTCCTCTTGAGGACGTTGTTAGGACAACTTGAATAAAGCAATGGCTGTGCCAAACTACAAAATAAATTTTAAACTATTGATTTATATTAATTTTTATTTATTGTGGGTTAATAAACCAGCGTTATGTTTACAACATTTTGTGGATAGCCTTTGTAGGCTTAGTGACAGCGAAGAATTTATTTCCCATCACAAGAGGGGGAGATGTTGATTAAAATTACGTTTCGAATGATCATGATATTTTGGATAAGCTATTGAATATATCGCGATTATCACCAACAAAAATTCTTAACTACCCAATAAATAGTAACGCCTTTAGCGTATAACTTATTACTTGAGGTGTTTTTATTATATTGCCTTTAATTCATTTAACAGACTAATTTTTTAGTTTATTTAAGTTAAAAATCCTTATTTTTTATTTCGTATAATATATATTATGTTAAATAAATAATAACATCTAGTTATAAGCGTTGAAAATATGACACCTCCTGTTGTTTTGGCTTTTGGAGGAAATATCCCAAAAGCCAATTTTTAAATTTAACCAAACGTAAGTTTTGCTTCTAAATCATTACGGGAGTCAGCATTTTTTAATGCTTCTTCCATACTGATGTGTCCTGATTTATAAAGATCATGTAGCGCATCATCAAAAGTTTTCATGCCTTTGCTGCCACTGCTTTTCATTGCTTCTTTAATCTCATTGAGCTCGCCTTTTAAAATTAAACTCGACACATGAGGCGTATTAATCATAACTTCAATTGCTACACAACGTTTACCTTGCAAATCAGAAATTAAGCGTTGCGAAACTACGGCTTTTAAGTTGGTGGCAATATCCATAAATAATTGCCGATGTTGGACGTGTGGAAACATATTGATAATACGCTCCATCGCTTGGTTAGCATTGTTCGCGTGTAGTGTTGAAATACATAAATGCCCTGTGTTGGCAAGCTCCAGTGCCGCTTCCATTGTTTCTCTGTCTCGGATTTCACCAATTAAAATAACATCAGGAGCTTCGCGCAAACTAGCTTTTAATGCTTTTGCATAAGAAGCCGTATCAACACCAACTTCGCGTTGATTCATAATAGACATTATATTGGGATGAGAAAACTCTACGGGGTCTTCAATGGTTAAAATATGCCCTGCTGAATTGGAGTTACGATGATTAATCATTGCCGCTAAAGTGGTCGATTTTCCAGAGCCTGTGCTACCGACCATCAGTAATAAACCGCGTTTTTCCATGATAAGTTCTAACAAAACTTCTGGTAAACCTAGCTGTTCAGCGGTAGGAATAACCGATGGAATCAATCGCATTACTAAACCGATAGTTTTACGCTGATAAAAAGCATTAGCTCGAAAACGTGCACTGCCATCAGGCATCGCGATAGCAAAATCCAGATCTTTAGTAGATTGAAAATCATCAATCTGTTCTTGGGTCATAATCCCTAACGTAGCTGATTTTGTTAACTCAGGCGTTAGCAGAAACTCATCCAACTTAACAACTTTACCGAACACTTTAGCTTTAACAGGCGAGTCAACTGTTAAAAATAAATCAGAAGCACCAAGTTCAATTATTTTTTTCAAATAAGGCATGATATTCAAATCACCTATCGGAGCCTTACCTAATACTTCAATCGGTTTATTGTCTTTAAAAAACTGTATTTCTTCGCTAGTACAGGGTCGAATAAATAACGCTAAACCCTGATCTTCTACTTCGATATGTATGTTAAAATAGTCGTTATCAGGCGAAACGTAATCAATCGTTAATTTATTTGCCGTAATCAAAGCATTTTTTTGTTTATCAGTGAGCAGACTAAAAGCAATTTGATCCGTCATCGTATCAGTCAGCTCAGCTTTTCCCAGCGGTTTATTTTCACCCGCTAAACAGAGCATAATCGGAGATCCTACTTTTAAAGACAGGTTATCAGCCTTCTTTTCCAGCAGTAATTTCAGGTAGGGTTTTAAATCTATGGTACTAACTGGCTTAAGCATAATGAATAGAGAAAACTGAGTAAAAGTGACTTTAAAGGTTATGTTTGTGCAGGGCTTTACGGTTCATCGTCCTCGTCTTTGTCTTCTAATGCAAGCGAGCCCTGTCCTAAATCCCCGCCTTTCGCTAACTTGATTTGCAGACGTAATTCGTTGGTAGAATCTGCATTTCTCAACGCCTCTTCATAACTTATCTTACCGATGTGATACAAGTCAAATAAGGCTTGGTCAAAGGTTTGCATACCTAATTCCCGCGATTTTTTCATAATGGGCTTGATGCTGGATGCTTCGCCTTTAGCAATTAAATCTGAAATCAACGGTGTATTTAATAAAATTTCAATCGCCGCACAACGTCCGCCATCGACTGTTTTAACCAATCGTTGCGAAATAATAGCGCGTAAATTAACGGAAATATCCTGCATTAATTTAGCGTGCGAAGATATTGGAAAAAATCCCAACACCCGATCAATTGCCTGATTAGCATTATTCGCGTGTAAAGTAGCCATTGCCAAATGCCCGGTTTGCGCAAATTCCAATCCGAAATTCATGATTTCCGCATCACGAATTTCGCCCAGTACAATCACATCAGGAGCTTGCCGCAAAGTGTTATGCAGTGCAATTTCCCAACCTTTGGTATCAACACCAATTTCTCGCTGCATCATCACGCAATTTTTATGCGGATGTACATACTCGATGGGATCTTCGATGGTAATAATATGTCCGTAACTGTGTTCATTACGATAATCTATCATTGCCGCCATTGACGTTGACTTACCTGAACCCGTACCACCTACCATGATAATCAGACCGTTTTTTGCCATTATCACGTCTTTCAATACGGTTGGCAGTCCTAATTTATCAAAATTAGGTATTTCCGCTGCAATTACCCGCATGACCAAACCCTGACAGCCCTGTTGTACAAAGGCATTAACACGAAAACGTCCCAAATTTGGCGGAGCAATAGCAAAATTACATTCTTGCGTAGATTCAAATTCTTTAAGCTGCTTATCATTCATAATGCACTGCGTGAGTGCTTTAGCATCATTGGGCGATAACACCTGCTTCATCACAGGCATCATTTTGCCTTTGATTTTTACCGCAGGTGGAAATCCTGCGGTAATAAATAAATCAGAACCTTCCTTTTCCAACATTAATTTAAGCAACTTAATGATTAAGGACATTGCTTCATTTCTTTCCATTAGCGTTTCCTTTGTGTACCATGATTAATGTGTACAACTCGTAATGATAGCAATTTAGGAGCCTAAACGTGTTTTGGACTCCTTATTATTGGCTCAACTGCCCTGCTCTAACTTAAATGCTGCGTGTAACGCCCTGACTGCCAGTTCTAAATATTTTTCATCGACCACCACTGAAATTTTAATTTCAGAGGTAGCAATCATACGGATGTTAATACCTTCAACAGCAAGCGTTTGAAACATGGTACTGGCAATACCTGCGTGTGAACGCATACCGACACCAACAATGGATACCTTAACAATATTATCATCGCCCGTCACTTTTCTAGCGCCCAACGTCGCACACGTTTGTTCCAATAACGATTTAGCCCGTTGGTAATCATTGCGATGCACGGTAAACGTAAAATCAGTGGTCGCATCATCAGCAATATTCTGCACAATCATATCGACTTCGATATTAGCATCTGCAATCGACCCTAAAATTTTAAACGCCACACCTGGTAAATCTGGCACGCCCGTAATAGTTAATTTCGCCTCATCGCGATTAAAAGCAATGCCAGAAATTAAAGCACTTTCCATTTGTGATTCCTCGTAAGTAATGAGTGTGCCACACCCTTCTTTAAATGATGATAATACCCGCAACGCAACATTATATTTGCCTGCAAATTCAACTGAGCGGATTTGTAAGACTTTTGAACCTAAACTGGCCATTTCCAGCATTTCTTCAAAAGTGATTCTTTCCAAACGGCGAGCTCTAGGTTCGACTCTGGGGTCAGTGGTGTAAACACCATCGACATCGGTATAAATATGACATTCGTCTGCTTTCAATACGGCAGCTAAGGCAACAGCTGTAGTATCTGAACCGCCACGCCCTAAGGTTGTGATGTTTCCCTGTTCATCAATACCCTGAAAACCTGCCACAACCACGATTTTACCCGCATTTAAATCCGCATGAATGCGTTCATCGTCAATGCTGCGAATCCGTGCTTTCGTGTAACTGCTATCGGTTAAAATTTTGACCTGACTGCCCGTATAAGAACACGCCGCACAGCCTAATTCATGCAAAGCCATACTTAATAATGCGACTGTTACCTGCTCACCCGTAGAAATCAATACATCCATTTCCCGTTCCGTCGGATGCGCTTGCATTTCTTTTGCCAAACCGATTAAACGATTAGTTTCGCCGCTCATTGCTGACAAAACCACCACAATCTGATTGCCCAACTCATGAGCTTGTTTTACTTTTTCAGCGACGGCTTTAATGCGCTCGACATTACCAACCGATGTACCGCCAAATTTATAGACATAAAGTGCCATTTTTAAACCTGTTATCTGTTATTACTTACGTTACTGTTTTCAAGTACGCTATGGTAAAAGGTTTTTGTGTTTTGATAAACCATTAATAACAGAAGTGAATGGTTATATAAGGGTGAATTTGGCATGAATTATCCATGTGGAGCAATATCGCCCATTGAATGCTCTTCCAGTGCTGACTCAATCATAGTGGTTGGTAATGATTTACTGGGCTTAATACCCATGTCTTTCAGCATTTGCGCCTGTCGAATGACATTACCATTGCCAATCGTCAATTTTCTAAACGCATCATCATAGCTGTGTTGCGCTTGCTTAAGTCTGCCGCCTATCTTTTCAAAATCAACCACAAAACCGACCAGTTTGTCGTACAACTCCCCTCCCCGCTTGGCGATGTCCTGTGCATTGCGCGTTTGTTGTTCTTGTCGCCATAAATTAGCCACCGTGCGCACCACAAACAACAAAGTGCTAGGACTCACCAGCAGCACATTTTTTGCCCACGCCTCTTGCCACAATTCACTGTCTTCCGTAATAGCGAGCATAAAAGCAGGTTCGACTGGCACGAACATAATGACGAAATCCAGCGATTTAAGCTGATAAAGTTCCTGATAATTTTTGCTAGACAGCCCTTTAATATGGCTACGAACCGAATCAAGATGACGTTTAAGCGCGACATTTCTGGCTAACTCACTGTCCTCATTGGCATAATCGTTATACGCCACAATCGACACCTTGGCATCAACCACTAAATGTCTGCCTTCGGGCAAATAAATAATCACATCTGGCTGGGCGCGTGAGCCATCCTCGCGACCATGATTTTCCTGCGTTTTATAATGCTCGCCCTTATTCAATCCCGAATTTTCCAGCACCCGTTCCAGAATAAATTCGCCCCAGTTACCCTGCGTTTTCGCCTGCCCTTTCAACGCACTGGTCAGATTATGCGCATCCTGTGACATCTGCTTATTGAGCGACATCAACTGCTTCACCTGCTCAGCCAAGGTACTGCGCTCCTTGCCTTCCTGAACATAAACCTCTTCCACCTTGCTTTGAAATTCGTGTAACTTCACTTTCAGCGGACTTAAAATCTGATCCATATTAGACTGATTTTGTTCGGTAAAACGCTTGCTTTTTTCTTCTAAAATATCATTCGCCAATGCTTTGAACTGATCGCTCAACTGTGTTTTAGCATCATTAAGCAAAGCAATTTTTTCGCCGCTTTGGGCGCGTTCTGCATCCAATTGTGTAGTGAGTTCAGCAATTTTTGCCGTTAATTGTTGCTGATAATTGATAAGTTCCGATTTACTGGCAGTAAGACTGTCTTTTTCCTGCCCAAGCTGCTGTATGTGCGCCAATTGATGACTGATTGCCGTTTCAGATGCACCGATTTTTTCCCGTTGATCGGCTAGAGTGTGCTTGAGTTGCGCCTGTTCAGCTTCCAGCCTATTCACTTTTTCCGCTAATTCAGGCAGATACACCACCTGTTCCGCCAAGGTAGCACTACGATTGCTTTCTTCCTGTAGCCTAGTTTGCAGCAACTCCGCTTTTTCCCGAATCATCTTGATAACTTGTTGATTACGCGAATTTTCTTCCTGCGTCACCAACAACCGCTCATTAAGCCGCACCGCTTCCAGTTGGCTGTCATTAACTGAAGCAATACGACCACGCAATAGTAACCATACGGCTATCGCACCAACGGTAAATCCAATGATTAAAAATGCGAGTAGCGTTATTGGTTGTTCCATTATTTACCTACTGGGTTATAAATATTTATTTTTATCGCACATAAAAAAAGTGCATTGCCTGTCTCTAGCAATGCACTTCTTCTCAATAGGAATAACTACGCGCCTAATTTTTCTTGCACCCACGCAGTAACACCCGCCAACGCAGCCGCTAATGCCGCAGGATTCGTCCCGCCTGCTTGCGCTAAATCAGGTTTTCCGCCGCCTTTGCCGCCGACTTGGGTAGCGACGAAGTTGACTAATTCGCCTGCTTTGACTTTGCCCATAGTGTCTTTAGAGACACCTGCGACTAGGCTGACTTTATCGCCGTCCACGACCGCTAATACGATAGCGCAAGTGCCGAGTTTATTTTTCAACTGGTCTGCCATGTCGCGTAATGAGGAAGCGGCGACATCGTTGAGTTTAACAGCTAACACTTTTACGCCATTAATTTCAACGGCTTGTGAAATCAGTTCATTACCTGCCGCGCTGGCGAGTTTGGCGGTTAAGCGTTCCAGTTGTTTTTCTAGGCTACGATTTTTTTCCAGCAGTTGCTCCACTTTTCCAGCGGTTTTATCGGCGGGGCTTTTGAGTAGACTGGCGATGCTGGTTAATGCCTTATCACGCTCGGCTAACCAGTCGATACAGCCTTGACCTGTAACGGCCTCAATACGACGGACACCTGCGGCAACGCCTGTTTCACTGATAATTTTGAAACAACCAATATCCCCTGCTCTATCAACGTGGGTACCGCCGCACAGTTCAGTTGAAAATTCGCCGATTTTTAATACTCGCACTTCCGCGCCGTATTTTTCACCGAATAACGCCATTGCACCTGCTTTTACTGCGTCATCTTTTGCCATGACTTGGGCAGAAACAGGGTTGTTTAAGCGGATTTGTTCATTCACTAACCGTTCAAGAACGGCGATTTGTTCATCGGTGACAGGTTCAAAATGCGAAAAGTCAAAACGTAAACGGTCAGGATTCACTAATGAACCTTTTTGGGTAACGTGCTCGCCTAAGGTTTGCCGTAATGCGGCATGGAGTATATGCGTGGCAGAATGGTTGAGTTCGGTGGCTTTACGCGCAGTGGCGTTGACCGTAGTAAGTGCAGTTTGCCCTGTACTTAATGCACCTGAAACCAGCTTGCCTTTGTGAAGAAATAACGTGCCGCCTTGTTTTTGCGTGTCGCTAACTTCAAACACCGCACCCGCGACGACAATTTGTCCGCTGTCGCCGACTTGTCCGCCTGATTCGGCATAGAATGGCGTTTTATCCAACACGACTAAACCTTCTTCACCTGCATTCAAATGGTCAACCGCTTGCCCTTGTTGATACAACGCGACGATATGCGCGGTGTCGTCAAGGTGGTCATAACCTGTGAATTCGGTTTGGCTGTCGAGTTTAATGTCTTGGTGATAATCGCCGCCAAAACTACTGGCGGAACGCGCTCTGTCACGCTGGGCGTTCATCGCGATTTCAAAACCTGCGTGGTCAACGGTCAAGTTATTTTCCCGCGCAAAATCAGCGGTTAAATCCACTGGGAAGCCGTAAGTATCATACAGTTGGAACACCACATCACCTGAAATAACCGTGCCGTGTAACTTCGCAACACAGGCTTCCAGTATTTTCATGCCCTGCCCTAGCGTTTCGGCAAAACGTTGTTCTTCTTTTTGTAAGACTCGTTCAACTTGCGCTTGGTTGGCTTTTAATTCAGGGAACGCTTCGCCCATTTCTTCAACTAACGGCGCGACTAATTGATAGAAAAATACTTCGTGGATACCTAAACGGTAGCCGTGACGAATGGCGCGGCGAATGATACGGCGTAATACATAACCGCGCCCTTCATTAGACGGCATGACACCATCGGCAATCAAAAACGCACACGAGCGAATGTGGTCGGCAATCACGCGCAACGAGCTTTGATTCAAGTCGGTGGTGTTGGCTAATTTTGCCGCCGCTGTCAGTAGTTTTTGAAATAAGTCGATTTCGTAGTTGCTGTGTACGCCTTGTGAAACGGCGGCAATGCGCTCTAAGCCCATGCCTGTATCAACAGAGGGTTTGGGTAACGGTGTTAATGTGCCATCAATATCACGGTCATACTGCATGAACACCAGATTCCACACTTCAATATAACGGTCGCCGTCTTCATCGGGTGTACCTGGCGCACCGCCTGCAATGTGTTCGCCGTGGTCGTAAAAAATTTCGGTGCAAGGCCCGCACGGGCCCGTATCACCCATTGACCAGAAATTATCTTTCGCGCCGATTTTGGATAAACGGTTTTTATCAACCCCGATGTCTTCTAGCCAGATTTGTTCGGCTTCCGCGTCTTCTTCAAACACCGTCACCCATAATTTTTCAGCGGGGATTTGCATTTCTTTGGTTAAAAAATCCCACGCAAAATGAATTGCGTCTTTTTTGAAATAATCGCCAAAGCTGAAATTGCCCAGCATTTCAAAAAAGGTGTGATGCCGTGCGGTATAGCCGACATTTTCCAAGTCATTATGCTTACCGCCCGCTCGCACACAGCGTTGGCTGGTGGTAGCTTTGGTAAAATCGCGCTGTTCACGCCCTAAAAATACGTCTTTAAACTGCACCATACCCGCATTAGTAAATAATAACGTGGGATCATTGGCAGGAATTAGTGAGCTGGAGGCTTCCACTGAATGTCCGCGTTGAGCAAAGAATTCAAGGAAAGCAGAGCGCAACTCTGCGCTAGTCATTTTTTTCATAAAGGTAGGTGAGGTTAGAAACTTAGGAAAACTTAATATTCAAGTGTTGAAATAAAGCGTTAATTAGGGTGCTGGAAAAACCGCGCTGCATTAAAAAACGGCTGCGTTTTGCCCATTCTGAACGGCTTAAACGGGTGTCATGCGGGTATTTTTTGAAATAAACTTGCTCAAGATGTTCCAGCCAACTGTCGGCAAACGCTGACAAACTATTATCAATATCAAAGGCAGGCACACCATTTTGTTTGAGCTCATAAGCAATGGCAATCGCTCCATAACCTTTTTGTAACCGATGCCGCGCATAACTTTCTGCATAACGGCTATCGCTTTGCCAGCCTTGATTGGTTAATTCTTCAATAACGGGCAAAACGGCATCCTTATCAAACCCTTTTGCCATTAATTTAGTGAGCAGTTCTTTTTGGCTATGCTCTCGCCGCGTTAATAAACGTAAGCAACTGTTTTTGATGTCCGTAGAGACGCATTTATCCGCGTCTCTACGTTCATTAACAGCATTCAACCCCATAGAGTCTTAGACATCCACTTCACTAGGATCAAATTCAGGCGCAGCCGTTTGTAGTTTACTAAAGGCTTCGGCTCTGATTTTAGCTTCAATTTCTTTGGCTTTTTCAGGATTTTCTTTCAGGAAGGTTTTAACATTGTCCTTACCCTGCCCAATTTTGTCATTGCCGTAGCTGTACCATGAACCTGCTTTTTGAATAAACCCGTAAGACACGCCTAAATCAACCAATTCGCCCGCAAACGAAATGCCTTCGCCGTATAAAATTTCAAATTCAGCTTGTTTAAACGGTGGCGCAACTTTGTTTTTTACTACTTTAACGCGGGTTTCACTGCCGACAATTTCGTCACCTTTTTTCACTGAACCGATGCGGCGAATATCCAGACGCACGGAGGCATAAAATTTCAGTGCGTTGCCGCCTGTGGTGGTTTCAGGTGAACCGAACATCACGCCGATTTTCATACGGATTTGGTTGATAAAAATAACCAGCGTATTAGACCGTTTGATATTAGCCGTCAGTTTACGCAACGCCTGTGACATAAGACGCGCCTGTAAACCCATGTGCGAATCGCCCATATCGCCTTCAATTTCCGCTTTAGGCGTTAGCGCGGCAACTGAATCGACCACCACAATATCAACAGCACCAGAACGCACTAACATATCAACAATTTCCAAGGCTTGCTCACCTGTATCAGGTTGAGAAACCAGCAAATTATCAACATCAACGCCCAATTTTCCCGCATACCCTGGATCTAATGCGTGTTCCGCATCAACAAACGCTGCCACACCGCCCAGTTTTTGCATTTCGGCAATGACTTGTAACGTCAGCGTGGTTTTACCTGACGATTCAGGGCCATAAATTTCAACCACGCGACCGCGCGGTAAACCGCCGACACCTAAAGCAATATCCAAGCCCAATGAACCAGTGGAAACAACATCAATATCACGCGACGCAGCGACATCGCCCATACGCATGACTGAGCCTTTGCCGAACTGCTTTTCTATTTGCATTAATGCCGCGCTTAGTGCCTTCTTCTTATTGTCATCCATTGCTATTGCCCTGTGTGTGAAAAATGCTCTTATTATCACATACCGATAGGGCTTCTGGTAGTGTTCATTTAGCCTGATTCAGGCAATTAAAATGCTGAATCACGTCTTGAAAAATAGTCTTGAATGTTCACGCTGCAAAAGTCAATCTAATGGCATTTACATCCTGCGATCGGGACAATATCTCCGTATATTTCCATTATCCCGAAAACAGTCAGTTAGCCGATACTGATAACACAAAACACAGCGATTTAATCGACGCTGATAACGACAATAAGCGCACATTGCCAAACGATCAAGTCGATCAAACTGAATTTTGTTTTTTATAGATCGTCCGAATTGCTTGACGTGTAATGTGGCATAAAGTTGCCGTGCCTGATTGATGAGAGTGTCATTATCCATTTCTATTTACCTGTGAGCTTACTTGTTAAGTGCGTTGGGAGAGATGGGTTGCGTACCAATGACTACCGTTTTTATTTCTCCCGATTTAACCAATCCAAATACCGTTTAACGCCTTGTTGAACGGTCAAAAATTCGTGGTCACACCCTGCGGCTCTTAAGCCTGAAATATCAGCTTGGGTGTAGCTTTGATATGCGCCTTTTAGATGATCTGGAAAGGGAATGTAGTTAATTTCACCCGCTTTATGCCAGTCAATAACCGCATTAGCCATTGTATTAAAGGTTTCCGCACGTCCTGTGCCGACGTTAAAAATGCCGCGCTGGTCTGGATGGTCTAAAAACCACAAATTGACTGCTACCACGTCATCCACATTAATAAAATCGCGTTGTTGTTCTCCATCGGCAAAACCATCACAGCCTGCGAATAACCGTACTTGCTTATCGTTTAACACCTGTTGGTTAAAGTGAAACGGGGTGCTGCTCATTGAACCTTTGTGTTGTTCGCGCGGGCCATAGACGTTGAAATAACGAAAGCCGACAATCGGGCTTTTGGTGTCGGGTAATAACGCGCGGACATATTGGTCGAACTGAAATTTTGAATAGGCGTACATATTAATCGGGTGTTCGCATTCGCGTTCGACACGAAAACCGTGTTCGCCATTGCCATACACCGAAGCCGAAGACGCATAAATAAAAGCGGTATTTTTGGCGATGCAGGCTTGTAGCACGCGCTTGGAATATTCGTAATTGTTCTGCATTACATACTGACCGTTCCATTCCGTAGTTGCCGAACACGCACCTTGATGAAACACCGCTTTTACTTTGTTTAAAAATTTGGGTAGCGCGAGATTTGTCAAAAACTCGGCTTTATCCATGTAATCGGCGATATTCAAATCGGCGATATTGAGCATTTTGCGCCCATTTTCCAAGTTATCGACTAACAAAATATTAGTGATGCCGCGTTCATTCAGTGCGCGAATTAAATTACTGCCGATAAAACCTGCACCGCCTGTGACGATAATCATTCCCCTGCCCTCGCTTTGTTAATCATACGCGTTGTTGATTGTCCATCAACAAACGATAAAATTCTGACTTCGCCGCCTGCTTTAATGACGCATTCCGCACCAGCTACTTGGTCGGTGGTGTAATCGCCGCCTTTGACAATCACATCGGGTAATACACGGCAGTACAAGCGTTCGGGGGTGTCTTCTTCAAATGCAACTACCCAATCGACACACGCCAACGCGGATAACACCGTCATGCGTTCCTGTAAGCCGTTAATCGGGCGGGTTTCGCCTTTTAAACGTTTGACCGACTCATCGGAATTAACCGCAACAATGAGTCTATCGCCCAAGGCTCTTGCTTGTTGTAGATAAGTAACGTGTCCAGCGTGCAGTAAATCAAAACAGCCGTTGGTCATAATGACGCGCTCATCATGGGCTTTCGCCCCTGCAATCAAGTGAACCAGTTCCTCTTCTGAAACCACACCAAACGCAGAGTCACGCTCGCCGTGCATGGCGCGGGTGAGTTCCAGCATGGAAACGGTGGATGTGCCGAGTTTACCGACCACAATACCAGCGGCTAAATTGGCTAAATACATCGCTTCGGTGAGCGGTTTTTGAATGGCGATACTTAACGCCATAACGGCAATCACGGTATCACCCGCACCTGTGACATCAAACACATCTTTGGCTTGTGCGGGCAGTGAATGCGCTTGCTCGTCCTGTATTAAAGTCATCCCCGCTTCGCCGCGTGTCAGTAACAGCGTGGGGATTTCGTACTGCTGTAACAAATGCCGTGCTTTTGCCAATAACGCAGCCTCGTCATAACAGACACCAACTACCGCGTGCAGTTCCGATAAATTAGGCGTGAGTATATCGGCGTGGCTATAACGCTGATAATCCACACCTTTAGGATCAACCAGTGTTGTTAAGCCTTGATATTTAGCCAGTTGAATATAATCGGCAACATCGGCTAATGTGCCTTTGCCGTAATCTGAAAACACAATCACATCGTGTTCAGGCAAGTGTTTTTTTAAGCGCGTTAATAACGCGGCATGGTCAAAATGCAGCGTGGGTTCTTCAAAATCGACACGGATAAGCTGTTGATGTTGCGCCATGATGCGCAATTTACAAATCGTGCGAATTGCCGCTTCATTGACAAAATCACAACTTACGCCGTGCGCTTCCAAAATAGTCTTGAGGGTTTCGCCTTCTGCGTCTGCTCCGACCACACCCAGCAAAGTGACTTGACCGCCTAACTTGGCAATATTTAATGCCACGTTACCCGCACCGCCAACGCGCTCTTCGGTATTTTTAACCCGCACCACAGGCACGGGAGCTTCAGGCGAAATACGCGCCGCCGTTCCAGACCAGTATCTGTCCAGCATCACATCGCCGATGACTAAAATCCGCGCTTTATTAAACTCAGGTGTTGTCGCTAACACTTAATCTCTCCTCAACCACGCCACACCAATAGTGACCGATTAAAATATGGGCTTCTTGAATACGCGCTGTTACATTCGATGGTACGCACACGCTAAGAGTGGCGTGTTCACGCAATGTGCCACCTGTACCGCCTGTTAAAACAATCACTGTCATGCCTTTGGCACGCGCGGCGATAGCGGCTTTTAATACGTTGTTACTGTTGCCTGAGGTGGAAATAGCAATCAAACAATCTTTGTCATTACCCAAGGCTTCCACTTGACGGGAAAACACCGTGTCAAAATCAAAATCATTGGCATGAGCGGTTAAAATTGAACTGTCGGTGGTGAGTGCAATCGCCGCTAATGCCCGTCGCTTTTTCTCATAACGCACCACAAATTCTGCCGCAATGTGCTGACAATCCGCTGCACTGCCGCCATTACCACACAGTAAAATTTTTCCGCTTTGCTGCAAAGTGTTAATCAGCAACTCGGCGGCTGCTTCAATCAACGCATTGCAACTGGCTAAATTGTTCATTGTTTCACGATGCTGTTCAAGCTCGTCTATAAAGGGTTTCAATACCTGTCTCCGCTGACGCATTTTTATAATGCGTTTATTTTATCATTACTAGTGAGGGTATGAGGGGTGTTGTGTGTGCGAGGATGTGTAATGCGTAGTTGGTGGTACATTTAGTGAGAATGTGCACACCTAATTGGCTTGAATTACCAATGTTTTTTTGCCTTGTTCCATTTATACAAGACAGCCGCAAAGGTATTATAAAAAATGGTACTTATTTGACGAATGATGGGGAAGCCGAAAAATTTAGCCTTGCCCTGTTCTTTTGGAGAATTTCGCCAGATTTCCAGAAAAGCATCAAAACCTATGAGTAGTTTACCGTCTGCATTTATTAAATGTAGACGTTCACGCACAAACTCAAGTTCAGAATCAATGTTGTTAACCAACGAATAATCAGAGTGAACATCCTTCCAATCTATAGGACAGTCTTCCATCTTATTTTTTTGCGCTTCTATCCCTGCATTACAAACTGGACAGGCGGAATTGTAATAAACCTCAATTTTTTGTTTATCCACTGTAGCGACTCATTTAAAAATTGATAATAGTGATAGCCATAGTTGGGCTACTAAAAAGCGGCAACCCAAGCTACAGACTAAGTTAATTTATTTCGGATAAACAGGCTGTTGATAATTTTGTTGTTGCGGATAACCTTGCTGTTGCGGGTAGCCTTGTTGCTGAGGATAACCCTGCTGTTGTGGGTAGCCTTGTTGCTGGGGATAACCCTGTTGTTGCGGGTAGCCTTGTTGTGGTTGTTGATAGCCTGTCGGTCTTGTGGGCGGCAACTTGCTGCCTGTGACAGTTTTCTTCAAATAGCCTTTGTTCTGCATACAACCATCAATTTGATTAGGCGGGACTAAGGCTTTGGTAGCGACGTTTTTAATGATACTCAAGGCATCACCGCCTGCCAGCGGGTTGCTGTCATCGCCTGTATTGACTTGATCTTCACAAGCGGCTGTTTCACTCGGATCAGCCAGATAACCGTCACGGTCTACCCAGATGGTTCTTTGTTTAGGTGCGGCGTGGGCGGTGGTTAATCCAAGTGATAATAACAGGCTCACCAGTACACCCATTTTTAATGCAGAAGTTGAATTCATGATACGTTCTCTTAAGTGGTTAAATAAAATTGTGATTTTCCAATTGCTGACTGAACGGTCGCTGAACAGTATTAAATGACTGCCAGTCATTTTTAACTTTACTATAAATCAGCGGGATCAGGTTGTTCTTTGAATTGTATGGCGTGTAAACGAGAATATGCGCCATTTTTATCAATTAATTCCTGATGTGAACCTTGTTCGACAATGCGTCCTTGCTCCATGACTAAAATCATATCGGCATTTTCGATGGTCGATAACCGATGCGCAATGACTAACGTAGTACGATGCCCCATGACTTTTTGCAAGGCAACCTGAATGTAGCGTTCTGATTCAGTATCGAGTGCCGAAGTGGCTTCGTCTAATATCAATAGCGGCGCATCTTTCAACAAGGCACGGGCAAGAGCTAAACGTTGCCGTTGTCCGCCTGATAATTTTACGCCGTTTTCGCCAATTTCCGTGTCTAACCCTTGCTCCATGTTGCTGATAAATTCCATTGCATAGGCATCAATGGCGGCGGCGGTAACGGCTTCACGACTAGCACCCGCCAACGCGCCGTAAGCGATATTATTAAATACGGTGTCATTGAATAAGGTCACTTGCTGATTTACCAAGGCAATTTGTTTGCGTAAATTAGTCAATTTATAGTGACTGATTTCTACGCCATCGAGCAGTATTTCGCCTTTTTCATGATTATAAAACCGTGATACCAAACTGACCAAGGTGCTTTTTCCGCTACCCGACGCACCCACCAGTGCGATAGTCTGTCCTGCTTCGGCTTTAAAATTAATGTCTATCAACGCGGGTTCATTCACACCTTCATATTGAAACGTTAAATTTTTAAATTCCAGCGTACCGACACAACGTTCAATTTCATAATCGCCTTCGTCAACTTCGCTTCTTTCATCGAGAATTTCAAACAGCGATTCAGCGGCAACAATGCCTTTTTGTATATCGCTATTGGCATCACTCAGCTGACGTATTGGTCTGGGTAATAAAAACGCCGCTGTTAAATAACCGACAAAAGCACCTGTTGTGGATTCTTTCATAAAAAACAACGCCATATACATCAAACCCGATAAGGCGATGGCAATAATAATTTGTAAAACGGGCGTGTGAATAGAAATAGTCGTCGATAGTTTTAACGACTGACGGCGATTAAATAAACTGCTGTCTAAAAAGCGTTGTTTCTCATAATCTTCGCCGCCGTAACTGCGTACCACGCGATAACCGCCGACTAATTCGGAGGTAATGTGGGTTATATCGCCGATGGATTCCTGAATTTTTTTACTGATAGTACGCAACCGCTTACTGACATACACCACTAACACGGCAATAATCGGGGCAATGCCGATAAACACTAACGACAATTCCCAGTTACTGTAAAACAGGTACGCCAATAAACCCAGCGCGGTTAAACCTTCGCGGACAAAAGTACGAATCGCATCGGTTGCCGCATTAGTGACTTGTCCGACATTATTGGTAATACGCGAAATCATGTGACCGCTGTTATTGGCATCAAAATACACGGTGGGTAATTCGGTGTATTTATCAAAAATCTCACAGCGCAGGCTATGCACTACATTACAGGATACTTTGGCTAAAAAATAATTACCCAAAAATGCGCCGATACTGCGCACCACAATCAAGCCGCTGAACCAGATGGGTAGCAGATACATTTTCTCGCGTGAGTGACTTTGTAAGGTATTAATGATGTTCTTAATCAACGCCGCAAATAACGGCTGGGTCGCTGAATAGATTAAAAATCCGAAGATACTGACGATAAACAGGGCTTTGTGCGGAGCTAGGTAAGTCAATAATCGTTTGTATATTTTCGCATTACCGCTAAGTTCTTTTTTCATATTATTGTTATGTAAATGGAAACGCAAAGGACGCAAAGTATAGGCGTAAAGTAGGTAAAATGGCTATTTTCTTTATGAGATGTGCCGTGTAGCACGCTATCACTGAACACAGTTAAGCCAGATTGTCGATAACCGCGTAGCGGTGAAATGGTTGTAGCAACAACATATAAATACAATCAAGCCCCGTAGGGGTGAAATGTTTGCTTGCATTCAACATTTCACCCCTACGGGGTTATATAGTCTAAACACTGAGGCTACAAATATTTCACCCCGCTGGGGTTTTTTCCTTAACTGTGGGCAGAGCGACGCAGCGCGTGGGAACTAAATAAGTATTATCGACGAAAAAACAAATTCACAATAATTGTCAGGATAATACTAACGACTATCATCGACGTGATAGGAATAAACAGCATTTTATGTTCATCTTCAATACGAATATCACCGGGTAATTTACCAAACCAATTAATCAGCCACGGCGCGTAGTTGACAATAATACCCAAGGCTAATAATACAATACCCGCGATGATTAACAATTTACCTGTTGTCATGATAGCCCATGTAATAATGATACGCTCATGCCACACCGCGTGTGGCATGAGACATAACTTGTTTATAACTTATCGGTTTTAGGCGGCTCTGGCTCTGTCGCTACTGTTTTCTTGTCAACCACCACTTTCTTCCGCCACAAACCATTGCTGGAAAAACACACCCAGCCCCATTTTAGCCAGTTGAGTAATGCACTTGCCAACCATAATGCCCACGCCAACATCAATAAACGATAAACGATGAGCGGCAGGGACAGCACACTGGCGGCGGGTAAAGTGGACGCGCTGCGGTCTTGATACCAGTTCAAGGCAAACGGCGATGATTGATTACCTGTGACGTTCATATCAGGGGCATCCAATAACCCTTGAGCAACGGCAGAAAATAACACGCCCAACGCGCCCAGCGTCAACAAACCGAGACCGACTTGTAGCGCGTTAAAAAAGCGCGTCTGTTCGCTGGACTGACTCACGCGCCAGCCTAACAACATCAACCACGCAATGACAATCCCTGCGGCTTCCAGCGGAATTTGACTCAAGCCCACCAGCAATAAAAACCACTGCCAATTTTTTAACGGTGTCAGTGTGACTTTGCCCAGTCCGAACGATACCAGAAAAATAACAATCAACACGCCCCAGAATAAAATAATCGGCCCAAAGGTCGGGCCAAAAGCAAACAGCACCCAGCGGTCTTGTCCCAAGTTCAGCGTGAGATTGCTGTTGACGCTGTCCTGCCCTAAATCAACGCTAGACACGCGGCTGATAGTGTTAATGCCGACAGGTTCTTGCCATGTGAGCGTGACTTCTTGTTTAGTCGAATTAATGGGTAAGGTGAGTTTTCTGCCTTCTTGGCGTAAGGGTTGGCTTCTGCCGTCTATCAGCACCGATTGTAGTGTCGCGTTTTCGGGTAAAGTCAGCGTGTGCTGCAAGCCTTGTGAACTGCGGATGCTGGCTTTTAACACCACATCACGCATCCGCTCACCTTGCGTCACCGTTAAACGGCTGTTGTCTATGGTCAGAGTTTGCCCCGCTACAGGTTCGGGGCGAGTGATGATTAAGCTAATGGTTTCTTTGGGAAATGGATGCCATTCGGGTAGCCATTGCGATAAATTAACGCTATGAATCATGGCGATGCCCGCTGCGTCAAGATGCCAGATAGGACTGACATCGGCTTGCCACACTTCTATCCATTGCGCGGTATCAGGTGCGGTTAACTCCAGCTTGTCAGTTTTTTCCAGCACCGATTCCCACTGCATGGTGGTTTGTTGCGCCGCCATATTGACTTCCACCTTACCGTCTTTCACGCGGATGTTTTCGCTGATGACCGATTCACCTTTCAGTAACGGCACGTTTAACAGCACCGCCGAATCATTGGGCGACAGGCGGGTAATTTCGGTCACGACGCGCCAGTCTAAGCCCAGCTTTAATGTCCGTTCTACACGCACAAACGGCGGTAACGCGCCTTGTTCCAAGGTGGTTTTTTTATTGTCTTGTTCGGCAGTTTGCACACGGCTGAATTGCAGTTGCTCGTCTGTCCAGCCGTTTTCTTGCAAGCCGAATACTTCCCAGCCTGTTTTTTCCACAGTGACACGCTTGGGTTTTAGCGGTAACGGTAAGGTAAATTTGCTCAGTACAGGCGTTACACCGTGCAACACCACGTTATGCTCACCTTGTTTTAAATGAATCCACAATCCGTTATCGGCACGATACAAGGCTTCGGCGGCTTTGCCATCCACAGTGACCTGATTCGGAAACCACTGCCCATAATCAGCGGGTAACGGCAATACCACAGATTCTTGCGCGTGAATTTGCAAACTGATTTGAATGTCCTTGTCGTTAATGGTCATAGTCATTTGCTGAATATGCGCACACGCAGGCAGACAATCAGGTGTGACTTCTTCTTGTAGCTTGTCATGCAGTTGTTTTAACAAAGCATCATTCGGAAAATCATCTGCATAAACGTTTTGGTTAGGCATGGCAACACACAGCACCAGCAACACCAGTAATAACGGCGTGGCTTTGCTCGCTGAGCCTAAGCGATTGATAAGCGACGGCGGAATTAACGCACTGCCCACCATCAATAATACCAACAATGCCACTAACAGCACACGCACAAAGTTAAGCACCATCGTCATGGTGGGTGACAGATACCATAAACTCAATTGCTGATTAGCATCCACTGAACCATTCCACGACAACATAACTTTATGCCATTGCCATTGCGGTAAGCCCGGCCCTGTTTGTACTTTGGCTTTAGGGTCAACGCGCTGGAAATCAGATTTACTTAAACTGTAGTAGTTATTTTGTGTTTGTTGTTGCGGTTCAGCTTCTTTAGGTCTAATCATTTTTCGCATAGCGGGAGCTTCCATCTTACGCTCAATGCTGCCCGCTTTTTCTTCAACTATTTCATCCATCACCGCTTCGGCTTGCTGTTCTGCATCCATAGTCATAGGGGCAGGTTCTACTGGCAGAGCCATAGGCATCACCTGCCCTCTTGCATAACCACCGTCTTGATAAATATCCTGCCAAGGTCTTTCCAATTGCGGATAAATGCCGATACGCACTTGCTGCACCATAAACGGCAATACAATCGCCACCAATATCAACCAACAGCCGCGCCGATACCAATTGATGATGCTGAAAAATCGGTTTTGCGGCAACACACTGAGCAACGCGGTTGCCGCTAAAATATGCAACCAGATAAACTGCGGCGCGTCGCTTTCATGCCAGATGAGCATTAAGGTCAGCAAGGCCAACCCGCCCCAATAGCGATTCCATAATTTACCCACCGTAATGGCAGTAATCAGCACTAAAAATAAATCCAGCAACGTCCAGCGGGCAAGCCAACTGTCGGGGACATTATCCACACCCGTGGCGGCGATTAATCGCCAACCAGGGGGTAAATTCAGCTCGGCAGTCACCTGATTAAAGGTCTGCTCCCAACCCACCGCGCTCATGCGTCCTATTTTGCCCTGTATGCGGCTATCAGCCTCCAGTAACAGCGAACCGTTACGCACTTCCACGCCTTCTTTATTGGTCGCGCCGTGTTTGGTAATCAATTGACTGCTACCGTTCAAGGTCACTTTACCTAATTGGGTTTCAAGCAAACTGTTCAACCGCCAGCCGCTGGTCATTTTGCCTGAAATGCTGTCATTAACGGTGTAACCTGAGCCGTTAAAATCCAGCCATAACTTGCGCGTCAGGTTCAGTTGATTCGGTTCGGGTTCAGGATCGCCGCGCCGTATCACTTTAAAATTCATGCTTTGATCGGGATTGATTTTATACGCGGGCAAGTTGCGCCACTCATCGGGCAACGTAGTTTGACTGGCATCAATGGTGCTGAGCGAGTCAATTTCCACCACGCGCAAGGCAGGACGAGCATCAAACACCCAGATTTCAGCATCGGGCGTGTCTTTGGGTAACGCTAACTGCTCCACGTTTTGCGGGCTACGCGCGACTACATCAATCTGCCAATGACCCGGCCGCACTTGTACGGTTAAGCGTCCATCAGCTTCTAATCGTGCAGGTAATTGGCTTTTTAATTCCAAGGGAATAAAACCTTCCAGTAGCGCACCCGCTAATTTTTCTTCCCGTTGCACACCTGATACTTGTAAATCCAAGCGCGTTAATACCTGCATCGGCACATCATCACTGATTTTTCGAAATACCTGCCTATCAACACGGTTCTGCACGTTTTCAGGTTTCGCCTGTCCTCGGTCGCTTTCTTTTAACCACAACTGCCCGTCTTTTATCGTCGGTGCGTTGATGGTCTGACCGTTCATTTGCAGACTAATCAAGCCTGTATCATTGGGCAAAGTTAAATTATCAGGAATACTATCCCATAAAAATTCACCTTTAATTTCATACGTCCCTTTGGTCAGTTTGATGGCAGGTTGTCCGTCTTGCTCCATCACCAAGGCGGTTTTACCGTTGGCAGTGACTGACAGCGGCCAGTGTTTTTCATCACCGACCAACACCAGCCAATCATCATCCCTATACACCTGCACACTGCTGGTAAATACGCCTTTATTCGCGCTTAATACTAAATTTAATGACGTTGCCCAGCTACAATGTTTCTGTTCAAAGCTGTTATACAAAAATGGGCAGTCGCGTTCGGGTTGCTCTTGCAACACCCAATTTATCCACGGTTTGAGTTCGTCTGGAACTTTATCAGGAGCTAATGGCTTAGCCTGTGTAAACGACGTAAAAAATAAAAGACTGACAACCAAGCACCAACACATTCGACTCATGACACGACCCTGATAAATATTGTGAAGCTCAATTATCGCTAAATTGTCCACGAAAAGCACGAAAGACACGAAAACTAGACCAGCGAGGTTTTTAAAACCTCGCTGGTCTTTTTAAAACTCATGAAGACGCTGGAGCGTCAACGGCTGCATACCAACGCTGGAGAGACTGTGAAACCATTATCAAAACAATCTATGAAACTATTTTTTAATCTCATAACCCATTGTTTTTATTGTTATGTGGGAGGGGCTTTAGCCCCGAAATCGAGGCTAAAGCCTCTCCCACGCGGATACTTTCACAGTCTCTGGAGCGGTGGAACGATATAATGTGCTATCTAAAACTTTCGTGCTGTTCGTGTCTTTCGTGGACAAGGCTTTAATCCGTCACCCATGATAAAATGAACTTTTTTTGCTTATGAATATCTCATGCGTTTAATTAGAGGCTTGTGCCATTTAGAACCTTTTGAAAATGGTTGCGTACTCAGCATCGGTAATTTTGACGGGCTGCATTTAGGTCATCATGCGGTGATTGAAAAACTGGCAGCACGCGGTAGAACACTCAATTTACCCGTGGTGATTATGATTTTTGAACCACAACCCTTGGAATATTTTTTATCTGCCAACGCACCGACCCGCTTAATGCGTCTGCGGGAAAAAGTGATTCAATTTAACCAATTGCCTGTTGATAATCTGCTGATTGTAAAATTCAATCGTGAGTTTGCCGATTATGATGCCGAAGAGTTTGTTAATGAGATTCTGCTGAAAAAACTCAACGTGAAACATTTGGTTATCGGTGACGATTTTCATTTTGGCAAAGCGCGGCGCGGTAATTTTGCGTTACTAAAAGAGCAAGGCAAACAGCACGGCTTTAGCGTTGAAGATACGGGTTCTTATTACGTTGATGGCTTGCGGGTCAGCAGTACCCTGATACGCGATGCCTTGGGTATCGGTGATGTCACGCAAGCCGAACGGTTACTGGGACATAGTTATTCCATTTGCGGGCGCGTGGCACACGGTGATAAACGCGGCAGAACCATTGGTTATCCGACGGCGAATATCCGCCTGTTCAGAAAAAATACCCCGATTAATGGCGTGTTTGCCGTCACGATGACGGGGATTGATGGACGCGAACTCACAGGGGTTGCCAATGTCGGCACACGCCCGACGGTTGACGGTGGTTCTAAAGTGCTGTTAGAAACCCATTTATTTGATTTTAATCAGGAAATTTATGGGCGATATGTCGAAGTGCATTTCAAACAGAAAATTCGTGATGAAATGCGGTTTGGTTCTTTAGCCGAGTTGCAAACGCAAATTGATGTTGATGTGGCGGTTGCCAGAGATTTTTTTGCTACCAAAAACAGTCTTTAAACGCATGACTGCTAGTCCTTTAAAGGACTGGCAGTCATTAATACCGATACTTAAATTATGTTAGAGATTATTCAAATCCCTGTCTTAAGCGACAATTATATTTATCTGCTGCATGATAGCGTTTCAGGTGAAACAGCGGCAGTAGATCCCGCCGTGGCTGAGCCTGTGTTAGCGATGCTCAAGCAACGCGACTGGCAACTGACTTATATTTTAAATACCCATCATCACAGTGATCATGTCGGCGGTAATCTGGAATTGAAGCACGAGACGGGCTGTCAGATTATCGGTTCAGCGAAGGATAAACACAGAATCCCTGCAATTGACCGCTGTGTATCGGAGGGTGAGCGGATAACCGTAGGTTCGCATTCTGCTCAAGTAATAGACACCGCAGGGCATACCAGCGGGCATATTGTGTATTATTTTGCCGAGGATAACGCGCTGTTTTGCGGCGATACGCTGTTTGTCATGGGTTGTGGACGCTTGTTTGAAGGCAGTGCGGAACAACTGTGGCAATCGTTGCAAACATTAAAAGCCCTGCCCGCTGAAACTCGCGTGTATTGCGCTCATGAATACACTGAAAATAATGCCCGCTTTGCGTTGAGTGTTGAATCTGCTAATCTAGCTTTGCACAATAAAATAGCGTTGGTTCAGCAACAGAGAGCAAAGGGACTACCCGCCGTACCATCAACGATAGCCGAAGAATTAGCAACTAATCCGTTTTTTAGAGAAGACAGCACTGCAATACGCGCCAGTCTTCACTGTATGGATAATAAACCCGTAGAGGTGTTTGCTGAATTACGGCGATTGAAAGATAGTTTTTAATCCGCATAACAAAAATAATTTATGACGCACACCATAAACAGCAACTATAGTGCCGATATTTTAATCGTTGATGATACCCTCGCGAATCTACAATTTTTAGCTGCGCTTCTCAAAGAAGAAGGTTATAAAGTCAGACCTGCCAACAGTGGTAAGTTAGCATTACAGGCAATCACGCAAAAAAAGCCTGACTTGATTTTGCTGGATATTAAAATGCAGGAAATGGATGGCTATCAGGTTTGTGAAACCCTCAAAAATAATCCAGAAACTAAAGATATTCCGATTATTTTTATCAGCGCATTAAGTGATGTCAGCGATAAAGTACGCGCTTTTTATGTCGGTGGAGTCGATTACATCACCAAACCGTTCCAGCTTGAAGAAGTTAAAGCAAGAGTGGCTACCCATTTACAACTGAGAGATTATCAGGAAAATCTGGCGGCAAAAATAACCGCAGGTATTGAAGAAATTAAACTGCTTAATCAAGAAATTATTGATACCCAACACGAAGTCATCGTCATGCTAGGTGCTATTTGTGAAGGTAAATCGTTTGAAACCGCACAGCACATCAAGCGGGTTTCCGCTTATTCGCAATTATTGGCGCGACACTGTCACTTATCCACTACTGACGTGGATCTCATTACACAAGCCTCGCCCATGCACGACCTCGGTAAAATCGCTATTCCTGATGCGATTTTAGAAAAACAGGGGAAATTCACACCAGAAGAATGGGACGTTATGAAAAACCATGCCACACTCGGTTATCAAATGCTCTGTTTCTCAACGCGCCCCTTGTTTAAAGCGGCTGCCACTATCGCCTTGGAACATCACGAAAAATGGAACGGCAGCGGTTATCCACAAGGCTTGAAAGGTGATGAAATTCATATTTTCGGGCGTATTACAGCGGTTGCCGATGTGTTTGATGCCTTAAGCAGTAAACGCTGTTATAAAAATAGCTGGGAATTGGAGAGCATTTTAGCGTTATTTGAAGAACAACGAGGGCAGCATTTTGATCCGACGCTGGTTGATATTCTGTTTGCTCATTTAGATGAATTCTTAAACATTCGCAGTCGATTTTCAGCTGTTGAAAGTCCTCTAACAATAATGTGAAGCTCAAATAACCCCAGTTAAGTTCCTAACAAAAAGTCGGCGTGTATATTTAGCTCAAGCTAGAGCGTCGTCATTTTGGCAGGGATGCTGGCATCCCTGCCAGAATGACGTGTTTTAATACATCTGAATTTATTACGATGAACTTATAACTGATTAATAAGCTGTAATTCCTGCGGATACGGTGACATATAATAAGAGTCTTCGATATACGCATCAGGGCTTTGGCGGAAATGATGTTTTAATAAAGTAAGCGGTACAATCAAAGGAATTTCACCGTGGCGGTAACGTTCAATCAATTCGCCCAATTCGGCTTTGTTATCCGCACTGAGGTCTTTTTTCAAATAGCCTTGAATATGCTGCAACACATTAACGTGACTTTTACGTTTGACAACCACTTTTAACAGCCTCATTAATTGCAAAATATACTGATCGGCAATCTCTGCCACATTCGCTTTAGTCACGCCCGCTAGTAACTGCCCCAGTGGTTGATAATCACCATGACTCATAATGATTAATTTATGCCGCGCATGAAAACGGGTTAATGATTGTGGATTCAAACCGTCGGCTAATAATTGTTTCCAGCGATGCAACACATACACCCGCTGAATAAAATTCTCCCGCAAGCCAGCATCCCCTAATCGACCTTCTTCTTCCATAGGTAATAAGGGATGATTACGCATGATAACCTCAGCGTAAATGCCTACGCCGTTGCGGTGCGGAATATCATTGCTAAACACTTTCACCCGCGTCATGCCGCAACTGGGCGAGTCTTTTTTGACAATATAGCCGCATAAATCAGCAAAATTTTGTTGCTGGGCATAGTCATGCAGGCGGTCGGTCACATCAATGCCAGTGTCTTTTATCACCACACAACGCACCGCATCGTCTTTTTTTATCAAGTGCATGGTTGGGCGTGGCGTACCCAAGCCTATCGCCATTTCAGGACAGAACGGGCGAAAGTCAAAATAATGCGCCAACGTACCGACAATGTAGGCATCACGTTTATGCCCTTTATCAAAACGGACAGGTTCGCCCAGTAAACAACTGCTGATGCCAACAGGAACTTTTGTGTTAGTCATGTTTTTATATCATCCAATAAGTAACCGACAATGCCGAAACATTGATGTAGTTTAGTAGCTGCATTATATGTTTATAATAATTTTTCTGTAACGTAAAAAACAAAATTCATTGTGTATATACAAGACTTTTTTTTCGTGGTAATTTTAGTCTCCATTAATCATTTTTTAGGTATTTATCTATGAAATCCAAGAAATTAATTCGTGCAATTTTGCTGGTCTCTATTGCTACTTTAACAAACTTAGTAGTCGCTCCAGCTGTAATGGCAAATGATCATGAAACCCAATGTTTTGAAGATATTCAAGGAAAGTTACCTTGGGCTGATGACAAGATGAATTGGGATCCAGAAAATGTAAAACAGCTGTGTAAAGGCACGACTAAGCCAACTGAGCCAGGCAAATGTTTTTCTAGCGTTAGAACAGGTCGTGTCAATTGGGGAAAAGGAACTGACTGGGAATGGAAAAACATTATTAATTTATGCTCAGGAACAAATGATGCAGACAAAACAATAGAATGCTTTACCAAAGGTGTCGCAGCAGGTGCTGATTGGAGAGATGTCATTTTATTGTGTCAACGCGCTACAAAATAACAAAAATAAATCAGTCACAAGCAGAAAATCACCCTGTTTGTGGCTGATAATTAAAGCTTTAGTTTACTATCAACACCCTTTTCTTTGTTAATCAACACACCAAATAATATTACGGTTCCGCCGCTGTATAAATGAATCTTCATTCTTTCTTCATCAATAACTCTTCATAATTAATTGTACTGACAAGATTATTAGAAGATTGCCTATAAGTAATAAGTTGGCGTGTATTGGCAGGAGTGCAAGCTCCGCTTGAAGGTAAGCCAAATCCTGACTTCCAGTGTTTAGCAATACATCCTCATTTATTACCTAGAACCTACTTTTACCCTTACACAAACCGTCTTATATTGACTTGAATTTTATTATGAAACTACTCAATTTATTAGTACTACTGGCTTTATTGACAGGCTGTACGCAAGATAAACAAAACCAGTTATCCAGAACACTCATTGAATTTCTGGATGGTAATTATCTGGTGACTTATGCTAATGGCTCGGTCACAAAAACATGGACGATTAAAAACGGTAAAGTAACCACTACTGACAAAGGTTATTACTATTTCTGGGATGAGAAAAAACATTATGTACAAACGCCTATCGAAAACACCTTTATTGAAGAATTTTAAGGACACACCATGAAAGTTGTACCGCTCATTATGGGATTATGCTTAGCGACTGCTGTTATTACTGCCAACGCAGAGGAAAAATTTAAAGTCTGCGCTGATCCGTTAAATCCCCCCTATTCCACGCAAAAACAAGACGGCTTTGAAAATAAAATTGCTGAATTGTTTGCCAAAAAATTAGGGCAGACGGTTGAATATACCTGGTTTGCACAACGCATCGGCTTTATTCGCAATACATTAACCGCGCCAGTCAACGACAGAGAAGTAGACAGCAAGAATTTTAAATGTGATGTGGTGATGGGCGTACCTGCTGGCTATGATTTAACCCTGAATACTCAGCCTTATTACAAATCGACTTATGTGTTACTGATTGCTAAAGGACGCGGCTGGGATGACATTAAAGACGCAACGCAATTACCCAACCTGCCTTTGGACAAACAAGAAACCTTAAAAATAGCCATGTTTGACCGAGGGCCGGGAACGACGTGGCTACAAAAAAACGGCTTACTGGATCAGGGTATTTCCTATCAATCCATGTCCGGTGATAGCGAAAACAACGCCGCCATGCAAATAGACGCCGATTTAAAAGCCAAAAAAATTGATATGGTTATGTTATGGGGTCCGATGGCGGCTTACGTTATCGCGCAAAGCCCTGAAAATAGTTACACCGTGATTCCAATGCAATCCACCGCTGATATAAAATTTGATTTTGCAATGGCAATGGGCGTGCGTAAACCCGATAAAGAACGGAAAGAAATACTGGATAAGTTGATTAGCGAGAATTCAGCAGAAATTAAGGCAATTATGGAAAGCTACCATATTCCATTAGTGCCGATAACCAAGTAGGCGTAAACTTGCTAACAGGCTTTTTTAGCTCCCACCTTGCAGGGTACAGACGTTGAGCAGTGCGTCTTTACCTTCATAATATCGCAATTACCTTAGCTTAACACGGCGTGATAGCGTTATTTTTGTTATCCACTTTCTTTATCTGGTATCTTTGTCTTTCGATTAGCTGTTTATGCTTCAAATTAGAAGATGAACACAATCTCTATGCCTCCATTATCAGAAGCAAGCATGACTATAAACGACAGAAAGCCTACTAAAAAACGCACGGATAGCGGCAGCGCAGACCATACAAAGCCCACCAGACAGAAGACTGATAGTCACAGGTTTGCTCATTATACGAACAGCGTGCAGCCTGATAAATTGACGCATTCAAACCTTAAACAACTGGCTGTCGCACTGCTGTATCTGTTGCTCGGCACAGTTATTCATCATTACTTCACCAATGAGGGTATCGGCATTCTCTGGTCGGCTAACGGCCTGGCGTTGGCAGTAGTGTTGATTGGCGGCAGGCGTTACCTCTGGGCTGTACTGCTGGGTTCAGTGCTGCTTCATGTCCCTTTCAAAGAACCGCTGTTTGCAATTTTTGGCATTTCACTGGCTAATATCACGCAAGTTTTTATAGGCAGTTGGTTGCTCACCCATGATGACCGCTCTGTGTTAGCGTTACACACACTCCGCGATTATTTGCGCTTGATTACCTTGGGCGGTTTTGTTGCCAGTATGCTTGCCGCCATCTTTGCCGCAGGGGTTTTGTTACTGACAGGGCTCATTCCATCCGCTGATTATTTTATAAGCGTATCACGTTGGTGGATGGCAAATTCACTCGGTATTGTACTGGTTACACCGTTGATATTGGCGTGGTGGCAGACAAAATCAGAGAAACTCGCAACCAAGCAATACCTTGAAGCTATATTACTGATCGGCATTACCTTTATATTGGGGCAAATCATTTTTCTGGGCTGGATTAATGAGCATTTACTGCTACCGCCTAAAGCCTTCATTATGTTTTTACCCATTACCCTGATTGCCATAAGACTGGGTACGCGTGCCACAACATTAACACTCAATATTGTCGCTATTCAGGCACTATTGGGTGCTTATCTAAAAACGGGCTATTTTGCCAATGAAATCGCCGCTTTCAATTTGAACAATTATTGGCTTTATGTACTGATTCTGTCAGGTATCAGTATGGCTTTAACTACCTATGTCAATGAACTCAAACAGAAAGAATTGAGTTTACGCAAAAGCGAATCTCAGCTCCGTCTCAGCCAGAACAGTGGTGGTGTTGGCACATGGGAAGCTGATTTAATCACTAATAAACTGGTATGGTCGGACAGTTGTCGCGCGTTAATCGGCTTGATTCGTGAGCCAAAATGGGATGATTTTATCAACGCCCTGTATCCCGAAGACCGACAACGAGTGATTAATGCCATCCAGTCGCATATCAAACACGGAACCAAGTACGAGGTGGAATACCCTGTCATCACCACTACAGGCAGTATTCGCTGGATACGTTCTTCTGGACAAGTTGAACGGAATGCACAAGGCAAGCCCATCATCATGCGCGGCATTGCTCAGGATATTACCGAACATCATAAAAACCAGCAACGCATCGAGCGATTACTGGAAGAACAACGCGCAATACTGGACAACCGACTGGTCGGCATTGCCACCGTACGGAATCAAAAAATTGTCTGGGCGAATCCAGCTTGTGAAACCATGCTGGGGTATAAAAAAGGCGAAACTGTCGGTGTTTCCGCGCGACATTTTTATGCCCATGAACAAGACTATCAAGCCGTACAACAGTCCTACAAAAATACCGAATCCATTGTCAGCACACAATATGAGTTAATACGCAAGGATGGGCGGCATATCTGGGTCGATGTGAGTCGTAGTTTACTGCACAAGGAAACAGGCGAAGCTCTGTTGGTGTTCATTGATGTGACTAAAAATAAGCACAGCGAATTAAAACTGATTAACCACAACAAACACCTCAAGGATGCTGATAGTCGCTGGTTGATTACCAATGAATTAGCCAAGCAACTGTTTCAATTGCACGATATTCCATGGCAAGGCAAGACAGAAATGGAGCTGGCCAAGCTGCACCCTGAGTTCAATGACGCACACCAGAAATGTTTAATAGACGATAACGAAACATGGAAAGCAGGTCGGCTGACCTTATTTACCGAACAAGTTGTCGATGACAATGGTCAGATATTCGATTTTGAAGTCCGAAAAATCCCCATTTTTGACGATCAGGGACGACGGCAGGGTTTGGTTATCCTTGGTCGTGATGTGACTGAGCGCAAACAAGTGGAAGCAGAATTACGCATTGCCGCTATTGCCTTTGAATCACAAGAGGGAATGTTTATCACCGATGCCAATAACGTCATTTTACGAGTGAACAGTGCTTTCACCAACATTACAGGTTACGCACCTGAAGAAGTGGTTGGTAAAGATCCTAAGCTGCTGAAAATGAAATTGAACGGCTGGCATTCTTCGACCCGCTCACCAGTTTACCCAATCGGCGACTGCTGATGGATAGGCTTAAAAAAGCCTTGGCATCTAGTACCCGCAGCCGTCTGGAAGGCGCGTTACTGTTCATTGATCTGGATAATTTCAAGACACTTAACGACACCCTTGGTCATAATATGGGCGACTTATTATTACAACAGGTTGCCGAACGACTAACTGCCAGTGTGCGTGAAGAAGATACGGTCGCTCGTCTCGGTGGTAATGAATTTGTCATCATGCTGGAAAATTTAAGCCCAAATTCGCTTGAAGCGGCAACAAAAGCCGAAGTCATAGCAGAGAAGATTTTATTCACCCTGAACCAGCCTTACCAGTTAAACACCCACAATTACCACAGTGCCGCCAGTATCGGCATTACCTTATTCAACAATCGCAAGCAATCCATAGAAGATGAACGCCCTCCGTAAAATTGACGTGCGCTTTTCGATGGATGACTTTGGCACGGGCTACTCATCACTCGCCTACCTGACACAGCTCCCACTCGATCAACTTAAAATAGACCAGTCATTCATACGCAACATCGGCGTAAAACCCGCTGATGCGGTGATTGTGCAAACCATTATCGGCATGGGTAACAATTTAGGCATGGAAGTGATTGCCGAAGGTGTAGAGACTGAAGAGCAACGCAGCTTTTTAGCACTGCACCACTGCCCGCTTTTTCAAGGCTATTTATTTGCCAAACCCGTCCCTATTAAGGAGTTTGAAGTGTTATTGACGCAAAATATAAAATAAAGGTTCTATTGAATGAAACGATTTTTTTTACTGATTATGTCCATCTTGCATCGGCAACTGAAACTTTATCTTACTGTGATGATAACAGGCGCGATGATCGGCGTTTTCATCCTCGCGCCCAGTTACGACTATATCAATAAACATGAACAGGAGGCCGATCCGTTATCCTCCATCGGCTATGTGTTTACGCAAGTTGAAGCATTATTGACGGGCAATATTTCCCAAAGCAACCTGATTATTTTTTATGCGGAAATCGGCGCAATGATTGGGCTATTATCGTTGGTGCTATACAAATTTATTCATCACCGTATCATTGGCATAGAACACTTAAAAACTGAACTGCACAAGGATTTGCCGTCGATTATCCGACAAGGCGAAGGCACGTATCTGGAGTTTAAATCATCATTACGCTGGGATATGGTGGAATCACGCACCAATCGCAGCCTTGAAGGGGTTATTTTAAAAACGCTGGCAGGATTTTTGAACAGTCATATCGGCGGTACGCTATTAATCGGTGTTGCCGATAATGGCGAGATTATCGGTTTGGAAAAAGACTACGCAACCTTAAAAAAACCCAATCAGGACGGTTTTGAACAAGCCTTAATGACCGCTATTTCAGCCAATCTGGGTGCTGATCTGTGTCAGTTTGTGCATATATTATTTCACGTTATTGACAATAAAGAAGTCTGTCGGCTGATTGTTTCACCCGCCACCAGACCCGTATTTTTAGAACAAAATAACACGCCCAAATTTTTTGTCAGGACAGGCGGTGCAACACGGGATTTGAATATTCAGGAAGCACTGGATTATGTGTCTGGACGTTGGAAACGCGGTAAATAAGCAGGCATGACTGTCAGTCCTTGAAAGGACTGGCAATCATTAAACGGAGATTAGCGCAACACACCCTTCGGACTGCTATAACTATCCAGCACCTGCACATAATTAGCGCGTTCATAGGCACTCGGATCAATCGCGTGTTGCTGACTGACACTACCTTTCAGTTGCTGTATAGATTCATATTCATGCTCAACCAGCCATTGCTCCAACTCATCGCGTATTTGCGTGAGTCGTCCCGTGCCTTCTTTCAATAACACGCTGCATAAATGCACCACATCTGCGCCTGCTAATAAGGCTTTGATAACATCGGGCGTTTGATAAAAACCACCTGTAACGGCTAGAGATAGATTGACGCGCCCATAAAGCAACGCCGTCCAACGTACGCGTAATAAGGCTTCTTGCGCGGTGGATAATTCAAGTTTTGGAATCACATCAAGGGTTTCTAAGTCAATGTCTGGCTGATAAAAGCGGTTAAAAATTGCCACACCGTCTGCACCCGCATTTTCTAAGCGTTTAATAAAATGAATTGGTGAGCTAAATTGTGGCGATATTTTCATGGTAATCGGAATACTGATGTGGTTTTTTATGGCTTGTAAAATGTCTACATATTGGTTTTCCACGGTTTCACTACTGTCATTGATATTCGCGGCGAGATGGTAACTGTTTAATTCCAGTGCATCAGCCCCCGCTTGTTGTATATGGGTGCTGTAATCTATCCAACCGCTCAATGATGAACCGTTTAAGCTGGCAATCACTGGAATAGATAACGCCGATTTAACGGCTTGTAGATTTTCTAAATACTGCTCTTGATACGATTTAATATGGTGAGGGACAAGATGAAACGAATCCGCTTCACCTGTACCGAGTCCTTGTTGATAAAAGAATCTGTCCATTTGCTGCGCTTCAGATTCGATTTTTTCTTCAAATAGCGAGTGCATAACGATGGCAGACGCGCCAGCATCTTCCAGTCGTTTGGCACTGTCAGCATCTTTACTAAACGGCGATGCAGACGGCACCAATGGATGCGCCAGTTTTAAACCCAGATAACTTGTCGTTAAATCAACCATTGTTTTGCTCCTTTGCACCGTCAGTTTTTATTTGCGCTTTGATTGCCGACACGCTGGTAGTGTCATTCCAGCTCAGTTTGGATAATTGTTTGTAATAGTGATAGCGATTTTTTACATCTTGCTGCGCTTGGGCTAAAAAACGTTCCGCATCTTCGGGATGGCTTTGCCAGAGCATACTGAAACGGGTTTCGGTTTTGACGAAATCGCGGTACGGAATGGACGGTTCAGCCGAATCCATCTGCATCGGATTTTTACCCAGTTTGATTTTGTTAGGATTAAAACGGAACAACGGCCAATGCCCGCTTTTCACTGCCAGATTTTGTTGGCGGTGATTGTTGGACATATCGACACCATGCGCAATACAGGGCGCGTAAGCGATAATAATCGACGGGCCATCGTGGGCTTCGGCTTCGATAAACGCATTCAGGGTTTGAATATCTTTACCCGCATACGCCACATGAGCCACATACACATTAGCGTAATCCATTGCCAATAACGCGAGGTCTTTTTTCGCCGTCGATTTACCACCCGCAGAAAATTTTGCCACTGCACCCAGTGGTGTAGATTTTGACGTTTGTCCGCCCGTGTTGGAATACACTTCGGTATCTAGCACCAGAATATTGACATTACGCCCACTGGCTAAAACGTGATCCACACCACCAAAGCCGATGTCATACGCCCAGCCGTCACCGCCGATAATCCACACGCTTTTTTTGCAGAGATTATCAGCGAGATGGATTAAACTTTTGGCGGCTGGCGTGTCTAGCTTGCTCAATTGTTGCTTAAGTTCAGCCACCCGTTCACGTTGTTCATGAATGCCAGCTTCATTGGATTGGTCAGCATTTAAAATAGCCTCCACCAAATCACCATTCAGTGAGTCACGCAAACCAGTCAACAACTCCCGCGCCTGTTCCGCGTGTTTATCAATCGACACCCGCATTCCCAAACCAAATTCCGCATTATCTTCAAACAAAGAATTATTCCATGCAGGCCCACGACCTTCGGTGTTTTTCGTCCACGGCGTAGTCGGTAAATTACCGCCATAAATAGATGAACAACCCGTAGCATTGGCAATTACCATACGGTCGCCAAATAATTGTGAAGCCAGTTTTAAATACGGTGTTTCGCCACAACCGACACACGCGCCAGAAAATTCAAACAGCGGCTGTAACACCATCGCGCCTTTAATGGTATTGGTTTTTATCAGCGTTCTATCGTATTCAGGAATATCCAAAAAGAAATCCCAGTTGTCGCGTTCAGCATCCACTAACTCAGGTTGCGGACTCATGTTTAACGCTTTACGACTGGCGTTGGATTTATCCCGAATCGGACAAATATCCACGCACAGCGTACAGCCCGTGCAGTCTTCGGGCGCAACTTGGTAAGTCATCGACAAACCCGCTGGAAAATCTTTCCCCAACATCGGCATGGATTTGAAAGTCTCAGGCGTATCGCTTAGTAACTCAGTCGGATAAATTTTGCTGCGAATTGCCGCATGAGGACACACCATCGAGCATTTACCGCATTGGGTACATAAATCGGTTTCCCAGACAGGAATTTCCAACGCTAAATTGCGTTTTTCAAACGCTGCCGTACCGACTAGGAAAGTACCATCAATCGGCATTGCACTGACGGGCAACAAATCGCCACGCCCTGCAATAATTTCGCCTGTCACCCGTCTGACAAATTCGGGCGCAGTGTCTTTTATTACCGAGACAATATCAAAGCCACTGCTAACCTGTGTCGGTACGGTAACTTGATGCAAACTTGCCAAGGTTTCATCAATCGCCTGAAAATTCAGTTCCACAATACGCTGACCTTTTTTACCATAGGTTTTTT
The DNA here is from genome assembly GCA_030693155.1 of Methylococcales bacterium. Taxonomy (GTDB): domain Bacteria; phylum Pseudomonadota; class Gammaproteobacteria; order Methylococcales; family Methylomonadaceae; genus UBA4132. The sequence continues at coordinate 62,007 of JAUYBJ010000204.1, forward strand.
CTACTGCGTGTTTAATAGCAGTAATCGCTTCATCCTGTGGCAACACACCAGAAATCGCAAAAAAGCAGGTTTGCATGATGGTATTAATGCGCTTACCCATGCCCGTTTTTTCCGCGACTGCATACCCGTCAATCACATAAAAACGAATGTGTTTCGCCAGAATTTGCGCCTGCATTTTTGCGGGTAACGAATCCCAAACCGTTTCCACAGGTTCTTGTGAATTGAGCAAAAACACCGCATTATCCGCCGCGTTATCCAGCATATTGTAACGCTGTAAAAAAATCGTCTGATGACAGCCGATAAAATTGGCATCGTTGTCGCTGATTAAATAACTGGATTGAATCGGCTGCGTGCCAAAGCGTAAATGCGACACCGTAACCGCGCCCGATTTTTTTGAGTCATAGACAAAATAACCCTGCGCGTGTAACTCGGTATCTTCGCCGATAATTTTGATGGTATTTTTATTTGCGCCCACCGTGCCATCACTGCCCAAACCGTAGAACATCGCTTGAATGGTGTCGCTGTTTGCACCCGTGCGAAAACTCGCATCCCAGTCCAAACTGGTGTGCGTAACATCGTCATGAATACCGATGGTGAAATTATTTTTAGGCGAATCGTTTTTCAATTCATCGTACACCGCTTTAATCATCGCTGGTGTGAACTCTTTAGACGACAAGCCATAACGCCCACCGACTATTTTCGGCAAGGTCGGAAACCTAGCACTGCCGCTGATAAAATCTTGCGCAATCGCGCCTAACACATCTTTATATAACGGCTCGCCGTCTGCACCTGGCTCTTTGGTTCTGTCCAGCACGGCGATTTTTTGTACCGAAGCAGGTAACGCGGCTAACAACGCGGCAGCATCCAACGGACGATATAAACGCACAATTAACACGCCGACTTTTTCACCGTGCGTATTCAAATAATTCAGGGTTTCCGTCACCGTTTCCGCGCCTGAACCCATGATAACAATCACCCGCTCAGCATCCGCCGCGCCGCGATAATCGAATAAACGATACTGTCGCCCTGTGAGTTCAGCAAAGCGATTCATGGTATTTTGCACAATCTCAGGCAGGGCGTTATAAAACGCATTCACCGTTTCCCGCGCCTGAAAATACACGTCTGGATTTTGTGCCGTGCCACGCAACACGGGATTATCGGGGGTCAGCGCACGGTTACGATGTGCCGCTACCCAATCTTCATTAATCATGGCGCGGATCACACCATCATCAATATCGACAATTTTCGCCACTTCATGCGAGGTTCTAAAACCATCAAAAAAGTGCATGAACGGCACGCGGCTTTCTAACGTTGCCGCATGAGCAATCAAGGCAAAATCCATTGCCTCTTGCGGCGAGTTGGAACACAACATCGCAAAGCCCGTCATCCGCGCCGACATCACATCGCTGTGATCGCCGAAAATAGACAAGCCCTGACACGCCAAAGAACGCGCAGCGATATGAAACACCGCTGGCGATAATTCGCCCGCAATTTTGTACATATTGGGCAACATCAATAATAAACCTTGCGAAGCAGTGAAGGTAGTTGCCAGTGAACCCGCTTGTAACGCGCCATGAATCGCCCCCGCTACACCCGCTTCACTCTGCATTTCAATCACTTGCGGCACCGTTCCCCACAAATTCGTTTGCCCTTTCGCCGACCATTCATCCGCCCATTCGCCCATATTCGAGGACGGCGTAATCGGGTAAATCGCAATAACTTCATTAAGTTTATGCGCGATACTCGCCGCCGCTTGGTTGCCATCAATGGTAAGTGTTTGCTGCTTGTGCATAAGACGACCTCTGAGATGAAAGAATAAGTAATCACTGCTAAGTGTAGCCCTAATTTTTAAATGGTTAAACCAAAATAGTATGCGATGACTGCCAGTCCTTTGACATGGATCAATCGCCAATACCCGAATTGGGTTGCGGCTCTTTCGAGACTGAAAGAATATTATGTGGGAGAGGATTTAGCCGCGAGGCTAATGCCTCTCCCACATAATATAAAAACCATCACTGACAAAATTCAAACCTTGTTTTGTGAGTTATTTTCATCATACGTTCACAGCCTCTTTCGCAACCCAACGAATATCAGAATGTTGGGTTGCCAAAAAGACGGCAGCCCAACCTACATGACTACCCAAAAAACAGTGCAATAATTTTTTTCTTTTGTGTGCGGTAACGTACTGAATTATATATTAGTCACGCCTATGATTTTTGCACACCGAACACATTACAAGTTACTTCGGTTTTTGTTGGCGGGTACCTCGAAGACTAACCTTAACGTACTGGATCCAGCCAATACCAGTCGCGACCTCTATGGCGACAAAGGGTATGTGGATGGCGAACGCGAGGCTCGCCTGAAAGCCCAGGGCTGGCGAGTGCATATTCAACGTAAAGCCATCCAAGGAAAGCCCTTGTCT